>CANASS010000014.1 GCA_947364395.1 uncultured bacterium
TTTCTTTCAAGAAAAAGAAGTGCCCTTACTCCTCTGCGGGAATCCCACAGGCTATCGCCAGCGCCTGGGGCAGATTTTTGATGTGGGTTACCGCCTGTTCCCCGCCGAACTCGCCGTCCACCGTCCAGGCCGCGGGCCGGTCGCAGGAAAAGGTGATGTCCCCGGCAGAGAAGCCGGTCACCGCCCCCTCCGGCACCAGCTCCAGGGTGGTGAGCGCGGTGAGGATGGACTGCCAGTCCCGGCCGTTCTCCGGCCGCCGGATCAAAATCACCTCAAACCGCCCGTCGTCCAGCAGCACCTTGTCCCGGGGCAGGTTCACCAGCCCGCCCACCGACACCGTGTTGCCCACCATGCCGTAGATGTAGTCCCCTTCGATCTCCCGGCCGCCGCCGGACACCTTCATGTGAAAGCTGGGGATATTGGACAGCTTGCCCATCCCCTCCAGCACGTAGGCGAAGTGACCCAGCAGGTTTTTGCTGGCCTGGGGGGTGGAGTAGGACACGTCGGTGAACAGCCCGAAAGCGGCCACGTAGGTGAAGGGGTTTCCCTCCGCCATCCCCACGTCGATGGCCCGGGGCGCCCCGGCCCCCGCCACCTCCGCCAGTTCCAGCGGCGTCTTTGGCAGCTCCAGGGTGCGGGAGAAGTCGTTGGTGGTGCCCGCCGGGATGTAGCCCAGCACCGGCCTGCGCTCCGGGGGCAGCTCCAGCACCCCCCGGACGGTCTCGTTCAGGGTGCCGTCCCCGCCGCAGCACACCACCCGGTCAAACTCAGGGCCCTGGTCCTGGGCGGCGGCAGCGGCGTCCCCCCGGGCCTGGGTGGGGTGGACGGTGATCCCGTAGCCCTGGCGGGCGAACACCTCCAGCACGTCGGACAGGTTGATTTTAGCGGTTTTCCTCCCGGCGGCGGGGTTGTAGATGTACAGTAATTTTTTCATGGCGGGTCACGCTCCATAGGGCCCGGTTCGGAGGGGCCGGACTGGTATTGAAAAGTATTATAGCCAAATCCTGCCTGGAATACAATGAACAATCTGTAAAACCCTGCCCTTGCCACAGGGGGAGGGTTGACGGTATAATGATTGTGTCAATTTTCCCGAGGAAGTGACCGAAATGAACCGAAAAACCCTGGCCGCCGCCTTTCCCCACACCATGCCCGTGCTCATGGGCTACCTGTCCATCGGCATCGTGTTCGGCTGGATGCTGTCGGCGGCGGGCTTCGCCTCCACCTGGGCCGCCCTCATGTCCGCCGCCATCTACGCGGGCAGCGGGCAGTACCTGGGGGTGGACCTGCTGAAGGGAGCCTCCCCCCTGGGGGACGCCGCCTTTCTCACCCTCATCATCAATTTCCGGCACCTGGTGTACGGCCTGTCCATGCTGGAGAAGTTCCAGGGCATGGGCTGGCGGAAGCTGTACATGATCTTCTCCCTCACTGACGAGACCTACGCCCTGCTGGCCGGGGTCCGGGCCCCGGAAGGAGTGGATGAAAAGGACTTTTACTTTACCATCGCGGTGCTGGACCACCTGTACTGGATTGCCGGCTCCATCCTGGGCGCGGTGGCGGGGGCCCTCGTCACCATCAACACCGAGGGCATCGACTTCGCCATGACCGCCCTGTTTCTGGTCATCGCCGTGGAACAGTGGCAGTCCAATGCCCGCCACGCCCCGGTGTTCCTGGGGGCGGCGGGCACTCTGGGCTGCCTGCTGGTTTTCGGGCCGGACAATGGGCGGTTTCTCATTCCGGCGCTGGTGATCCTGGTGGCGGGGCTGCTGCTGATGCGGCCCCGCCTGGAAGGGGGGGAGGGACAATGACCACCGCGCAGATCGCCGCCCTGGTGGCGGTGATGGCCGCCGTGACCTTTCTCACCCGGGCCCTGCCCTTCCTGCTCTTCGGCCGGGGCGGGGAGCCCCCCAGGGTGGTGCTCTACCTGGGGCGGCTGCTCCCCCCGGCGGTGATCGCCATGCTCATCGTCTACTGCTACCGCAGTACCAGTTTTGCCGCCCCCGGAGGCTGGGCCCCCGGCCTCATCGCAGGGCTGGCGGTGGTGGGCCTCCACCTGTGGAAGAAAAACAACATGCTGTCCATCGTGGGGGGGACCGTCCTCTACATGGCGCTGGTCCAGGCGGTGTTTTAAGGAACCTCTGAATAAATCGGCAAGAGCGATTTGCGAGAGATTTTTCGCCGCAGCGAGGCGGGATTCCGCAGGAATAATTGTGTTTATTTCAAGAAATCACAACGAAGTTGCGGCGAAAAAGATCCGTAAAGCGCCGCAGACGCATTTGTTCAGAGGTTCCTTAGGATGTTACCAGGGCCAGCCCCCGGCATCCCGGGCATCCAGCACATCCAGCATGGCGGACAGCATCTGGGCGGACTGGGCCCGGGTGAGGGGCTTGGACAGGTCGGTGCTGCTGCTGATTACCGACACCGCCTCCATGTTCACCACCGACTGGTAGGCCCAGGCGGGGGCGGTCTCGGCGGAGAAGGCGGAGGAGGCCCCGGACACGTCCCCGGTGGCCAGCAGCCGGTCGATGATGACGGCGGCCTCGGCCTGGGTGATGGGGCTGCCGGGGGTGAACACCGTCTGGCCCAGGTGGTTGCGGGAGCCCTCCACCGTGCCCACCACCAGGGCGGCGGACACGTAGCCCTTGGCCCAGGCGGAGATGTCGCCGTCGTCATAGAACCCGGTGAGGGTCACGTCGCTCAGGGGGGCTTTGCCCGCGGCGGTCATGGCCATGGCCAGGAACTCCTCCCGGGTGAAGGCGGCGTCCGGGTCGAAGCAGTACAGGTCTCCCACCTTCCGGCCGGTATACACCCCGGCCTCCGCCAGCCGCAGGGCGGCGTAGTGGGCGGGGTCGCCGGCCAGGTCGGAGTAGCTGACGGCGGTGGTCTGCTTCTGGATGGACACTTTCACCGTGGCGGGCTTGGAGCTGTTGCCCTTGGCGTCGATGGCCACATAGGTGAAGGTGTCCTTGCCCTTCTTGCCCTCATAGGGGGTGTAGGTGAAGGCGGCGGGGTCGTTTTCGTCCATGGCCACCTGGCCCCGGGCGGGGCTGTCCATGATCTGGAAGGTGACCAGGTCCCCGTCCGGGTCCACGGCGGCGAAGCGGCTGGAGATGGCCACCCCCTTGTAGGTTTTGAGAACCAGGTCCTCGGCGATGGGGGCGGCGTTTTCCACCTCGGCGGTGGGGGTGGTCAGGGCCAGGGCGGGGACGGTGAGGGCCCCGGCCAGGCAGAGAGACAGTATGGTGATTCGCTTTTTCAAAGGGAACTCCTCCTTTGTATGGTTGTGGGACTAGCATATACCAAAAAGGCAAAAAATATGCGGGCCCGTCCAGGTCAGGACGGGCCCGCGTTTTTAAAAGAAAGCTCACAGCTGGCTGCGGTCCTTGAGCCAGCTGGGCAGGGGCCGCATTTTGATGCCGGACACAATGCCCATGGCGAGGAACAGGGTCAGGGTGGAGGTGCCGCCGTAGCTGATGAAGGGCAGGGTCAGGCCGATCACCGGGCCGATATACAGGGTCATGGCCACGTTGATGATGGTCTGGATCATCAGCATCCCGGCGATGCCCATGGCGATATAGGCGGACATGTGGCTCTTGGCCCTCCGGGACACCCACACGCACCGCAGTATGATGAGCAGCAGCACCAGCAGCACCGCGCAGCAGCCGATCATGCCGAACTCCTCCCCGCACACGGCGAAGATGTTGTCGGTGTGCCGGGCGGGCAGGGTCTCCTTGTTGGGGGAGCGGGTGCAGGTGCCGTTGAGATAGCCCATGCCGGTGAGCTGGCCCGAGCCGATGGCCGCCAGGGACTGGTTCTGCTGCCATCCCGCGCCCCTGGGGTCCAGGTTATTGCCCTTCCAGTGCTCCACCACAATCCGAAAGCGCATGACGCGGTAGTCGTCCCAGTATTTGGTCCGGGGCAGGATGAAGCGCCACAAAAACACCACCAGTCCCACCAGGGGCCCGCCCACGCCGATGAACCACCACTTGCTCACCCCGGCCACCCAGGCCATGACCACGAAGATGAACAGGTAGACGATAACCATGCCCCAGTCGCCGGACAGCACCGCCAGCGAACCGGCAAAGACGCCGGTGAGCACCACATACTTGACCAGCGCCGGGAACCGGCCCAGCCCCCGGGGGCGCGCCTTGTTAATCATCCAGGCCAAAACCACGATATAGGCCAGCTTGGCGATCTCCCCGGGCTGGATGCTGAAGGGGACGTGAGGGATATAGACCCAGCTTCGGTTGCCGGTGCCCAGGTCCTTGCCAAAGGGGATGATGAGGGCGATGGCCAGCAACCCCAGCAGGAGGAACACCCACCACCATTTTTCCATCAGGTACTCAATGTCGATGAAGGAGACCCATACGTAGGCCACGATGCCCACACAGACGAACAGGGCCTGTTTTTGAGGGAAGTCGTGGAGGGAATCCATGTAGCGGGTGGCGGAATAGATGAGCACCAGCCCCATGAGGCTCGCCAGGATGCACAGGCCCAGCAGGACCACGTCGCCCTTTTTGAAAAATTCTTTGAGTGTGCGCGCCGGCTGCAAGGCGGGGCCTCCTCTCTTGGGAAAACAATTGCAAATTAGTATAGCACATCCCGGCGGATTATGCTATACTGTTTTGAAAGAGTTTCCGAATTCTTAACTTTATGTACGGGAAGTGAGCTTCCATGGAGTTTGTCACCCACAGCAGGGAGGAGACTGAGGCCCTGGGGGCCCGCCTGGCGGACGCCCTGGACGGGGGCCGGGTGGTGGCCTTTACCGGGGACCTGGGGGCGGGCAAAACCGCCTTTGTGTCCGGCATGGCCCGGGCGCTGGGGGTGGAGGAGCGGGTGACCAGCCCCACCTTCACCATCGTCAACGAGTACGAGGGGGGCCGCCTGCCCCTGTTTCACTTTGATATGTACCGGCTGGACGGCGCGGACGAGCTGTTCCACATCGGCTGGGAGGACTACCTGGCCCGGGGCGGCGTGTGCGCCGTGGAGTGGAGCGAAAACGTGGCCGAAGCCATTGAGGACGGCGCGGTCCGGGTGTTCATGGTCCGGGGGGACGGGGACGACGACCGAATTATCACCATCGAGGGGGTGGACCTGTGAAAATCATCGCGCTGGAGAGCTCCGCCGTCACGGCCGGCGTGGCGGTCGCCGAGGACGAAAAGCTGCTGGCCCAGTCCTTTCAGAACAGCGGGCTGACCCACTCCGCCACCCTCATGCCCATGGCGGTCCATCTGCTGGAAAACACCGGCCTCACCCTGGAGGAGATGGACGTGGTGGCGGTGGCGGCGGGTCCGGGGTCCTTTACCGGGGTGCGCATCGGCGTGGCCGCCGCCAAGGGGCTGGCCTGGCCGGGGGACAAGCCCTGCGCCCCCTGCTCCACCCTGGAGTCCATGGCCTGGCAGTGCGCTCATATGGAGGGCGAGATCTGCGCCGCCATGGACGCGAGAAGAAACCAGGTGTACTGCGCCCGGTTCCGGGCGGAGGGGGGAAACCTGACCCGGCTCACCCCCGACCGGGCCCTGGGGCTGGACCGGCTGTCGGAGGAGATCCGGGCCTCGGGAAAACCCCAGACCCTGGTGGGGGACGGGGCCCATCTGGTCCGGCGGGCGCTGGAAGAACGGGGGCTGCCCTGCCTCCTCATGCCCCCCCATCTGCTGTACCAGACCGCCTGGGGGGTGGCCCGGTGCGCCCTGCGCATGGCGCGGGCGGGGGAGCTGGTGTCCGCCGCCGCCATGGCGCCCAGCTATCACCGCCTCAGTCAGGCGGAGCGGGAGCGGCTGGAAAAATTGGGAGAAACCCAGCCGGAAGGGCAGGATATAGCAAATAAGGATTGACGAATGGCGGCGGGCCGTGTTAAGATAGGGAGTGTGCGACAAGCTTCGAGCCTTTTTGCCAAGGAGGAATTCCAACATGGCTGCCAAGCCTTCCCATGATACGCTGATCCACTGTGAAGCCTGCGGCGAGGACTACAGCTCCACCTACCGCCGCTGTCCCTTCTGCGGGGCCCGCAACGACCCCCGCCGGGTCACCCCCCGGAACGACCCGGCCTCCAGCTCCCGCTACGTCCCCATGCCGCCCCCGGTCAAGTCCGGCGGCCGCCGGAGCCGGGAGGAGGAATTGGACGACACCTATGTCTTTGACGGGCAGGACGCCTTTGACGAGGAGTATGAGGAGGAGGAGTACTACACCCCCCGGCCCAAGGGCGGCAAGCGGCTGGCCCCCAAGCAGGGCGGCGTGGAGCTGCCCCCCATCAACTGGCCCAGGCTCATCACCTTCCTGTGCTCCCTGGTCATCATTGTGGCGGCGCTCATCATTGTGTTCACCTTCATCTATCCCAAGCTCCACGGCAAAGATCCCAAACCCGACGCCTCCGCGGGGGTGTCCGCGGCGCCCAGCGCCCCGGTCAATCCCACGCCTGATCTCCCCGTCACCGAGCAGCCCACCCAGCCGGTGGACCCGGAGACCCCGCCTCCCACCGCCACGCCCACGGTGACTCAGGCGGTGATCGTCAACGCCAGCAGCGGCCTGCGGGTGCGCTCCGGCCCGGGCACCACCTACCAGGTGCTGGACAGTGTGTACAACGGCAAGGCCATCAGCGTGCTGGCCCCGGCGGAGAACGGCTGGTATAATATCAGCTATACCAAGAGTGACGGCGCCACTGTCACCGGCTACATCATGGGGGACTACATCTCCACCATCGCCGGCAGCGGCTCCACCGCCACGCAGCCCCCGGCGACCCAGCCTCCGGCCACCAATCCCCCGGTGATCGCCACTCAGGCCCCCTCTTCCGGCGGTCCCACAGTGGGCCGCGCGGGCACCATCGTCAACGCCGACGGCGGCCTGAATGTGCGCCCCGATCCCAGCAGGTCCAATCCAGCGATTGCCAGCCTGGTCAACGGCAATCCCGTCCAGGTGGTGTCCGACGCGGGCGGCGGCTGGTATGAGATCACCTTCATCGGCAATGGCGGCTCTACCATGCGGGGCTACGTTATGGGCGAGTACATTTCCACCAACTAAATCCATACAGGAGCGCCGCCCGGGCGGGCGGCGCTCCCCTTGTTTGAGGAGGTCCCGTCATGCTGCAAGTGGAGCGCGTCAGCGTTATGAATCTGGAAAACGCCATCCGGGGGGCCCGCAACCCCATGAACAGCTGGGAGCGGTCGGACAGCGGCTATGACAGCGCCGGGGCCTATGCGCTGGGGCAGAACGACCTGGATCTGGCCATGCGCCTGTGCGCGGCGGGCAGCGACCACCGAAAGTTCCTCCGGCAGATTTTGGTGTCCATGGACATCACCGCCCCCCTGTACTGGTGGAAGGAGTTCGACACCTACAAGGTGGGCACCGTGGCCAACTCCACCTCCACCATGCACAAGCTCCACGCCAAGCCCCTGGAGCGGACGGATTTTTCCGTGGACCGGCTGACCCCCGCCTCCCTGGCGCAGTTCCAGCGGTACGTGGACTATCTGGAGACGGTCCGGCGGCGCTTTGTGGAGGGGCGGGACAAGGCGGACTGGTACGACCTGATCCAGATGCTCCCCTCCAGCTACAACCAGATGCGCACGGTGACCATGAATTACGAGGTGCTGCTCAACATCTACTACGCCCGCCGTAACCACAAGCTGGACGAGTGGCACGTGCTGTGCGGTGAGATTTTAAAGCTTCCCTATGCCCGCGAGCTTCTGGGTGCGGCGGGAAGCGGCATGAATGAGAAATCCCTGGGGCTGTGATGGGCCTCGGGGATTTTTTTGCTCCGCCCCCTTGACAATCTCGAATATCGAGGATATACTATAGGCAGATACTCGATATTCGAGATTACTTGCTGCGGCTTGATCTCGATATTCGAGAAAGGAGGCGCGCCAAATGCCCAGAGCGAAATTCCAGACCCTCACCGAGCAGATGTTTTACATTCTCCTGTGCCTGCGGGAGGAGTGCTGCGGCATGGACATCCTGGACAAGGTGCCGGCCATGACCCAGGGCCGGGTGAGCGTGGGCTCGGGGACGCTGTACAACCTGCTGGAGCAGTTCTGCGGGGAGGGCATGATCCGGGAGACCAAGGTGGAGGGCCGGAAGCGCAGCTACATCCTCATGCCCAAGGGGGCGCGGCTGCTGGAAAAGGAGTATGGGCGCATCCGGGCCCAGGCGGAGGACTACCGCCGCTGGATGGGAAAGGAGTGACACCGATGAAAGAGATCAAACGCAGGATGGAGACCTTTTCCTTTTACGACCGCACCGGGACGGAGCGGCATTTGGAGGAGATGGCGGAACAGGGGTGGCGGCTGGAAAAGATCGGCCCGTTTTTCTGGACCTATCGGAAGATTGAGCCCCAAAGGCTGGCCTTTTCCGTGTGCTATTTCCCCAAGGCCTCCCAGTTCGACCCGGAGCCCTCGGAGGAACAGCAGACCTTCTATGATTTTTGCGAACACTCCGGCTGGGTGCTGGCGGCGTCCAACGCCCAGCTCCAGGTGTTCTGCAATGAGCGGGAAAACCCCGTCCCCATCGAGACCGACCCGGTGCTGGAGGTGGAGTCCATCCACCAGACCATGAAGCGCAGCCTGATCCCCTCCCAGCTGGGGCTGCTGGCGGTGGCCGTTCTCAACGCCGCGCTGGTGGTCTGGCGGCTGTCCGGCGACCCCATCGGGGTGCTGGCCAACCCCGCCAACCTGTTCACCTCGCTGTGCTGGGTGATCATTGTGTCGCTGGTGGGGGTGGAGCTGGGCAGCTACTTTCGCTGGCACAGAAAGGCGGTATTGGCGGCGGAGCGGGGAGAGTTTTTGGAGACGGGGAGCCACCGCAAGCTCCAGATTGGGGCGCTGGCGCTTTTGGCGGCGGGGACGGCCTGGTTCATCCTGTCCATCGCTCTTTCCGGCAGCCGGTTGATGACCGCCATGGCCCTGGTCCTGCTTTTTGTGTACGTTCCGCTGCTGCTGTTTCTGGGCTGGGGGATTAAGAAGCTGCTCAGACGGAAAAAGGTTCCGGCCAGGACCAGCATGGCGGTTACCATTATCGCCGCCCTGGTGACGGCCTTCGCCTTTCTGGGGCTCATGACCTTTGGCATAATCTTTGGGCACGGCCAGGGCTGGTGGCGGGAGGACGGCGGGAAGAGCCGCGCCCCGCTGACGGTGGAGGACCTGTTGGACCCGGGGTATGACGGCTATGACCTGCACTGCGCCCGGGAGGAAACCCTCTTGCTGGGCCGGATCTACGTCCAGCAGGACCCGCCCATCTCCCTGGCCAAGGAGGACCTGGCCCGCTACCAAGAGCTGCCTTCCATAAATTACACCTGGGTCCAGGTGAGGGCCCCCTTCCTGTACGGGCTGTGTCTGGACAGCCTGCGGTACGATGACGACAACCGGGAGGAAGGCCAGGTGCCGGAGGGACACAAGCGGTACTATGAGTCCGCCGACCCCGCTCCCTGGGGGGCGGACCGGGCCTTCCGCTGGATCATCCAGGACATAGGGCCAAGAGACATCTACCTGCTGTGCTACCCGGACCGCATCCTGGAGGTGGGCTTCAGCTGGGCGCCCACCCCGGAGCAGATGAGGATTGTGGGGGAAACGCTGGGGCGGGGCGAGTTTTGAGGGAGCGTCCTCACGCAAAAAAATTTTTTCTGAATAATTCGGAAAGAAGGGGGACATACTGTCCTGCGTGAGGTGATAATCATGGATAACCGCAGCGACTATAAACCCGAGAACAAGAATCAGCAGAACAGCCAGAACAAGAATCAGCAGAACGGCCAGAATAAGAACCAGCAGAACGGCCAGAACAAGAAGGACTCCAACAACCCCGAGAATCGGAACAACAACCGGGGCTACTGAGCGGACAGGGCGGAGGGCGGTCAGCCCTCCGCCCCTGCTTTCAAGGAGGAAACGCCATGAAGCGCGAGAAACCCGACGAGCGGGAGCTTGCGGCCCGGGACCCCCGCTACCGTACGCCCCCCTATGAGGACCTGTCCAGCCTGGTGGCCGGGCGGATTCAGGCGGGGCCCCAGTCCACGCCGCCCAGGGCGGGCGTGGACCTGGACGACTGGCAGGACCCGGACCTGTTCCACTCCCCCGAGCTGTAACGGAAAAAAAGGAGCGCCCCCGCAGCCGCGGGGGCGCTTCGCCCATTTAGTCGGTGTCCAGCTCCAGCCGGGGGCACTCCGCCGCCGCGTCCCGCAGCACCCGCAGCAGGACCCGGCCAAAGGGGGTGGACTCCAGGTCCGCCCGGCCCCGCAGCACCAGCCTGACAGGCCGGTCCAGGCCGGTGAGGCAGTCGTGGAGGGCGTCCAGGTTCCGGCCCCACCACTCGGGTAGGCACAGGGCGCGGCCAAGGCGCTCCATGGCCTCATCCCGGCGGTTCAGGAGACTACCCTCCAGATAGATGTCGTCCACAGTCATTCCTCCCCGTAGAGCAGCTCAAAGCTCTCATAGTGGTCCCCGGTGTAGTAGACCAGCCCGTCGTTGGAGAATACGATCCGCTTGGGGCCCCGGGAGGAGCGCCCCACGGTGTCGATGTCGCACTCGGTGTAGGTCCTGCCCTCCTTCTCCGGGAGCAGGCCCTCGTAGTTGCCGAAGCGGCTTCCGCCGATGGCGGCGCCCTCCCCGGCGTACCGCTCCACGCTGCCGCCGGACCAGCCCAGCGCCTCCGCCTCCCGCTTGGTCAGGTAGTTGCCGGGCAGATGGCCGTAGAGATGGATGTACAGCGCCACATCCTCCTTGGAGCTGTACCGGCCGTCCTCGGACACGGCGGGGGCCTCCGGCTCCTGGGACTGGGCGGGCGGGGCGCTCTCCGGGGCTTGGGACGCCGGGGCGGCGGTCTCCGGCCCCTGGTCCGTCTGGGCGGAGGGCGCGGGGCCGGGGGACTCCGTGAGGGCCGCGGAGGGGGCGGGGTCAGGCTGGGCGGGAAGGGGGGCCGCCCCGGAGAGCTGGCCGCAGGCGGTGAGGGTCAGCGCCCAGGACAGGGCCAGCAGAAGGGCGGAAAACCGTTTTAACATAAATCATCACCCGTTTTGAGGAATTGCCGCCCCGGGCGGGGGGCCGACTGTCAATATGATACGATATGCCGCCCCGGCTGTCAACCGGGTTTTCACAGGGCGGCGGGCCGCCTGAGCACCGGCCCTATGGAGGATGGGGCCCTGGACGGAGAGGCCATGACGGCCTGCTGCCCTCGGGGGATGGGAAGCGGTGAGGAAATTTAAAATAATTTTAGAAAAGCGGTACCCATTTGAAATGCTATGTGTTATAATATGGTAAGCTCGTGATTACAAAATGGAGAGGATGGAGACCGCTATGAAATGCCCGTACTGCGCCCATTTGGAAAGCAAAGTTGTAGACTCGCGCCCTGCGGACGAAGGAAGCAGCATCCGCCGCCGCCGGGAGTGCCTGTCCTGCCGAAAACGGTTTACCACCTACGAGATCATGGAGAGCCTCCCCCTGATGGTCATCAAGCGGGACGGGAGCCGTCAGGCGTTCGACCGGAACAAGCTGCTGGGCAGTATGCTCAAGGCCTGCGAGAAGCGCTCGGTGTCCATGTCCACCCTGGAGCGGATGGCGGGGGAGATCGAGCAGTCCCTGCAAAACGAGATGGAGCGGGAGGTGCCCAGCACCGAGATCGGCGAGCTTGTAATGGAGAAGCTGAAGGACGTGGACGAGGTGTCCTATGTCCGCTTCGCCTCGGTCTACCGCCAGTTCAAGGACCTGAACACCTTCATGGCGGAGCTCACCAAGCTGCTGGAGGAAAAATAAGAGGTTATGAAAAGGGGCTTGCCGCCTGTCCGGGACAGACGGCAAGCCCTTGACGTTTTCGCAATCAGGCCTCCGGCAGGTACTCCCGCAGGCGGCCCAGGGTCTTGGGGGTGCACACGGCGGTGACAATGATGGTTTCGCCGTAGTCCACCTTTTCCACCCTGGCCTCCCGGTAGAGCTGGTCCAGCAGCCCCCCCTTGTCGTAGGGCAGGCGCAGCTCCACCCGGCGGGCCCCGGCGTCCAGCCGCCGTTCGATGGCGTTCAGCAGGGCGTCCAGCCCGGCCCCGGTTTTGGCTGAGATGGAGATGATGTCCTCCCCGTGGGGCAGAATGTCCCCCACAAATTTGTCGCACTTGTTGAACACTTCCAGCCGGGGGGTCTCCGCCGCCCCCAGCTCCTGGATGAGCTGATCCACCACCGCCGCCTGCTCCCGCCAATCGGGCTGGGAGGCGTCGATGACGTGGAGCAGCAGGTCGGCAAAGGTGAGCTCCTCCAGGGTGGCTTTGAATGCGTCCACCAGCTGGTGGGGCAGCTTGGAGATGAAGCCCACGGTGTCCGAGATGAGCACCGTGCAGGTGTCGGAGATGTCCAGGGTCCGGGTGGTGGTGTCCAAGGTGTCGAAGAGCCTGTCGTTGGCGGGGATGCCGGCCCCGGTGAGGGCGTTGAGCAGGGTGGACTTGCCCGCGTTGGTGTAGCCCACGATGGCCACGACGGGCACCTCGTTTTTCTCCCGCCGCTCCCGCTGGGTGGCCCGGACCCGGCGCACGTCCTTCAGGTCCTCTTCCAGCTTGGCGATCTTGCGGTGGATGTGCCGCCGGTCGGACTCCAGCTGGGTTTCGCCGGGGCCCCGGGTGCCGATGGCGCCCTCCTGGCGCTCCAAATGCTTCCACATGCCCGTCAGCCGGGGCAGCAGGTACTTGTACTGGGCCAGGGCCACCTGCAAACGGCCCTCGCTGGTCCGGGCCCGCTTGGCGAAGATGTCCAGAATCAGGGCGGAGCGGTCCATGACGGTGACTCCCAGCTCCTGGGTAAGCACCCGCTGCTGGGAGGGGGACAGGGGGTTGTCAAAGATGACGATGTCCGCCCCCAGGCTCTGGACCAGCTCCTTGATCTCCGCCGCCTTGCCCTCGCCCACGAATGTGCGGGGGTCGGGGGCGGATTTGTTTTGCAGCACCGTGGCCAGGCAGGTCCCGCCCGCCGTGTCCAGCAGGGCGGCCAGCTCCTCCAGGGACTGGTCTCCGGCGTTCTCCTCCCGGGTGAGGCAGGGGGCGCTGAGACCGGCCAGAATGGCCCGGTTGATCTCTTTTACTTGGGTTTTGTCAAACATATCGGGTGAAATACCTCGTTTTCTTTGGAGTTTAAGAAGCTGTATTCACAGCCGAAACCGCCGGATGGCCGAGGGATTTTTCCGACAGGCAAGGCAAATTTTCGCAGGAATAATTGGGTTTATTTCAAGAAAATTTAACGCCGCATGCCGGGAAAAGACCCGGCCGGACGGTGAATTGAGGTTGTGAATACAGGTGCTAAGCTTTCTTCAGGACCTCCACGATCTCCCCCCAGTACATGGTGTGGTAATCGTCCTCGTACCACTTTTCCTTCACGTCCTGGGGCATGAGGGCGGGGTCCATGGGCACGGCCATCCGCTTGCGGCACACCAGCACCAGACCGGCCTGCTCAAAGTAGGGGGCGTTCCCCGCCCCGGCGGCCACTGTGAAGCCACATTCCTTTACCTTGTCCACGTCCCGTCCGCTCTTGGAGCCGCACAGGCTCAGCTGAGGGCGGTATTCCTGGGGGAAGAAGGACAGGGTGAAGAATTCGCTGCCGTCCACGAACTCCTTGGTGTACCGCTGGGGGCGGATATAGCAGATGGCCATGGGTGCGCCCCACAGCACCCCCAGCCCGCCCCAGGAGGCGGTCATGGTGCTGCAGCGCTCCGGCGTGCCTGCGGTGATGAGCATCCACTGGGAGCCGATGGCGGCAAAGGGGTTCAGGTCCAGGGTTTTGGGATCGACCTTCTGAAACATGGCGGATACCTCCTTTTTTCATAAACATAGTATATGCGGATTGGGGAAAAAAGAGAAAGACCCGCCGCAATTGCTTGCAACGGGTCTTTGAGGCGACTGGTTGTTGTGGCTCAGCCCAAACCGAACTTCTTATTGAAGCGGCTGACGCGTCCGCCGGTATCCACCATCTTCTGCTTGCCGGTGTAGAAGGGGTGACACTTGGAGCAGACTTCCACCTTGATGTCCTTCTTCGTCGAGCCAGTCTCGATCACGTTGCCGCAGGCGCACGTAATAGTGGTCTGCTGATACTTGGGATGGATGCCTTCCTTCATGGGGGTTCACCTCTTTCTGTCGCTGCCAAAAGTCCAGGAGCACAAAGTCTCCTTGTAAACGCAAGGTGTATGATATCATGTTCGGGGGGAAATTGCAAGGACTTTTTTCAAATTCCCCAATTTTTTATGCCGGTCGCAGCGCCGCCCGCTCCCATGCCCCTCCTCCGCTTCAAAAGCTGAGGGGCGCTTTGGCGGGGCCCCTATAGTTCCACTGAGCGGCCGGCGCTGAAGAACCACAAATACCGGCGCTTGACGGACACGCCCGCCGCCTGGGACAGGGCTCGGCTGTAGGCGTCCAGCTGGGGCCGGTAGTCCAGGGCCCGGCGGTCCGCCTCGTCCTGGGCCACCCGGTCCGTCTTGAAGTCCACCACCGTGGCGGCGCCGTCCTCCTCCAGGAACCAGCAGTCCACCACCCCCTGGAGGAGCACCTCTTCACCGGGTTCCGACTCGGGGTAGTAGTCCGCCGCGGGGACCAGCAGGGAGAACTTGAACTCCCGCTCTACGCGCCGGGACCGGCGCAGGCGCAGGCCCAGCTCCGAGCGGAAAAAGGCCAGGATGTCCGCCGGGTTGACGGCGTTCCCCTGCTGGGGGGTGATGTACCGCCCCTCCACCAGCCGGGTGACCTCGTCGGCGATCTCCCCAAAGCTGCCGGTGCGGCCGTAGTTCAGGTACTGCATCACCATGTGCAGGGCGGTGCCCCGCTGGGCGGCGGTGAGGGGCCGCTCCCCCTGGAACACCGGGCGGCGCAGGGCGGTCTGGGGGGCTGCGGGGCGCAGCTCCACCGCGTCCTCCGACACCTCCGCGTCCTTTTCCCGCCCCTTGAGCTGGGTGGCGGTGAGCTTGGAGGCGATGGCGGCGGACGCCATGTGGGGATACCGCCAGCTCAGCCGCTGGACCAGCCCGTCGGGCAGGGCGGCGGAGGCGGGGGCCTGTCCCTCCGCCCTCCAGGCCGGGGGGGCCTCGAAATCCGCCCCGGACAGCAGCCGGATGTCCCAGGGCGGGCCCTCCTCCGCCGGAGGGGCGGGCCGGGGTCCGTCCAAATTCTCCCACAGGGGGGCGCTGTCCCGGCGGCACAGCACAGGCGTGAGCACCCACTCCGACGCGGACCGGGCGTCGGCCATCTGCCTGGGGGGCGGGGGGCACTGGGCCTGCCCCGCCAGGGAGGACAGCGCCCCGCCCCGGCCGTTGACGGTGGTGAACAGGATCAGCTTGTGTTCGGCCCGGGTCATGGCCACGTAGAGCAGCCGCATCTCCTCCGCCCGCAGCCGCCTGCGGATTTGCAGGGCCACCGCGTCCCGGGCGATGGTGGTGTACCGCAGTCCCCGCTTCCGGTCCACCCGCTTGGGGCCCAGCCCCAGCTCCGGATGGAACAGGATGGTGGCCTTGGCGTCCGCTTCGTTGAACTGCCGGTCCAGCCCGCACACCAGGGCCACCGGGAACTCCAGCCCCTTGGAGTGGTGGATGGACAGTATCCGCACCCCTCCCGTCTCTCCCCCGGGCACGGGGACGGGGACCTCGTTTTCCATCATCCGGCTCAGGTGGAGCAGGAAGGCCATCAGCCCCCGGTGCCCGCCGCTCTCGAAGCGGGCCGCCTCGTCGTACAGCGCCATCAGGTTGGCCCGCCGCCGCTGGCCGTCGGGCATGGCGGCGAATACGGCGGGCACGTCCAGCTTCCCGTAGATGTGCCACAGCAGCCGGTGGCTGCTCTCCTCCGCCGCCAGCTCCCGCAGGCCGGACAGGAGGGACAGGAAGTCCCCGCAGTCCGCCTCCCCCCGGGCGGCCCCGGCGGCGAGGCAGTCGTACACCGTCCCCCCGGCCTGGGCCCGCAGCCGGGCCAGCCGGTCCGGGGTGAAGCCGAACAGGGGGGAGCGCAGGGCGGCCAGCAGCGCCACGTCCTGGCGGGGGTTGTCCAGCACCTGGAGGAGGGCCGTGGTGGCGGAGATCTCGGTGGTGCCGAAGAATTCCCGCCCTCCGTCGGCGGACCAGGGCAGGCCCTGTTCCTCCAAGGCGGCGGCGTAGTGCCGCAGCACCGGGTTGGGCGAGCGCAGCAGGATGACGATATCCTCCGCCCGGACGGGCCGGTCCCCCACGGGCAGGCCGCTGTCCAGCAGCTCCCGCACCCGGCGGGCGGCGGCCCGGGCGGCGATCAGGTCCTTGTCCGCCTTCTCCTCCTCACCCTCATCGGTGAGGGTGGACAGGTCCACGCAGTTGAGCTCCACCTGGTACCGGGGGTCGGGGGGCGGGGCCGCCCGGCCTGGGCGCAGGGCGGCTTCCTCGGTGTAATCCAGCTCTCCGGCGGCCCGGGTCATCACGCTGCGGAAGATGAAGTTCACCCCCTCCAGCACCTCGGGCCGGGAGCGGAAGTTGTGGGACAGAAGCACCTTCCTGCCCTCTCCGGGCCGGGCGCTGTCCGCCGGGGCGAACTGGTCCAGCTTGTCCAGGAAGATGCCCGGTTCCGCAAGCCGGAAGCGGTAGATGGACTGCTTCACGTCTCCCACCATGAACAGCCGCCCCCCGCCGGACAGCGCCCCGAAGATGGCGTTCTGCACCTGGTTGGTGTCCTGATACTCGTCCACCATCACCTCCCGGAACTGCCTGCCCACGTCCAGCGCCAGCTGGGAGGGGGAGCCGTCCTCCTCCCGCAGGAGCCGTGCCGCCAGGTGCTCCCCGTCGGCGAAGTCGATGAGGCGGCGGCGCCGCTTGAGTCGGATGAAGGCGGCGTCAAACTGGGCCGTCACCTCCAGCAGGGCGGTCATGGCGGGGGCCGCCGCCCGCAGGTCCTCCATGGCCTGGTCCCCCGCCACGCCGAACCGCGCCCCCAGGTCGGTGAGCTGGGCCCTGCACCGCTTGCGCAGGGCGGACACGCGTTCCTTCAGGGCTGGGTCGGTGTTTCCCTTCCGTTTTCCTCCGGGCCGGGGGAAGGGGACCGGGAAGCAGGCCGCCGCGTGGTCCCAGCCCCTGCCCAGAGCGTCCCGCAGCCGCTCCAGCCCGGCGATGGTGTCCCCCAGGGTGGGGGTGTAGTTCTGGTTCAGCAGCTCGTCGAAGTAGATCTCGTCCCGCAGGTCCCGCATGGCCTCCAGCCAGTGGCCGGTCAGCTCCAGGGCGTCGTCCAGCAGGACCTTTCCCCAGGGGGTGTCCTCCGGGCCCGCGCCCTGGGGCAGGACGAAATCCCGCCTGCGGTCCATGAGCCAGGCCGCCGGGTCCGCCTGGGCCTGGACCTGCTTGTGCATGGCCAGGATGACCTCCTCCAGGGTCTGGTCGTCCCGCTCCCCCGACAGGGCGTCCACCAGGGCGGCGAAGGGGGCGTCGTTCCGGATATTGGCGTAGCGCTCCTCCAGCACCTCCTCCAGGGCCCTGCGGCGCAGCTCGTCCCCCTCGGCCTCGTCGCACAGCCGGAAGTCCGGGTCCAGGCCGGCCAGGTGGCCCCATTGGCGCAGAAGGTCCAGGCAGAAGGCGTCGATGGTGCAGATGGGGGCCTTGTATACCAGGATGGCGCTGCGGCGCAGGTGCCGGTCCCCGGGGGCTTGGGCCAGCCGGGTGTGGATGGCCCCGGCGATGCGGTCCCGCAGCTCGGCGGCGGCGGCGTTGGTGAAGGTGATGACCAGAAAGCGGTCGATGTCCTCCCCCTGGGCCACCCAGCCCATCAGACGCTCCACCAGCACCCGGGTCTTGCCCGACCCGGCGGCGGCGGATACCAGCAGGTCTCCCCCCCGGCTGTCCGCCGCGGCCCTCTGTTCCCTGGTCAGCTCAATTGCCATGGTCCTCGTCCTCCTCCCGACGGCTCATCCATTGCCAGAACTCCTTGGCGCTGACCCCCCGCCGGAACCGGCGGGCGTCCCCGCAGCCCTCCTCAAAGTGGCAGGCCGCCTGGTAGTCGCACCATTTGCAGGGGTTTTGATCCGCCCCCCGCCAGTAGGGGTCGGCGTCGATGTTGCCCGCCGCCAGCTCCCCGGCGGCGGCGCACAGAGCGCCGGTGATGTACCGCTCCAGGGCGTCCATCTGGTCTGGGGACGCCAGGTAGTCCGAGCCGCCCCTTCCCGCGCTGACGGGCAGGAAGCGGAAGCTCCCCCCGTCGGTGCGCTCCATGGCGGCCAGCACGTCCGGGTCGTCCAGCACCAGCCCCTGGCGGCGCAGCAGCCGGTCCCGGGCCCTTTGAATTTCCTCATCGGTCATGTCCCGCTCGCCGTCCACCAGGGGCGCGCGGGCGGGGACGTAGAGCACCCCGGCGGGGACGGCCTCCCCGGGGCCCAGCACCCGTTCCCCCTCCCGGCTGAGGGCGAAGAGGTAGAGGAGCATTTGCAGCCCCCGGCCGTCCTCCACGTCGGCGAAGTCGAAGCTCTTCTTGCCGGTCTTGTAGTCCACCACCCGCAGGTAGCGCTTCCCGTTGTGCATCCACTGGTCCACCCGGTCCACATACCCGGTGAGCCGCAGGCGCACCCCCCGCTCCACCTCCACCGGGGGCAGGTCCTTGCCGGGGCCGAAGCCCAGCTCGAAGGCGGCGGGGGTGAAGTCGGAGGCGGCCAGCTCCGCGCACACGCTCTGGGCCACCGCCACCGCCGCCCCTTTCATCCGCTGGAACAGATATCGGAACCGGGCGGGTTCCTCCTCCAGATTGGACAGCATCTCCCGCTGGCAGCGGTCCGCCGCGCTCTGGGACAGCCGGGCCACCTCCTCCGCGTCGTCCAGGGAAATCCCCGCCTCCTGGGCCTCCCGCAGGGTGTGTTCCAGCACGTAGTGGACGAAGGCGCCGTAGTCGGCGGCCCGGAAGGCCGCCCGCCGCCGGGGCTTTGCGTCCAGCCCGAAACGGAGAAAGTAGCTGAAGTGGCAGGAGTTCACCAGGTCCAGCTTGGTGGCGGACATGGGCACCACCGTGCCGAACAGGGCGTCCACCGCGGGGCGGGACAGCCGCCCCCGCCGCCATCGGGCCGCGCCCCGGATGCGCTCCACCCGGTCCGACAGCCCGGGGACCTGTTCCAGGGCGTCCGCCACGGCGGGGTTCTGCCCCGCCAGCTCCAGCGCCGCGTCCGGGGCGGACAGCCGGGCCAGGGAGCCGCCGCCGTCCACGACAGGGGCCTCCGGGAACAGCGCCTCCAGCCGCTCCCAGAGGAAGCAGGGGGTTTTCTGCCCGTCCCCCGACCCGGCGGCAAAGCTGACGTACAGCCGCTCCGAGGGGCGGCAGCAGGTCTCGTAGGCAATGGTCATCTCCCGGCGGAGCTTGTCCTCCTGCTTGGGGGCCAGCTCCACCTCCATGGCGGCCAGCGCGTCCCGGTCCTGGTGGTCGAACAGTCCCGGAGAGGGGGCGCAGTCGGGGATGGAGCCGCCGTCCGCCCCCAGCAGGAACAGGACCTTGACCTCCTTGTGGGCCATGCGGGGGGCGTCGCCCACCGTCACCGCGTCCAGGGACACGGGGATGGCCCCCACGTCGTACTGGCTGAGCATCAGGGAGAACAGCTGGGAGAATTCCTCCAGCTCCAGCTCCGCGTCCCCCAGCAGCAGGGCGCACTGTTCCAGCCCCCCCACCAGAATGTCCCACAGCTGGCGGTACTGGGCGGCGGCGGTGCGGTCGCCCCGCTGGTCCAGGCTGTCCGCCCGCTGGGCCAGCCGGCCGGGCAGGCCGATGTCCTCCAGGAGCTGGTACAGGGCCAGCGCCCGCCCACGGCCCGTCTTGTCCGCCCCCTTCCGCAGGGACTCCAGGGGGGCGGCGACCTTGCGGCGCAGGCCGTCCAGCCGCTCCACAAAGGCGGCGTCCTCCGGCGTGAACTGCCGGCCGTAGCCCTCCGGGTGCATGTCCCAGGGCTTTTTCCGGGTCCAGGCGGACCCCTTCAAATCCCAGGTGAGGGCGTAATTTTCCAAAAGGTCCCGCTCCTCGTCGGTGATATTTGTCAGCCCCGTTTTCAGGTAGCGGAACAGCTCCTCATGGGGGTAGTCCTCCGCCGCCGCGGCCAGGGCGGAGGTCACCAGGGCCAGCACCGGCTTTTCCAGGATATCTTCCATGGCGGACAGGAACACCGGCACCCCGTAGCGCTCAAACACGCTGGCGATGAGCTCCCCATAGCCCCCCAGCCGCCGGACGCACACGGCGATGTCCCGGCAGCGGCAGCCCTCCTCCCGCAAAAGGCGCAGAATCTCGGCGGCGCACCACTCCGCCTCCTGGCGGGGGGTGGCGGCCCGGACCCGGACCACGGAGCAGCCGCCGGTCCAGGGCCGGGGAGGGCCGGAGCCGAACAGGTTTTCTTCCAGAAAGGCCAGGGAGGGGCAGCGGGGCAGGGGGCGGTCCAAAGTCTCCTCCCGGACGGGGACGGCGCTGCCCTTGGCCAGCCGGACCAGCCGCCGGGCCGCCCGGAAGGCGGGCTGGAAAATGCCCGAGGGGTCGTCCCCCCCGCCGCACACAAAAGCCACCGTCAGCTCTCCCTGGGCCATGAGGGCGGATAGAACCCGCTCCTCCTGGGGGGTGAAGTCGGTGAAGCCGTAGACATAAAAGGCCATCCCCGACCCCCAGCGGGTCTCCTCCAGCTGGCGGGCCAGCCGGTCCAGCCGTCCCCGGGGGTCGGCGGCGCCCTGGGCCTCCAGCGCCTGATAGGCGGCGTAGATGAGGGCCAGGTCCCGCAGCTTGTCCCCCTGGCGGCCCCCCAGCTCCTCCCCGGCGGCGGCCAGGGTCTCCGGCTCCACCCGGTAGGACCGGCACTCGTCCACCGTGGCCAGCAGTCCGGTCAGGAAAGCGGGCTTCCGGGAGGGGGCGCGGTAGGTGGACAGCGCGTCGGACACCTGGCGCAGCGCGGCGTACATCAGCAGCATCCTCCCCCCCGGGTCCAGCATGGGGGCGGCCCCGCCCCCGGCGGCGTCGGTGAGCCGCCCGGCCAGCCGGGTGAAGGACAGCACCTCGCAGTCCATCAGCGCCCCGCCGCTGAGGACGGCGCACATGGCCCGCTCGCTCTCGTGGGAATACTGCTCGGGCACCACGAGCAGGCGGCGGCGGGCGGAGGACGCCCCCATCCGTTCCAACAGCTCTCCCCGTATGTCCTGTCCCGCCCGGGCGTACAGCAGCATCAGCATGGCCGGGCCTCCTTTCACGCAGGTTTGTTTTTCTGTAATCCCGCCCCGATTGGGCGGGGACTCCAGGAACCTCTGAATAAATCGGCAAGAGCGATTTGCGAGAGATTTTTCGCTGTTGGGGTCCCCGCAAAGCCGCCCTTTGGGTTTGCGGGGAGAGGAGGCGCAGCGTAGTGAGCGAGCTTTCGGCGTCAGCCGGAAGCGAGTGATACGGAGCTTGCGTCGACGAAGGCGGGATTTCGCAGGAATAATTGTGTTTATTTCAAGAAATCACAACAAAGCTGCGGCGGAAAAGATCCGCAAAGCGCCGCAGACGCATTTGTTCAGAGGTTCCTCTATTATACCAAAAAACGGCGGGGCAAAAATGTCAAGAATAAATTGGGGTGGACAGCAATAAAACGGCACTCCGCACAAAATGGAGCGCCGCTGTTTGTCTAATTTAACCACAAAACTGCCATAGCCGAGGCCCCTTTCCCGGCGCTGCCGCAGCGGGCCCGGGGCGGCGGCCTAATGACGCAGGCCTCGTCAAAGCGGCGGGAAATGGTTGACAGGGGAGGAAAACGTGATATACTCTCCATAGGATGCGCCGCAGGACGCAGAAAGACAAAAGGAGTGTTGCATCATGGATAAACGAGTGGCCGAGCTGCTGAACGATCAGATCAACAAGGAGCTGTATTCCGCCTACCTGTACCTGGACATGGCCAATTTCTACGCCGCCAAGGGGCTGGACGGCTTCGCCAACTGGTATGAGATCCAGGCCAAGGAGGAGCAGGACCACGCCATGCTCATCTACAAGTACCTGCACAACAACGACCAGACCGTCACCCTGGGGGCCATCGCCAAGCCCGACAAGGAGTTCAAGGGGCTGATGGACCCCCTGAAGGCCGCCCACGCGCACGAGCAGTACGTCACCAGCCTGATTAACGGCATCTACGACGCCGCGCTGGAGGCCAAGGACCACCGCACGGTGCAGTTCCTGGACTGGTTCGTCAAGGAGCAGGGTGAGGAGGAGGTCAATTCCTCCGGTATGATTACCAAAATGGAGCTGTTCGGCGGGGACGCCAAGGGTCTGTACATGCTGAACAGCGAGCTGGCGGGCCGGACCTACTCCGCGCCCTCCCTCCGTCTCTGATTGCCGCAGCTTGAGCGGAAGATAAAGAACGTCCGGCCCCGGGGCCGGACGTTCTTTTGCATCGGGACAAAGTCCGGCGGATTACCGCTCAGGCAGATAACCGGCGGGGTCCACGGGGCTGCCATCCTTCAGCAGGGCGTAGTGCAGATGAGCCTGACTGCCGCTCTCCAGGGAAGCGGTGTCCCCCACGGAGCCGATGACGGTCCCGGTGGCCACCTCGTCGCCCACCTTGACGGCGGGGGTGGCCGCCAGATTGGCGTACTGGCTGACAAGGCCCTGGCCGTGGTCGATCTCCACCACCGTGCCCATAAGGTCGTCCTGGTAGAGGGCGGACACCTGCCCGGCGGCGGCGGCCAGCACCTGGGCGCCCCGCTCGGCGGCGATGTCCAGGCCGTTGTGGGTGCGCCAGTCCCCCATGGTCTCGTTATAGGCCAGGGCCTCCACCGAGAATCCGGCGACGATCTCACCCTTCACCGGCCATGTAAAGACCAGGGGGGCCGGGACGGCGGAGGGCGCGGGGGCGGCGGAGGGGGTGGGCTGGACAGAGGGCTCCGGCGAGCCGGACGGGGGCGCGTCAATGCGGGCGGAGCCTGCGGCGGGCGGGTCGGAGGGCTTTGCCGCGGGCCTGGGCGTGGGGGCGGCGGAGGGCTTGTCCACAATGGCGGCGGAGCCGGACACCGGCTGGTCCAGTGTCTCCCCCAGGCCGTCCCGGACCCCCTGCACCAGATACCAGCCCGACAGGGCGATGGCGGCCACGCAGATGAGTACCACAAGATAGAAACCCTTTCCCGAGATGAAATCGCTGAGCTTTTCGATCCATGTTCGTTTGTTGTTCATAACAACACCTCCGGCCCTATTGTGGACGGAGGCGTTACAATTTATACCAGCCCAGCCGGAAAAATACGGCTGGGGATTGTTTTCGACGGGGAAGATGTGGTAAACTATCCGGGAGATCAAACCGGGAGCTTCCCAAGGAGGCGGGACTATGCCGCTGACACGAGACACTCCCCTGACCGACCTGCCCGGGGTGGGTCCCGCCAGGGGGAAAAAGCTGGAGAAGCTGGGCCTGCGCACTCTGGGGGACGCTCTGGACCACCTGCCCCAGCGGTACGAGGACCGGCGGGAGTGCCACGCCCTCCGGGACGCCCCCCAGGACCGGCCCTGCTGTGTGTCCGCCATGGTGGCGGAGGCCCCCCGGGTGAGCTTCCTCCGCCGGGGGCTGACCCTGGTGAAGGTGAAGGCGGTGGACGCCTCGGACACGGTGCACATCACCTTTTTCAACCAGGACTACATCCGGGAGGTGATGGGCCGGGGGGACAGCTTCATCTTCTACGGACTGGTGGAGCGGCAGGGAAACCTGCTGGCCATGACCAACCCGGTATTTGAGCGGGAGGGTACCGCCCGGTTCACCGGGCTCATCATGCCGGTGTACCCCCTGACGGCGGGCATATCCAACAACCTGCTGGCGGGGCTCACCCGGCGGGCGGTGGACGACTGCCTGGAGGGCCTGCCCGAGGCGCTTCCCGCCCGGCTGCGCAGGGATCATCAGCTGTGCCAGACTGAATTCGCCCGAAAGAACATCCACTACCCCGGGGATTTCGAGGCGCTGGCCGTGGCCCGGCGGCGGCTGGTGTTTGAGGAGCTGTTCGTCCTCACCTGCGGCCTGGCCCAGCTGAAAGACCGCCGGTCCGCCGGGGAGGGCCGGGTGCTGGAGGGGACCCCGGAGGAGTTCGCCGCCCTGCTGCCCTTCGCCCCCACCGCCGCCCAGCGGCGGGCCATGGAGGACATCGCCGCCGACCTGGGCTCCGGCCGTGCCATGAACCGGCTGGTCCAGGGGGACGTGGGCTCGGGCAAGACGGCGGTGGCCGCCTTTGGGGCCTGGGCGGCGGTGAAAAGCGGGGTCCAGTGCGCCATGATGGCCCCCACCGAGCTGCTGGCGGAGCAGCACGCCCGGACCATGGAGGCCCTGCTGGCCCCCGCCGGGGTGCGGGTGGCCCTGCTCACCGGGTCGGTGAAGGGGAAGGAGCGCAAGGCCCTGCTGGCGGCGCTGGCGGCGGGGGAGACGGACCTTGTTGTGGGCACCCACGCCCTGTTTTCCCAGGAGGCGGAGTACCGTGACCTGGGGCTGGTCATCGCCGACGAGCAGCACCGCTTCGGGGTGGCCCAGCGCTCCGCCCTGGCGGAGAAGGGAGGGGCCGTCCCGCCCCATGTGCTGGTCATGTCCGCCACCCCCATCCCCCGGACCCTGGCCCTCATCATCTACGGCGACCTGGACGTGTCCGTCATGGACGAGCTGCCCCCGGGCCGCACCCCGGTGGCCACCCGGCTGGTGGGGGAGGACAAGCGGGCGCGGATGTACGGCTTTGTACGCAAACAGGTGGAGGAGGGGAGGCAGGCCTATATCGTGTGCCCCTCGGTGGAGGAGAACGGCGGGGGCTGGGAGGAGGGGCCCGCCATGGATTTGAAGGCGGTCACCGCCTACGCCAAGGAGCTTCGGGAGCGGGTGTTCCCCGACCTGCGGGTGGGCCTGGTCCACGGCAGGCTGAAGTCCAGGGAAAAGGAGGAAACCATGGCCGCCTTCAGCCGGGGGGAGCTGGACGTGCTGGTATCCACCACCGTCATTGAGGTGGGGGTGGACGTGCCCAACGCCTCGCTGATGATTATTGAGAATGCGGAGCGGTTCGGGCTGAGCCAGCTCCACCAGCTGCGGGGCCGGGTGGGCCGGGGAAAGCACCAGAGCTGGTGCTTCCTGGTCACCGCCAGCCGCAGCGAAACCGCCCGGGAGCGGCTGCGGGCCCTGTGCGCCACCAACGACGGCTTCCAGATCGCCGAAGAGGACCTGCGGCTGCGGGGGCCCGGCGATTTCTTCGGCAAGCGGCAGCACGGCCTGCCCCAGCTGAAGGTGGCGGATTTCGCCGCCGACATGGAGCTGCTGAAGGAGGCCCGGCAGGCGGCGGAGGAGCTGATTGCCGCCGACCCGGAGCTGAAAAAGCCCTCCCACCGGCTGCTGAAAAAGCGGGTGCGGGAGCTGTTCCAGGAGAACGGGGCGCTGTTCAGCTGAAGCTTGACACAGGCCGTCCCGCCCTGTAAAATAAAATACTGATTTTTAAGCGCTTTGACTATACAGAGGAAAGCAAGGGATATTATGGCAGAAATTATCCTGCTCAAGCAGGGAGAAATGGTGCTCAAGGGCCTGAACCGCCGGGGCTTTGAGGAGAAGCTGATGGGCAACGTCAAGCGGCGGCTGAAAAAATACGGCTCGTTCAAGGTATACACCCGCCAGTCCACCACCTATGTGGAGCCCATGGACGAAAGCGCCGGCTTCGAGGGCGCCTGGGAGGCCATGAGCAAGGTGTTTGGGGCGGTGGGGGTGTGCCGGGCCAAGGCCTGTCCCAAGGACAAGGACGAGATCGTCAAATGCGCCGTGGAATACCTGGGGGACAAGCTCCAGGCCGCCAAGTCCTTCAAGGTGGAGTCCAAGCGGGCGGACAAGAC
Organism: uncultured bacterium; assembly: GCA_947364395.1. Classification (GTDB taxonomy): domain Bacteria; phylum Bacillota; class Clostridia; order Oscillospirales; family Oscillospiraceae; genus Enterenecus. The sequence goes on from CANASS010000014.1 coordinate 25,736, forward strand.
CTTCCCCATGACCTCCATTCAACTGTCCCAGTACGTGGGAGGGGAGCTCCACGACCGCTATCCCCACCTGACGGCGGACATGCACCACCCGGAGCTGACGGTCCATGTGGAGGTGCGGGACTTCGACGCCTACGTCCACGCCGACCCGGAGCCCGGGGCGGGGGGACTCCCCGTAGGCATGGGGGGCCGGGCCCTGTCCCTGCTGTCCGGGGGGATCGACTCCCCGGTGGCCTCCTGGATGATTGCCAAGCGGGGGGTCATTGTGGATATGATCCACTACTACTCTTATCCCTACACCTCCCCCGAGGCCAAGGAGAAGGTGCTGGATCTGGCCCGGCTGCTGGTGCCCTACACGGGCAAACAGTGCGTCCACGTGGTCCCCTTCACCAAAATTCAGGAGGAGCTGCGCCGCTCCTGCCCCGAGGAGCTGTTCACCATCCTCATGCGACGGTTCATGATGCGCATCGCCTGCCGGGTGGCGGCGAAGAATGGGATACAGGCCCTGGTCACCGGGGAGTCGGTGGGCCAGGTGGCCAGCCAGACCCTGGACGCCATGGTGTGCACCGACGCGGTGTGCACCGTCCCTGTCCTGCGGCCCCTGGTGGGGATGGACAAGGAGGAGATTGTGCGGATTTCCCGGAAGATCGGCACCTTTGAGACTTCTATTCTGCCCTATGAGGACTGCTGCACGGTGTTCACCCCCAAGCACCCCAGGACCAAGCCCAAGCCCGAGGAGCTGGAGGCCGCCGAGGCCGCGCTTGATATCAACGGGCTCGTGGAGGAGGCCGTGGACAATATCGAGCGGGTCATGCTGGACCTGTGACCCGCCTGCGGGAGGGACGGGGGATGTTACTTTCTCTCACGCGAGAGAAAGTAACCAAAGAGCGCGCATAGGGGCTGCGCCCCTATGTACCCCGCTTTTTACGGGGGCTTCTCTGAACATCGCGGGCGGTTGAACCGGCTTTCGCGGCCTTGCGAATGGGTCTCCCTTCGATTTCCGGCCCACAGGGGCCTGGGTCCCGGTGAACTGAGGGGCTGTCCGGCCTCCTTGACCCGCCTCCCGCTGTGCCGCCCGGTTTTCGCCGCGGGGACGCGCCGCAGTCCCTACCGCGTCAGCTCCAAAGCCATTCGGAAGCCCGCCCGAAAGTGGGCCTCCTCCTCTTTAAATTGAAGGAGCCTCAGCTCCTCCAGAAAATCATTGAGCACACTCGCGGCGGTCTCGTCCAGCAGGGCCCGAAGTCTTGCCTCCTGACTCCGGGCGCATTTCTCGCTCTGCCGGTATTCGTCGTTTTGAATCAGGATCGCCTCGACCTCGTGCTCTCGCGCAAATGAGTGCAATATGTCAAACAGTGCGTCAGCCATAGTATCGCCCCTTTTAGTTTTATCAAGCCTGGACACAGTCATATTGTTCGCCTTTGATTATACATGAACAGATTGACTGTGTCAAGAGGAGACGGAAAATTATGGTCCCATTTCCTGAACGTTTGCGAAAAGCCCGTGAGCAAAAGGCTTTGCTGCAAAAAGAAGTCGCTGAGTATTTGAGCATGACAGCCCGCGCCTACCAGTATTATGAGGCGGGCAGACGCCGCCCGGATTATGAGACTTTGGTGGCCCTGGCGGACTATTTGGATGTGACCACGGACTACCTGCTGGGCCGGACGGAGGAGTCCGGCTGAGGCGGTCCGTGGGAATTCCCCCTTGTGAGCCGGAGGGATTTGTGTTAAAATTTGGAGGAATGAGCAGAGAGGGGGAAGGGCCGCTGTACGTCGGGCGGCCCCAGTGATTATGGAGAATAAAATTGGATTTGACAACCAGCGGTATGTGGAGACCCAGTCTGCCCGCATCCGGGAGCGGATATCCCAGTTCGGCGGCAAGCTGTACCTGGAGTTCGGCGGGAAGCTGTTCGACGACTATCACGCCGCCCGGGTGCTGCCCGGCTTCGCCCCGGACAGCAAGATCCGGATGCTGCTGGCGCTGAAGGACAGCGTGGAGGTGGTGGTGGTCATCAACGCCTCCGCCATCGAGCAGAGCAAGGTCCGGGGGGACCTGGGCATCACCTATGACGAGGATGTGCTGCGGCTCATCGACACCTTCCGGGGAGAGGGACTGTACGTGGGCGGCGTGGCCATCACCCAGTACGCGGGGCAGAACGCGGCGGACCTGTTCAAGCGCCGCCTGGAGGACCTGGGGGTGAAGGTGTACCTCCACTATCCCATTCCGGGGTATCCCCACGACGTGGCCCGGATCATGTCCGACCAGGGCTTTGGGAAAAACGATTATATCGAGACCACACGGCCCCTGGTGGTGGTCACCGCCCCCGGCCCCGGGTCGGGAAAAATGGCCACCTGCCTGTCCCAGCTCTACCACCACCACATCCGGGGGGTGCGGGCCGGGTACGCCAAATTCGAGACCTTCCCCATCTGGAACCTGCCCCTGAACCACCCGGTGAACCTGGCCTATGAGGCGGCCACGGCGGACCTGAACGACGTGAATATGATCGACCCATTCCACCTCCAGGCCTATGGGGAGACCACGGTGAACTACAACCGGGACGTGGAGGTGTTCCCGGTGCTCCAGGCCATGTTTGAGGAGATCATGGGGGAGAGCCCCTACAAGTCCCCCACCGACATGGGGGTGAACATGGCGGGCAGCTGCATTGTAGATGACGAGGCGGCGTGCGCCGCCGCCAGGCAGGAGATCATCCGGCGGTATTACGCTGCCCTGTGCGACCGCCGCAGGGGCCAGGGCAGCGACGAGATTGTGTACAAGCTGGAGCTGCTGATGAAGCAGGCTCAAGCCGGGCCCCAGCTGCGGCCGGTCATTGAGACGGCGGAGAACAAGGCGGAGGAGACGGGAGAGCCCGCCGCCGCCATCCAGCTTCCCGACGGGCGGGTGGCGGTGGGCAAGACCTCCGAGCTGATGGGGGCGGCGGCCTCCGCCCTGCTCAACGCCCTGAAGGCACTGGCGGGCATCCACCGCAAGACCCACCTGATTTCCCGGGAGGCCATCGAGCCCATTCAGGCGCTGAAGGTGGGCCATCTGGGCAGCCGCAACCCCCGGCTCCACAGCGACGAGGCGCTGATTGCCCTGGCCATCTCCACCGCCACCGTCCCCCTGGCCGCCCAGGCTCTGGACAGCCTGGACAAGCTCCGGGACTGCGAGGCCCACTCCTCCGTCATCCTCACCGCCGCCGACAGCGGGACCTACGCCAAGCTGGGCCTGCGCCTCACCTGCGCCCCCCGGTACCAGGGAAGCCAGCTCTATCACAAGTGACAAATGGAAAACAGCGGAGGGACAAGCCCTCCGCTGTTTTGAATTTAGGCGCTGCCCGTCAGCTCCTGCCACCACTCGATGAGCCGGAATTTCAGCACATAGCCCCCGTCCCGGCCGGTGATGAGGGCCACCTGGTCCTCGGACAAAACACCCTCTGCCGCCGTCTCCACGGACTCCTCCGCCACCGAGGCCAGGCACAGGGGCGGGAACACCACGCACCACCAGTTGCGGCCCTCTCCCGCCCCGATGGTCACCTGAAGGGCCCGGTACTGCCCGGCGGGCAGGGCAAAGCCGTCGTATTCTTTGGTGGGGAACCACTGGCCCGTCAGGGCGGCGGACACCTGGTCGTGACTGCCCGTCCGGGCCAGGGCCTCCGCCCCGGCCTGGGCCAGCTCGTCCAGATGGGGGGCCAGGATGGCTTCCGCCTCCTGGCGGTCGTCCACGCCCTCCAGCAGCTGGGAGGCCCGGGCGAGCACCGCGTCCCGCACCAGCAGCTTCCGGGCCTGGTCCCCCTCCGAGTCGGAGTTGGCCACCACGTGGAGGCGCAGTACCCGGCCGGCCAGGGCGGCTTCGCTGGCGTTGGCCCACACCCCCGCGGTGAGGGTGATGCCGAAGGCCAGCAGAAGGGCCGCCTCCCAGATGCGCAGCTTGGAAGAAGAGGTAATGTTCATCAAAAACACCGTCCTATGTACGTTTGTGGGTACAGTATGGACGGTGTTTGACGCTTTTATACGTTTGGACCGGCGGGGGCGCACAAAAATACGTCCCGGTAGCTGTTCCACAGACGGCCGCAGGCCTCCTGGGCCCGGTCCCTGTCCGCGAACAGGCCGAACACGGATGGCCCGCTCCCGGACATGGAGGCCCCCAGCGCCCCGCAGTCGATGAGGATGGATTTGATTTCGTTGATCTCAGCCAGACGGCGGGGCTCCAGCACGTCCTCAAAGACGTTGTACAGCCGCCGGGCCACCCCGGCCAGGTCCCCGGCCTCCAGGGCGGCCATCACCCCGGCGGTGTCCGGGCGGCGGACGATTTTCCGCACGTTCACCCGGCCAAACAGCTGAGGGGTGGAGATGGAGAAGGGGGGCTTGCAGAGGGCGATATGGCAGGGGGGCAGGGGAGGCAGCGGGGTGAGGAGTTCCCCCCGGCCCTCAGCCAGGGCGGTGCCCCCCAGCACGCAGAAGGGCACGTCGGAGCCCACGGCCTCCCCGATTTTGGCCAGCTCCAATGGGGTCAGCCCCGCCCCGGTGAGGGCGTTCATGGCGGTGAGCACGGCGGCGGCGTCGGCGCTGCCCCCGGCCAGCCCCGCGCACACGGGGACGTGCTTGCGGATGGACACGTCTACCTGTCCGCCCCGCCCGGTGGCGGCGCGGAAGGCGGCGGCGGCCATCTGGGCCAGGTTCTTCCCCCCGGTGGGCAGAAAGTGGAGGTCGGACAGCGCCGTCCCCTCCTCCCCCTGGGCGGGGGCGACGGTGAGCTGGTCCGCCAGGGTGACGGACTGCATCACCATTTGGAGGTCGTGGTAGCCGTCCTCCCGCTTGCGGAGTATGTCCAGGGTCAGGTTGATTTTGGCGTTGGCGGTGAGCTCCATAAGGGGGCCTCCTTTGTCACAGGGTGGCTGGCTCCAGCAGGGTCAGAGTTTTTGCCCCGCAGTCGATCTCGTACTCCAGCCCCAGGGGGAACAGGCCGATGGGGTAGGCGTGGCCCACGTTCACGTTGTACAGGATGGGCAGGTCGGGCAGACCCGCCTCGAAGCCCACCACCTTTCGGTAGACCTCCTTGTAGGGCTCCAGCTTGTCCGCGAAGCCGGGCTTGCCCACCACGATGCCGTTGACGGCGTGGAGCACCCCTTGGGCCTGGAGGCCCCGGAGGAACCAGGTCAGCCAGTCCGGCCCAATGTCGTCCTCGCTGGTCTCCAGCAGGAGCAGCTTGCCCCGCCACTCCTCGGGGGAGGGCCACAGGGACGTGCCGAACAGCATCTCAAATACATCTATGCAGCCCCCCAGCAGGGGGCCGGACGCCTTGCCCTCCCCCTGGAGAACTTCATAGCCGCCGTTTGGGAACCGGGGGATGGTTTGGTTGATATTGGCCTCGTCCCACCACACCTTGTCCGTCTCATAGCTGCAAAATCCGCTGGCCGGGATGGTCCAGGCGTCTTGGGGGTGGAACAGGGTTTTGTCAAAGGCCTCCGCCGTGTACTCGTTGATGGACACATATTCCGCCCAGTTGTTCATGACGGCCCCGCCGTAGTAGGACGCCAGCCCCGCCTTATGCATCATGAAGTGGTTGGTGGTGGTGTCGGAGAAACCGGTAAAGATTTTGGGATTGTTTCTCAGCACGTCGAAGTCGATATAGGGCAGCAGGCGGACGGTGTCGTCTCCGCCGATGGCGTTGAACACCGCTTTGATCTCAGGGTCCCGGAAAGCGTCCATCAGATCCTGGGCCCGGGCTTCCGGGTGGCGGTACAGGTAGTCCTCGCCCTTCAGGGCGTTGGGCATGGCCACCATCTGGAGGCCGTAGTCCCGCTCCAGCCGCTCTTTAGCCAGGCGGTATTTGTGGATAAACTGCTCCTCCCCCAGCATTCCTCTGGACAGGGAGACAATGGCGACTTTATCGCCGGGGCGCAGGCGTTGGGGCTTTAACATAAGAATCACCTCAAGTTTGATTTAATGCGGCGGCCGCCACCGCCGCCATGGCTTTGCGGTTCAGGGGCCGGTTCAGGAAATGCTCCAGGGCCAGCACCGCCTGATTCACCAGCATGGGCAGGCCGTTGAGGGTTTTCAGCCCCCGGCCCTTGGCGCGGGCCAGCAGCTCCGTTTCGGCGGGGTGGTAGATGGCGTCGAACACCGCCGCGTCCCGGGGCAGGGCCTCCAGGAAGGAGAAGTCCTCAAACTGGTGGTCACACCCCGCCATCCCCAGGTTGGTGCAGTTCACCAGCAGCTGGGAGGTCTCCGCCAAAGCGGTCAGCGTGTCCACATCAAAGGCGGCGGGGGACAGCCGCCCCAGGGGGTCCTGGGCGCACAGGGCCTGGGCCCGGCTGAGGGTGCGGTTGCACACAAAAACCCGCTTCGCCCCGGCGGCGGACAGGGCCAGGGCAACCGCCTTGGCCGCGCCCCCCGCCCCCAGCAGGGTAATTGTGAGGCCCGCCGGGTCCAGTCCCGCGCCCTCCAGCGCGGCCACCGCCCCGGCTCCGTCGGTGTTGAAGCCCACCCACTTCCCCGCCCGGAGGCAGACGGTGTTCACCGCCCCCACGGTTTTTGCGGCGGGGTCCGCCTCGTCCAGCAGGGGGATCAGATCTTCCTTGTGGGGCATGGTGGCGTTGAAGCCGGTGACGCCCCTCTCCCTGGCCCAGGCCAGATACTGGGGCAGCTCCCCCCGGCGGACCACATGGGGGGTGTATTCCAGGTCCAGCCCCAGCGCCGCCAGCATGGCCCCCTGGATGACGGGGGACTTGGAGTGGAGCACCGGGTCTCCGATAATCTGCAAGCTCATGCCTTACCCTCCAAAAAGAAGTCCATGGCCATCAGGTAGCCGTCAAAGCCGTGGCCGTAGAGCTGGCCCACGCAGGCGGGGGCGGTGACGGACACCGCCCGGAAGGGCTCCCGCTGGTCGATGTGGCTGATGTGCACCTCATAGGCGGGCACGTCCACCGCCTTCAGCGCGTCCAGGATGGCGTAGCTGTAGTGGGTGTAGGCCCCGGGGTTGATGATGATGGCGTCGTAGGTCCCGTCGGCGGCCTGAATCTGGTCGATGATGGCCCCCTCGTGGTTGGACTGAAAGCAGTCCGCCGTGGCCCCCCGGGCGGCGGCGTGGTCCCGGATGAGGGCGCACAGGACCTGGTAGCTCTGGTCCCCGTAGATACCCGGCTCCCGCTTTCCCAGCAGGTTCAGGTTGGGGCCGTTGATGATGAGGAATTTCATGGGCGGCGCACCTCCGAAAAAATGTTGAAGATAAGGTCTGAAACAGCCTGGGGGCCGTCCCCGCAGGGGACGGTGTAATCCGCCCACCGGCGGTAGACCGGGGCCCGGTCCCGGTAGCGCCGGAGGAAATCGGCCCGGCCCCGCTGGGCCAGGGGGCGGCCGGACACGTCCAGGGCGTCGTAGGTCTTCCCTGGGTCCCGGTCCAGCCAGAACACAAGGCCGGTTTCCTTCAGGGCGGAGATGGCCCCGTCCTGGGTGGGCAGGCCCCCGCCGCAGGCGACCACCAGCCCCTGCCCCCTGGACAGCTCCCGGCACAGCTCCAGCTCCAGGGCCCGGAAACCCTCCTCGCCCTCCGAGGCGAATATGTCCGGGATGGTACGGCCCGTTCGCGCCTCAATGAGCCCGTCGGTGTCCGCCAGCTCCCGTCCCAGCCGCCGGGCCAGCAGCCTGCCCACGGTGGACTTGCCGCAGCCCATCATGCCGGTGAGGATGATGTTTTTCTCCATGGCCCGCCCCTAACCCAGGTTGGAGGGGAACCACCCCAGCACCCGGAATTCCCCGGTGGTCTGGGCCAGCTCGTGGAGGGCGTCGTTGACGGCGGGATCGCCGGGGGCCCCGGTGAACTCCAGGAAAAACATGTACTGCCAGCTCTGTCCCGGCAGGGGGCGGGACTCCAGCTTTACCATATTCAGCCCGTGGACTGCGAACACGGTGAGCACCTCGTGGAGGGACCCCGCCTGATGAGGCAGAACGAACAGGGTGCTGATCTTGTCCGCCCCGGGGCGCTGCTCCAGCCGGGGGGACACCACCACAAAACGGGTGGTGTTCCGGGTGTTGTGGTTGATGGCGTGGGCCAGAATTTCAAGCCCGTACAGCCGGGCCGCCCTCGCCGAGCAGATGGCCGCCTTGGTTCGGTCCCCGCTGCCCGCCACCATCTGGGCGGACCCGGCGGTGTCCGCCTGGGGCACCTGTTTCCAATTGGGGTGGGCGTTCAGATACCGTTCGCACTGGAACAGCCCCTGTTCGTGGGAGTAGACGTGGGTGATGCCCTCCAGCGACGCGCCGGGCAGGGCCATGAGGCAGTGCTCCACCTTCACCGTGGTCTCCCCCACCATGTAGCACTCATACTGGGTGAGCAGGTCGTAAATCTGCCGGATGGCCCCGGTGGAGCTGTTCTCGATGGGCAGGACGGCGTAGTCCGCCCGCCCCTCCCGCAGGGCCGAAAAGCAGTCCTCAAACTGCTCCAGCCCGGCCGCGTCCGCCTGGGGGCCGAAGAAGTCCAGGGCCGCCTGCTCGCTGTAGGCCCCCGGCACGCCCTGGTACACCACCCGGGGCGCGGCCACAGGCCGGCGGGCGCCGTCCTGGGCCTCCCGCCAGCGCAGGACGCCGGGGTTGTCCGCCCCCTGGCCCAGCATGTCCCGCTGCTGCCGCCGGGACAGGGCCATGATGGTCTGGTACAGGGTGACCACGGCGGGCCGCAGCGCCTCCCCCGCCAGCTCCCCCTTGTTTTGGAGCACCTGGCGCTCCCGCTCCTGGTCCAGCACCGGGACGCCCCGGGCCCGCTTGTATTCCCCCACCCGGGCGGTCACGTCCATCCGGCGGCGGAACAGCTCCACCAGCTCCCGGTCAATGGCGTCGATTTCCCGGCGCAGATCTTGCAGCTCGTCCATCAGCGGTATCTCTCCTTTATCTCGGCGTAGTGCTCCGCGTTGGCCCGCAGGTCGGCGATCTCCTCCTGGGTCAGGGGGCGGACCACCCTGGCCGGATTGCCCAGCACCAGGGAGCCGTCGGGGGCGTCCATCTTCCCCGTCACCAGGGAGCCCGCCCCCACCATGCAGTTTTTGCCGATTTTGGCGAAGTCCAGCAGGGTGGCCCCCATGCCCACAATGGTGTTGTCCCCCACGGACGCGCCGTGGACGATGGCCCCGTGGCCCACGGAGACGTAGTCCCCCAGGGTGGTGGGGCCCTTGTCGGAGTGGAGCACGCAGCAGTCCTGAAAATTGCACCCCCGGCCCGCCGAGATGGGCCCGCCGTCCCCCCGGAGGACGGCGTTGAACCACACCGAGCACCCGGGACCCAGGGTCACGTTTTCCGTCACCACCGCGCCGGGGAGGATGACCACGTCCGCATCTGTTTGACGCAATGTTTTATAATCCATGTCAGATACCTCACAGTATTCAGATTCCCGGAAAAACGCCGCGTGTTTTCCTGGGGGCCCCTTATAGCCTCAGCAGCTCACAGGCTGCCTCGTCGGAGTAAGCTCCATATCGTTCGCGTTTGGGTAGACCCAAACGCTCGCTCATTCCGCAGCCTCTCCGCTCCCCCAAAAAACGCTGCGCGTTTTTCCGGGGGCCCCTTATAGCCTTAGCAGCTCACAGGCTGCCAAGGCTGCCGCAGCCTCGATGACCGGCACGGCCCGGTGGACCACGCAGGGGTCGTGCCGCCCGGTGAGCTCCAGCACGGCGTTCTCCCGCTTGGCCAGATCCACGGTGAACTGGGTCCGGGCGATGGAGGGGGTGGGCCGCAGGGTGGCCTCGAACACCAGGGGCATGCCGTTGGTGATGCCTCCGTTGATCCCCCCGGCGCAGTTCTGCTCCCCTTTGACGGAGCCGTCCTCGTCCACGTACAGCGGGTCGTTGGCCTCGGAGCCCCGCATGAGGGCAAAGGCCGCCCCCGCCCCAAAGGCCACCGCTTTCACCGCCGGGACGGCAAACAGGTACTGGGAGAAGATGCCCTCGGCGTTCTGGCCGAAGTCCGGGGCCCCCAGGCCGGGGGGCAGGCCGAACACTCCGCACTCGATGGACCCGCCCACCGAGTCCTGGTCGTTTTTGGCCTCCAAAATGGCATCCCGCATCTCCGCCCCCTTTTCGTCGTTGAGGACGGGGAAGTCCTTGGCCGCGCAGTCCCGCAGGGATTCCCAGTCCTCCAGGGCGTCGTCGTTGACGCCGTAGATGGTGGAGATGTGGGCCCCCACATACACGTCCTTCCGGGCCAAAATCTGCTTGGCCACCCCTCCGGCGAACACCAGGGGCGCGGTGAGCCGCCCGGAGAAGTGCCCGCCTCCCCGGTAGTCGTTGAATCCCTGGTAGCGCACGTGGGCGGCGTAGTCGGCGTGACCGGGCCGGGCCAGGTCCTTTGTCCGCTCATAGTCCCCGGAGCGGGCGTCCGTGTTTTCAATGACGGCGCACAGGGGGGCCCCGGTGGTGCGGCTCTGGAACAACCCGGAGAGGATGTGGGGCTGGTCCGCCTCCTTCCGGGCGGTGGACAGGGCGCTTTTCCCCGGGGCCCTGCGGGCCAGGTCGAAGCGGACCGCCTCCAAGTCCAGCTCCAGCCCAGCGGGGACGCCCTCCAGCACCACGCCGATGGCGGGCCCGTGGGACTCGCCGAAAATCGTATATTTCATGATGGAGCTCCTTTCGTAAGGTCAAGGGCCTTCCTTTTTTCTTTGAAAAGAAAAAAGGAAGCGAAAAAAGAATCTTTTACCCGTTATTCACGCGGCGGCGGGCCTAAGCATCGCGCCGACCGCGCGACGGGAACATATAAAAAATATAATAAATATATATTATATATTTTTTCGCGTTCTTTGGTGACCGTGTGAATACTTTTCGTTGGCAATATGCGGTGGCAGCGGTCTAAAAGTTCTTTTTGATTCTTTTTCTTTCAAGAAAAAGAATGAACAACAGCCCTTGCCGCAGTTACAGCGTGATCCAGTACCGCTCCAGATCGACGTTTTGCCCCGGCTCGTGGACGGTGTTTTCGTACACGCCGCCTGCCGACAGGATGGTGCGGCGGCTGCCCTCGTTGCCTGTCTTGCAGGTGATGAGCGCCCGGTCAAGCCCCAGCGTCTCCTTGCAGAAGAGCAGGGCCAGCCGGAGCTGCTCCCTGCCGTACCCCTTCCGGCGCTCGCTGGGCCGGACGGAGTACCCGATGTGTCCGCCGAATTTCTCCAGGTACTCGTTAAAATAGTGCCGTACCTGGATCATGCCCATCAGCCTGCCGTCGGATTCCCGGACGGCCAAAAACTGGGTGGCGGTCACCTTTCCCTCCGGGAGGGTGGCGGGGTCGGTATAGGCCCGCACGTCCGCCAGCCACTGTGCCGCGCTCTCGTTATGCCGAAGCGGGCCGCAGCCGTCCATGGAACTGTCCGCCTTGTGGCACTCCTGGCGGTAGGCCCAGACCTGGTCCAGGTATTCCTCCGAGGGGAGGATCAATTTGATTGTGTCCATAAAATCAGGTCCTTTCACGGTATACAATTGAGTGATTTGTTTTGTGTCCCGGCTGAGAAAACGTTTGTTACCGGGCGCATACGTTTGATCTGCGCATGTTTTCGAGGCGGTTTAAAAGTTCTTTTTGCCTCCTTTTTCTTTCAAGAAAAAGGAGGTTTCAAGAAAAAGAACCGCCCAGCCGTTTATATTCCTCCCAGAAGTTGGGATAGGACTTGGCCACACACTCCGCTCCGTTGATTGTCACCGGATTGATACAGCGTGCAGCGGCGATGGCCGCCATCATGGCGATGCGGTGGTCATTGAAGCTATCCACCTTTACACCCCCTGCCAGCTGCTCTTTTCCCTGAATTTCCAGAAAGTCGGGCCCCTCCTTTACATCCGCCCCCAGGACGGACAGCGCCGCCGTCACGGAGGCCAGCCGGTCGCTCTCCTTCATGCGCAGGCGGGCGGCGTTGGTCAGGCGGGTGGTCTTTCCCGCCCGGAGCGCCGCCATGGCCGCCAGAGGGGGCGCCAGGTCGGGACAGCCGGATATGTCCAGCTCTACCGCCCCCGGCCCGCTCAATTGGAGCGCCAGGTCCGTGATTATCCGGTCGCCCTGGACGGAATCGGGAGCCATCCCCTCCACCGTCACCGGGTTCCCCAGCGCCTGGGCGGCGTACCAGAACGCCGCCTGGGACCAGTCTGCTTCCACCGCAAAGTCCGCGGCCCGGTAGGTCTGATTCTCCTGGGGATAGTACTGGGGAGGCAGGGACATGGAGACGGGAAACTCTACCCCGAAATGGGCCATCACCTGGAGCGTCATCTGAATATACCCCTCGCTCTCCAGGGGGGTGGTGGGAATGACGGCCGACGGGCCGTTCACCAAGGGCAGGGCGAACAGCAGGCCGGTGAAAAACTGGGAGGACACGTTTCCAGGGAGCTGATACGTCCCCGGCATCAGCATCCCGGCCACGGTAAGCGCGCCGTCCTTATACTCGTAGAAGATATCCTTCTCATCGAATAAGTCGAAGTAAGGCGTCAAGGGCCGCTCCATCAGCCGTCCATGCCCGGTAAAGACGCCGCCCCCCCGCACCGCCAGGGCGATGGGGATGAGGAACCGCAGGGTGGAGCCGCTCTCCCCGCAGTCCAGCCGGGGGTAGGCCATCCGCCGCAGGGGGGACATGACGTTCGCCCCCATGCCCTGGACGGCGATGCCGCCGCCCTCCCGCCGGAATTGAGCGCCCAGCTCCCCCAGGCACCGGATGGTGGCCTCAATGTCCTGGGACAGGGCCACATTGGAAATGACGCTCTCCCCGTGGGCCAGGGCGGCGGCGATGAGCGCCCGGTGGGCCTGAGACTTGGAGGGGGGCGGGACGATGGTTCCGGCTAATTCGGCTGGGGTGATGGTGATATTCATAGTGTTTCCTCCAACAGGGCCAGCAGGTCCCTCCGGGGCATTTTGTGGGGGACGGCGCGGCCGATTTTGTCCAGCAGAATCAGGGTGATGTCCGCCCCGGCGCTCTTTTTGTCCAGCCCGATGGCGGCGGCGTAATCGTCCATGGAGCAGGTAATCCGGGTGGGCAGGTCCAGGGCGGCGCAGGCCTCCGAAATGCGCCCGGGCAGGTCCGGGGGTGTGACGCCCAGCCTCACGCCGGTCCGGGCGGCGGCGCACATGCCCGCCGATACCGCATAGCCGTGGGTCCACTCCACGTAGCGCCCCGACAGCTCGTAGGCGTGGCCCAGGGTGTGGCCGAAATTCAGAATCATCCGCAATCCGGTGTCCAGCTCGTCCTCTGTGACCACTTGGCGTTTAATGTCACAGCAGGTATACAAAATGTGCTCAACATCCTCCGTCAATTCCCGCCGGGAGGGGCGGGCGGTGAGGAAATCGAAGAAATCAGCGTCCCAGATGCAGCCGTACTTTATCACCTCCGCCATGCCGTCGGCGAAGGTATTGTTGTGCAGCGTGTCCAGCGTGTCCGGGTCCATCAGCACCAGCCGGGGCTGATAGAAGGCACCGGCGAGATTTTTCCCGTGGGCCAGATCGACGGCTACCTTGCCGCCGACGGAGGAATCCACCTGGGCCAGCAGGGTGGTGGGGATCTGCACAAAGGCCACACCCCGCAGGATGGTGGCGGCGGCGAAGCCCGCCAGATCCCCCACCACGCCGCCGCCCAAAGCCGCCACGCCGTCGGTGCGGGTGAGGCCGAAGTCCATGAAGCCCTCCCAGAGCTGGGCCAGCTGGGAAGGGTTTTTACTTTCCTCCCCGGCGGGGACAACGAAAAGGCGGCATTGGAACCCGGCCCGCTCCAAGCTGTCCATCACCCTGCCGCTGTAAAGGGGGGCCGCGTTACTGTCGGTGACGACGGCCAGCTTTTGGGCCTTTGGCAGGACCGCCCGGACCCGCTCCCCGGCCTGGGCCAGCAGGCCCCGTTCAATGACGATATCGTATTCCCGGCCCGGCAGGGCCACGGTGAGGGTTTTCATTGCTGGTTCCTCCTATAGTTTGTCAACAGCGTCCGCCAGGGTATCCAAAAAGGCTTCCTCTCCCCAGGTGTTCACCTTGAAAAACATGGCCTGACTGCCCCCGGCGGTGATGGCGGTGAGATGGAGCCGGTCACCTTCCCCCGCCAGGGTGAGGGACAGGGCCACCCGGTTTCCACCCAGGGCGCTGTACCGCTCATACATTCGGACTGCTGCCCGGACGGAGCCGATGGTGAAGTCGGAGGAGTCTTCCAGGGTGGCGGACATACTGCCGTTCAATATGGCCTGGTCCAGCTTCCACAACATCTCGTCAAAGTCGCCGGTGAGGGCGCGTTCCAACTTTGCCATGACTTGCGCTCCTTTCTGTTACACCAATTTTTTTCCCATGAGCTCAATGAGCGGATTCAGCCTGCCCATCAGGTGCCGGAACTTCTCAGGCGTCAGGGACTGGGCCCCGTCGCACTTGGCGCAGGGCGGGTCGTTGTGGACCTCCACCATCAGGCCGTCCGCCCCCACCGCCACGGCGGCCATGGCCAGGGGCTCCACCATCCAGTACATCCCGGCGGCGTGGGAGGGGTCCACCACAATGGGCAGGTGGCTCATCCGCCGGATGGCCGGGATGGCGGACAGGTCCAGGGTGTTGCGGGTGTAGGTCTCGAAGGTGCGCACCCCGCGCTCGCACAAAATCACGTTCTCATTGCCGGCGGCCATGATGTACTCCGCCGACATGATCCACTCCTCATAGGTGTTGGACAGGCCCCGCTTGAGCAGCACCGGCTTGGACAGCCTGCCCACCTCTTTCAAGAGGTCGAAATTCTGCATGTTCCGGGCGCCGATCTGCACCAGGTCCACCTTCTCCTCAAACAGCTCGCAGTACCGGGGGGCCATGATCTCGGACACGATGGGCAGGCCGGTGTCCGCCTTGGCCTCCAGCAGCAGCTCCAGGCCGCCGGTGCCCATGCCCTGGAAGGAGTAAGGGGAGGTGCGGGGCTTGAACGCTCCCCCCCGGAGCAGGGCGGCTCCCGCCTCCTTCACGTCCCGGGCCACGCCGGTGATTTGAGCCTCGCTCTCTACCGAGCAGGGCCCCGCGATGACGGTGAATTTGTCCCCGCCGCCTATGGGCGCACCGGACACGTCCACCACCGTATCCTCCGGGTGGAACTTGCGGTTGGCCTTCTTGTAAGGCTCCTGCACCCGCATGACCCGCTCCACGTCGTCGTTCATGGACAGCTTGCCCATGTCGATGTGGGCGGTATCCCCCACCAGCCCCAGAATGGAGCAGCCCACGCCGTTGGTGACCCCCGCCTTGACGCCGTGGTCCCGCTCCAGGCTGGCCGCCAGCGCTTGAATTTTTTCCTGGCTGACGCCGGGCTTCATTACGATTACCATATAAATATCTCCTTTTTTCTCAAATAAAAGAGGCCCATGGTCCGCGTATACGCGGTCCATGAGCCTCCCAAAGCTGCAAATTCAGGCGGGGCCTGCCGCCCCCTCACTCACGCGCCGCGCTTGAACACGCCAAAACAGCCGGACACGGTAAATCGAGTCCAGCCACGGGTAAAGGTGAAGCTGTGGGCGTTGGAACGGATCATAGGGATACCTCGCTGATTTTGGTTGGGGACCCATATCACAGGCGCACAGCGCCCTGTGATATGAACTTGAGATATTATATACTTTAATGGAGTAAAATGCAAGGCTTTTTTTGTCACCGGCCCCAGGGGGCAGCCGTTACTATTAGTTTGCAGGGAACAAGCACCAGTTAGCTTGCTACCAGCAAGCTAATTTTTTTATACCTTAAAGGAGGATTCCACCATGAAAAAGAAGGATGAAACCCGGTATTTCGTAACGGCGGTTGCCAGTGTCCCGGTTTATAAGTCTGCCAGCAAAACGGAAATGTACCGTATGGCTACGAAGCCCGGCTGGGGCGCGGTGGAGTGGTACAGCGCGGCGGACGACTACAAGAACCCCGTAGCCCGTGACCGCAGCGACAAGACCCAGCAACTGTGCTGTGACGAAGACACCAGCGCCAGCCTGTACACGAAGAACGGCGGCTATTTCGGGATCTTCCCCTATGAGGAAATCAACGTGAAGGAAATGCCAAAACAGGCGGCGTGCGCGGCGATCATTTACAGCGATTCTTGCGGGTATAGCATCTGGGCTGAAGACTTCAACCAGATTCACATTTTTGTTACCTACGATGTAAACGGCCTGATTGACAGCTACCGCGTGGAATACGGAGAGGACGCGCAACCCTGTGACGGGGAAACGGAAATCCGCTTTGAAGACCTGTACCAGCAACCGGAAGGGGACTGGAAAGAAACCTATAGGGCGGAAATCCCCGGCACGGTGGAATACCAGCACAAGCAGGAAGCGGCCCGGATAGCGGAAACCGCCGGGGCAACCTGGATGGACGCAGATCAGCAGGAACAGTTCCGGCGCATCTGCAATCTGATCGACAAGATCAAAAGCGGGCGGGACTTCTACCACATTATAAACAAGATCAACAACAACTATGAACTGGACGTGATCAACGCGGCGCGGGAGTATAAAAAGTGCTTCAATTCCGCCCAGTATGAACAACCGGAAGAAGCGGGGCACATGGAAGAACTGCGGGAATTTTACAGGAAATACGGTGATGTAACGGAAATGGACGAAGTGCCCAGCGCGGGAACGCTGGTGGCCGTGGCGGCGGGCATGATAGAGCGGGACACGGCGGCGGACGCAACCCCGGCGCTGGCCTACACGGACGATCTGGGCGTTGCACGGTGCGGGAAGTGCGGAACGGAACTGCTGTGCAACGAAACCGGGGATATGCCGGACATGTGCCCAGAGTGCGGGCGGCGGCTGGAATACGACAGCTTCATAGAGCCAGACGGGCCGGACGTGGACAGATACCGCACAAGGGCAGACAACCAGCAGGAAGCAGGGACGGCGGCGGAAGCCGCCAGCGAGGGCCGGGAAACGGCCCTGGGCACGCCGGAAGCAATGGCGGGCACGGATGCCACGGAAGCGGCAGGGGGCCAGCAGCCCCCGCCGCAGGCCGGGGAAATCAACCTGGGGAAGCTGTACGCGGGAACCAGACTGGAAGCCACGGAACGGGACGAAGGGAAACAGCCGGGCGGGCCGTAAGCGCCACGCCCGGCCAGAAGAAAGAAGGTGAAAAGGGTATGGCTTGCTACACTATGCGCACGTATGAGGAAAGAACCATCATTCAAAAGATGTGGAATGATGGCGCACAGGCAAAAGAGATCGCGGACAAGCTGGAAGCCCCGCTGTCCACCATTTATTCCGAATTACGGCGGGGGCAGGACGGAAGCCGCCTGCAAAACCAGCGGTTGCGCTATAACGCGGATCTTGCCCAGTTGCGCGTTCAGCAGTCTTTTGAGCGGCGCGGACGCAGG
>CANASS010000015.1 GCA_947364395.1 uncultured bacterium
CTCCGCTTTCTTTCAACATAGCCAGATTTCCTATGTTCTAATTCGGGAGTAATAATGACATTGGCGGGATGCGGGGGCCCCATTTTTCCGCATATTCAAAACACATTGGTCAGTGTGGGAAGCTCCGCCTCCACCAAAAGTCCCAGCTGGGTTATCAGCCGGGCGTTGGAGGCGGCGTATTCGGCGGTCTGCTTTTCGGCCCCTTCCAAGAAGGCCAGCGTCTCGTCCAGCGTTATAAGGACGGCGTCGATGTCCGTGTGCCGCAGTGTGACGTGGAGATAGCCCTCCTGGTCGATCCAGCGGTCCTTGACCTTCCGGGTGAGCCGGGCCGCCTCTTCCCAGTTCTCCTGCTCCGCCTGGGCCTGGGCCTGGGTGAGCATGGCGGAGAGCTCGTCGGTAAAGCCGCCCAGACGCCAGACGTGGAGCCCGGACAGCGCCGCCAGCATAAGAATCAGCGCAATGGAGATATACAACCGTCTCATTTTTTCGCCTCCCTTTTGGGCACGCAGCAGGTGCTTCCCCCCTCGTCCACCGTGAGCAAGAAGGCCTGCCGGGGGGAGTGGAGCCCGTGGGCCGCCAGCTGCTTTTCCAGCCAGTTGCGCTCGTATCCCGTCCCCTTCAGATTGTGCTCCAGCAGCCGCCCGTCGCTGATGAGCACCACGGGAAGACCGGTCTCCTGGACGGCCACCCCCATCTGGGCGGCGGTGACGGGCTTGTCGGCGGCGTAGGGCAGGACGGACAGCTGTCCGTTGGTCTCCAGCAGGGCGAACTTGATAGCTTTGAAATCGGCGTAACCCTGTATGCGCAGCTCCTCCATCAGCTCGTCCAGGGTGAGACGGTTCTTTCTCAGCTCCGCCTCCACCACCTGGCCGTTCTCCACCACCACCGAGGGCCGCCCGCACAGCAGGGCCCGAAATCGGATGGACTTGGTGCACAGCACGGAGATGATGGAGGACAGGGCCAGCAGCACCACGATGGGGATGAGCCCCGCCAGCAGGGGGATGCCGTTGTCCTGCATGGGGACGGAGGCCAGATCGGCGATGATGAGGGTGAGCACCAGCTCGGAGGGCTCCAGCTGCCCAATCTGGTGCTTGCCCAGCAGGCGTATGCCCACGATAATGAACAGGTATAGCAGCACGGTGCGTATGAGTACTACGAACACAAAAACACCTCGTTTCTGGAAAACCGGGCAAAAAAGGGCTCCCCGTAAAACCGTCTTTGGTTTTGCTACAACGTCATTTTGCCCTTGTGATGATGCGGATATGCCCCCGGTTTGTCCAAAACTCCGATTTTCATAGGAACGGTAAAAAAGCGTGGGAGATTTTCTTGCTTTTTTGGCGGCAAATCAGTAAAATAAACAGAGTAAAAAATAAGGTGGGATGCGAGCTTGAAAGCGACTTTGATTTTGTCCAACGGCGCGGTGTTCCGGGGGGACGCCATCGGCGCCATGGGTGACCGGGTGTGCGAGATGGTGTTCAACACCTCCATGACCGGCTACCAGGAGATTTTGACCGACCCCTCCTATGCCGGGCAGGGCGTGGTGATGTCCTATCCCCTCATGGGAAATTACGGGGTGAACCACGAGGACAACGAGTCCCAGCGCCCCTGGGCGGAGGCGCTGGTGGTGCGCCATCTCTCCCCTGTGGGGAGCAATTTCCGCTGTGAGGGCAGCCTGGGGGACTACCTGCTCCAACACAATATCGCGGGCATCCAGGGTGTGGACACCCGCGCCCTGACCAAGCTCCTCCGCAGCCAGGGGACCATGAACGGCATGATCACCTGCGCGGAGCATTTTCATGTCCAGGAGGTCATGGACATGCTGGCGGCCTACCGGGTGTCCGGCACCGTGGAGAGGGTGACCCGAAAGGAGCCCCAGGTGTACGCCCCCGACGGGGATCTGAATTACCGGGTGGCCCTGATGGACTACGGCGTGAAGCAGAACATGATCGAGTGCCTGCGGAAACGGGGGTGCGAGGTCACCGTGTTCCCCGCCCACACTCCAGCGGCGGAGATCCTGCGGGGCGAGCGGGTGGGAGACCGCTGCGTGCCCTATAACGGCGTGATGCTGTCCAACGGCCCCGGCGACCCGGCGGACAACGTGGACATCATCAAGGAAGTCCGGGCGCTGTATGAGTCCGGCATCCCCCTGTTCGCCGTGTGCCTGGGGCACCAGCTGCTGGCGTTGGCCACCGGCGCAAAAACCCACAAGATGACCTTCGGCCACCGGGGGGGCAACCACCCGGTGAAGGACCTGGAGGCGGGCCGGTGCTTCATCACCAGCCAAAACCACGGCTATGTGGTGGACGGGGACAGCGTAGACCCGGCTGTGGCCCAGGTATCCCATGTGAACGTCAACGACGGTACGGTGGAGGGGCTGAAATACAGGCGGAAAAACTGCTTCACCGTCCAGTTCCACCCCGAGGCCAGCCCCGGCCCCGAGGACACCGAGTACCTGTTCGACCGCTTCACCGCCTCCATGGCGGAGGCTCAAAATACCCCCATGGGAGGTGACCGGTAATGCCGAAGGACCCAAACATCAAAAAAGTGCTGGTGCTGGGCTCCGGCCCCATCGTCATCGGTCAGGCCGCCGAATTCGACTACGCCGGCACCCAGGCCTGCCGCGCCCTCAAGGAGGAAGGCGTGGAGGTGGTGCTTGTCAACTCCAACCCCGCCACCATCATGACCGACAAGGACATCGCCGACCACGTGTACATTGAGCCGCTGAACGTGGACAGCGTCACCCAGATCATCCAGATGGAGCGGCCCGACTCCGTCCTGCCCACCCTGGGAGGGCAGACGGGGCTGAACCTGGCCATGGCCCTCCATGAGAACGGCACCCTGGCCAAGTACGGCGTGCGCCTGCTGGGCACCAGCCCGGAGTCCATCCACAAAGCGGAGGACCGCCAGGGCTTCAAGGACTGCATGGAGTCCATCGGCCAGCCCTGCGTTATATCGGACGTGATGGAGAGCGTGGACGACGCGGTGGCCTTCGCGGAAAAAATCAGCTATCCCGTCATCGTCCGGCCCGCCTACACCCTGGGGGGCACCGGGGGCGGCATCGCCTACGACGAACCCTCCCTGCGGGAGATCGCCGACCGGGGCATCCATCTGAGCCGGGTGGGTCAGGTGCTCATCGAGCGGTGCATCGCCGGGTGGAAGGAGATAGAGTTCGAGGTCATGCGGGACCGCGCGGGCAATGTCATCCAGATCTGCTCCATGGAGAACCTGGACCCTGTGGGCGTCCACACCGGCGACTCCATCGTGGTGGCCCCCACCCAGACCCTGGCCAACCGGGAGTATCAGATGCTGCGCTCCGCCGCCCTGAACATCATCACCGCCCTGGGCATCGAGGGGGGCTGCAACTGTCAGTTTGCCCTGAATCCGGATTCCGATGAATATGCCGTCATTGAGGTCAACCCCCGGGTGAGCCGCTCCTCCGCCCTGGCCTCCAAGGCCACGGGCTACCCCATCGCCAAGGTTGCGGCCAAGATCGCCCTGGGCTACACCCTGGACGAGATCCCCAACGCCGTCACAGGCAAGACCACCGCCTGCTTCGAGCCCACCTTGGACTACTGCGTGTTAAAGATCCCCCGCCTGCCCTTCGACAAGTTCACCACCGCCAGCCGCACCCTGGGCACCCAGATGAAGGCCACCGGCGAGGTCATGGCCATCGCCAACTCCTTCGAGGGGGCGCTGATGAAGGCAATCCGCTCCCTGGAGCTGAACGTCCGGGCCCTGCGCCTGCCCAAGCTGGACGACCTGTACACCGACGAGATTGAGGACATGCTGGTCAACGTAGACGACGAGCGGCTGTTCGTGGTGGCGGAGGCCATCCGCCGGGGGGTGTCGCCCAAAAAGATCAACTCCATCACCAAGATGGACATTTGGTTTTTGGACCGCTTTAAAAAGATCATCGACATGGAGCAGGCCCTTATCCTGTGCAAGGGGGAGCCGGACGCCGACGCCCTGCGGCGGGCCAAGGAGATGTGCTTTGCCGACAGCTACATCGGCTGGCTGTGCCAGATGGAGCAGAAGGACGTGAAGGCCCTGCGGGAGCGGTACGGCATCGTGCCCTCCTTCAAGATGGTGGACACCTGCGCCGCCGAATTTGACGCGGAAACCCCCTACTACTATTCTTCCTACGACGGGGAGAACGAGGCGGACGCCGGTGCCGGGGACAGCCAGGGGAAAAAGGTGCTGGTGCTGGGCTCCGGCCCCATCCGCATCGGACAGGGCATCGAGTTCGATTACTGTTCCGTCCACTCCGTGTGGGCGCTGAAGCGGCTGGGTTACGAGACCATCATTGTCAACAACAACCCGGAGACGGTGTCCACCGACTTCGACGTGGCGGACAAGCTGTACTTCGAGCCCCTCACCGCCGAGGACGTGCAGAATATCGTGGAGCAGGAGAAGCCATGGGGGGCGGTGGTCCAGTTCGGCGGACAGACCGCCATCAAGCTGGCCAAGGCCCTTACCGACATGGGCGTGCCCATTCTGGGCACCTCCTCCGACGGGGTGGATGCCGCCGAGGACCGGGAGCGGTTCGACGAGATTTTGAACCAGTGTCTCATCCCCCGGGCCAAGGGACAGACCGTGTTCACCACCGAGGAGGCCCTGCGCGCCGCTAATGAGATCGGCTACCCGGTGCTGGTGCGCCCCTCCTACGTGCTGGGGGGCCAGGGCATGGAGATCGCCTACAACGACCGCAACATCACCGACTTTATGCGCATCATCAACCAGACCGTCCAGGAGCACCCCATTCTGGTGGACAAGTACCTGATGGGCCGGGAGGTGGAGGTGGACGGCGTGTTCGACGGCGAAGACCTGCTCATCCCCGGCATCATGGAGCACGTGGAGCGGGCCGGGGTCCACTCCGGGGACTCCATCTCCGTCTACCCTTCCATACACGTGGAGGACAAGCACAAAAAGACCATTGAGCGCTACACCCACGACCTGGCAAAGGCCCTGGGAGTCGTCGGCCTCATCAACATCCAGTTCATCATCTACGACGACATGGTGTACGTCATTGAGGTGAACCCCCGCTCCTCCCGCACCATCCCTTATATCTCCAAAGTGACGGGAGTGCCCATCATCGACCTGGCCACCAAGGTAATGCTGGGCCAGAAGCTGAAGGACCTGGGCTACGGCACCGGGATTTACCGGGAAGCGGACTATTTCGCCGTGAAAATGCCGGTGTTCTCCTTTGAAAAGCTGGCGGACGTGGACACCGGCCTGGGCCCGGAGATGAAGTCCACCGGCGAGGTGCTGGGCATTGCGGAGTCCTTCCCCCAGTCCCTGCTGAAGGCCTTCAAGGGGGCCAATATGCGGGCGCCTAAAAAGGGCGGGCGCATCATCCTCACCGTGAAGGACGAGGACAAGGGAGAGGCCATCGGCATCGCCCGGGGCTTCGCCGACCAAGGTGTGGAAATTCTGGCCACCGAGGGCACCTGCCGGACCCTGTCGGAGGCGGGCGTACCCTGCGCCACCGTGGCCCGGGTGTCCGAGGGCCACCCCAACATTATGGACATGATCGCCTCCGGCACTATTGACCTGGTCATCAACACCCCCACCCGGGGCAGGCGGCAGAACACCGACGGCTTCAAGATCCGCCGGGCCGCTGTGGAGCACTCTGTGGGCTGCGTCACCTCCATCGACACCGCCCGGGCCCTGCTCACCGCACGCCAGCAGGGCCGGAGCCGAGACCTTCAGGCCATCGACATCACAAAAATCTGAACCTTACATCCGGCTGTAAAAAGGACGAAGGAGCGGCGTCCCGCCCCTTTGTCCACAATGAAGTTTGAAAAAGGAGAGAGTAACACATGAACGCAAAGCCTGTGAAAAAGACAAATGCCGTCTACCTTCTGCTGACCATCCTTGTCCCCCTTGTGTTCATCGGCGTGATGGGATACATCGGCGCCACCTTCTTCCGCGACGGAGGGGCGGGCGCGGTGGTCTGCTTCATGTGTCCTACGGTGGCAGCCGTAGCCTGGTGGATTCTGGGCCCCACCACCATCTGGAACCAGAAGAAAAAGAAGATGATGAAGGATTTGGACGCCCAGGGCTTCAGCCGCAATCAGACCTTCTACGGCGGCAACCAGACCGTGGTGGTGGATGTTCAGCATGGCAAGGTGGCGCTGCTCTTCTTCTGGAATCCCTTTGAAATGTTCGTCCTTCCGGCCGAGCGCATCACCAAGGCCTGGGCTGAGGACGGCGCAGGCGGCGCGGGCTTCCTTCGAGGCACCAGCCGGGTGAGCTTTCTGTTTCTCATCGACAGCATCAAGGTACGGGTAAACACCTTTACATCCAACCAGCGCTGGAGGATGGACGACCCCAAGATTTTGGAGGCCGTCTCCAAGGCGGACATGATGGTGCAGGTGCTGGAGACGGCCAAACAGGCCTCGGATTCCTGATATGGGACTGTTCAGCAGGATGCTTGCCCGGCTCCAGGACAACTGGTGCCGGGACTGCAAGCGCGAGATGGAGGAGGCCCGGCGTCGGCTGTTGGCCCTGCCCAGCCAGACAGTGGGTCACTATGTGGAACACACAGACCCCGGCTACTACACCGAAGAGCTGTGCGCGGTGGGAGGAAAGTCGGACATTCCCCCGGGGATGTATGCCTGCGAGGCCGTCCAGTACCGCTGTCCCCAGTGCGGCCGGCGGGTGACGGTGCTGGACCCTTTCCTCCCTGTGCGGGAAGAGGAGAAGCACGAGGGCACACTGGTTTTTGAGGACCGGGCGCTGGACGATTTTCTCTGGCGGTAAAGCAGCGGCGGCCCACCTGCGGGCTTTCGGCCAGGAGGAAGCAGAGCGGGCCGCGGAGGACGCAAAAGCGTCGGGAGGCGGTGGAACAGGCGCAGCGGAAAGCACAGCGGAAGTTTGGCCGAGGGATGCAGGAAAGCACGCTTAAAGGGCGCCCTCTTGTTTTAGAACCTGTATTCACAACCGAAAACGCCGGATGGTCGAGGGATTTTTACGACAGGCAAGGTGAATTTTCGCGAAATAATTGGGTTTATTTCAAGAAAATTTAACGCCGCATGCCGGGAAAACACCCAGCCACACGGTGAATTGAGGTTGTTAATACAGGTTCTTATACTTGCCAGCGGCTGCTTTTGCTGTTATTCTAGATTATATAAACCGCTATTTAGGAGAGTAGCAATGAATAACGCATATGATAATGAAAAATTTTTTGAGGAATATGCGAAAATGGCCCGTAGCAAAGACGGCCTATGTTCTGCCGGGGAATGGCGACAGTTAAAACCTCTGTTCCCTCCTCTTGGCGGAAAGAATGTTCTTGATTTAGGGTGTGGTTATGGCTGGCATTGCAAATTTGCCGCAGAGCAAGGAGCAATGCGGGTACTGGGACTTGATTTAAGTCGTAAAATGATTGAAGCGGCAAAGCGGCGTAACGCAGGAGAAAAAATTGAGTATCGTATTTGTGGAATAGACGAATATGAGTACCCTGCAAACGTGTGGGATTGTGTTATTTCCAATCTGGCGCTACACTACATAGAAAATATAGAACTCATATTTCAAAAAGTTCATAGGACACTGAAACCAGACGGAATATTCCTCTTTAATATTGAACACCCCGTTTTTACTGCCGGGGTTGGACAGGATTGGATTTATACAGTTGATGGAACACCCAAATACTGGCCGGTTGATCATTACTTTATTCCAGAGGAACGGCATACTCACTTCCTGGGGTGTGATGTAGTAAAACAGCACCACACGCTTACACAAATACTGATGGGTTTACTAAATAGTGGTTTTGAGCTTACAACCGTGGAAGAAGCAGAGCCACCGAAAGAAATGATGGATATTCCGGAATTCAAAGATGAACTGCGCCGCCCAATGATGCTATTGGTGAAAGCAATAGCGAGAGAAACTGTTATAAGCAACGAAATTGAATAGCTGACTGAAACGGTCCCTCCGGCACTGTTCCGGCGGGGCCGTTTTGCGCACCTCTCCCCTGCCCTGCCTATTTCACCCGAGGAAAAATTTTTTGAGGGGTTGACCAATTTGGTCAATAGCGGTATGGTGGAGGGGAAAGGAGGATTGGCCGTGAACCAAAAGTTTTTCAACCTCCCCATGGAGCGCCAGGACCTCATCCGCAGCAGCGCCATGATCGAGTTCGGCGACGGCAGCTTCAAAAAGACCTCCGCCGACGCCATCGCCAAACGGGCGGGGGTATCCAAGGGGTTGCTGTTCCACTACTTCAAGGACAAGCGGGAACTGTACCTCTACCTGTTTCAGCACGCCATCGACGCCTGCATGGAAACGTTTCTGTCCTCCTTCCGATATTTTGAGGAGCGGGATTTCTTCCTGGCGCTGGAGAAAGGGCAGGAGATCAAAATGAACATGGTGCGGCGGATGCCGGGGCTGTTCCGCTTCGTCATGCGGGCCTACTACGAGCGTGACAGCGTCCTCACTCCAAAGTTGAGAAAAAAACTGGACGACGTGCTGGCCCAGTCCACCGACCAGTTTCTCAGCCGGATGGACCTGCACAAATTCAAGGACGGCGTTGACCCCAAGGCGGTGGTACGGCTGCTGATGCTGGCCGCCGAGGGAATGTTGGCGGAGACCGGGGCCTGCACCGCAGAGGAGATTGACAAGCTGTTCCAGGAGTACAAAAAGTATGCGGATATGCTGCGCCAATTTCTTTACAAGGAGGAGTACCTGTGATCCAGATTGACCATCTCACCAAGCGCTACGGCAGGTCCCGGGGGGTGACGGATTTGACCCTCCACGTCCCCGAGGGCGGCTGCTTCGGCTTCATCGGCCCCAACGGGGCGGGCAAATCCACCACCATCCGCACCCTGCTGGGCCTTCTCTCTCCCACCGCCGGGTCGGCCAGGGTGCTGGGCCTGGACTGCGTCCGGGAGCGGAAGGCCATTTTGGCTCAGGTAGGCTACATGCCCTCCGAGGCCATGTTCTACCCGGACATGCGGGTGGGTCAGGTGATCCGCCTGTCCGCCAATCTCCGCAAAATGGACTGCCGGACCCAGGCCGCCCCCCTGTGCGAGGCGCTGGAGCTTGACACCAAAAAGCGCATCCGTGAGCTGAGCCTGGGCAACCGAAAAAAGGTGTCCATTGTGTGCGCCATGCAGCACCGCCCCCGGCTGTACATCCTGGACGAGCCCACCAGCGGTTTGGACCCCCTGGTCCAGCGGGCTTTCTGGTCCGAGCTGGAGGCCCGCCGGAAGGAGGGAGCCACGGTGTTCCTGTCCTCTCATGTGCTTTACGAAGTCCAGCGGTACTGCCACCGGGCGGCCATCATCCGGGAAGGACGGCTGGTGATAGAGGGAACCACCCAGGAGCTGGACATTGAAAACAGATTCTTCGACTACTACGAGGGGAGGGCGGAGCTATGACCATTTTTTGCAAAGAGCTGCGCTCCGGTGCGGTGAGCTTTCTAATCTGGACCACCGTGGTGGGCGGGCTGATGGCGGTGTGCGTGGGGATGTACCCCTCCTTTGCCGACTCCATGGGCAGCGTGTCCGAGCTCTTTGCCGGGATGGGGGATTTCTCCGCCGCCTTTGGCCTTGACAGGCTGCAATTCGGCACCATCCTGGGCTTCTACGGCACGGAGTGCGGCAATATTCTGGGCCTGGGCGGGGCGTTTTACGCCGCCCTCACCGCCATGGGCCTGCTGGCCGGCGAGGAGGGAAACCACACAGCGGAATTTCTCCTCACCCATCCTGTCAGCCGCCTCCAGACCGCGGCGGAGAAGCTGGCCGCCCTGACCGCCCTGGTGCTGGGGCTGAATCTCATCTGTTTCGCCTGCGGCGCGGGGGGCATCCTGCTCATTGGCGAGGAGGCGGAGTGGGGCGATCTGCTGCGCTACCACGGCGCCCTGCTGCTGATGCAGCTGGAGATCGGCGGGCTGTGTTTTGGCCTGTCTGCCCTGCTGCGCCGGGGCGGGCTGGGGCTGGCCATGGGCCTCACTGCCCTGCTGTACTTCGCGGGCCTGCTCATCAACCTGGACCAGGGCCTGGACTGGCTGCGCTTTCTCACCCCTTACTACTACGCCGACGCCGCCCGGCTCTTTGCCGGAGAGACCCAGACAGCCCCCGTACTGTCCGGATGCGCCCTGGGGGCCTTGGGCATGGGCTTCGGCCTGTGGCGGTACACACGCAAGGACATCGCGGCATAAAAGAAACCGGCCCTCCGGTAACGGAGAGCCGTGGATATTCTCCAGATGCGGCTGACCCCCATCTCATGCGCACGGCCCCCGGCGAAGCCGGGGGCCTTCAATGCCTCCATTGCGGACTGACGGTGCAGCCAGGCTTCCCGGCCATATAAAAATTTCCCCCGGCACGGCCGGGGGAAATTCCAATTCTTATTGGGGGTTAATGGTGTAGTTGGGCGCTTCCTTGGTGATATAGATGTCGTGGGGATGGGACTCCTTCAGGCCGGCGGCGGTGATCTGGGTAAATTGGGCCTTGGTGCGCAGCTCATCGACGGTGGCACAGCCGCAGTAGCCCATGCCGGAGCGCAGACCGCCCATCATCTGGTAGATGGTCTCGGACACCGGCCCCTTGTAGGGTACGCGGCCCTCCACGCCCTCGGGCACCAGCTTCTTGTTCTCCTGCTGGAAGTAGCGGTCCTTGGAGCCCTTGGCCATGGCCCCCAGGGAGCCCATGCCCCGGTAAACCTTGAACTGACGGCCCTGGTACACCTCGGTGTCCCCGGGGGACTCCTCACAGCCCGCCAGCAGGGAGCCCAGCATGACCACGTTGCCCCCTGCCGCGATGGCCTTGGCGATGTCGCCGGAGTACTTGATGCCGCCGTCAGCGATGATGGGGATGTCGTACTCCGCCGCCACCTGGGCCGCGTCGAACACAGCGGTGACCTGGGGCACGCCGATGCCCGCCACCACCCGGGTGGTGCAGATGGAGCCGGGGCCGATGCCGATTTTCACGCAGTCCGCCCCCGCCTCGATGAGGGCACGGGTGCCCTCGGCGGTGGCCACGTTGCCTGCCACCAGCTGCACGTCGGGGTACAGGGACTTAATGCGCATGACGCACTCCAGAATGTTCCGGGAGTGACCGTGAGCGGAGTCCAGACACAGCACGTCCGCCCCCGCGTCCACCAGGGCGGCCACCCGGTCCAATACATCGGGGGTGACACCGATGGCCGCCCCCACCAGCAGCCTGCCCTGCTCATCGCGGGCGGAGTTGGGGTAAACCTGGGCCTTCTCGATGTCTTTGATGGTGATAAGGCCCTTCAGGTGGAACTGTTCGTCCACGATGGGCAGCTTCTCAATTTTATGCTTCCGGAGGATCTCACGGGCCTGATCCAACGTGGTGCCCTCGGGGGCGGTGACCAGATGGTCCTTGGTCATCACATTGTCGATGAGCTGGTTCATGTCGGTCTCGAACTTCATGTCCCGGTTGGTGATGATACCGATGAGCTTGCCGCCGTCGCAGATGGGTACGCCGGAAATGCGGAACTTGGCCATCAGCTCGTCCGCCTCCGCCAGGGTGTGGCCGGGGCCCAGCCAGAAGGGGTCGGTGATGACGCCGTTCTCGCTGCGCTTCACCATGTCCACCTGCTCGGCCTGCTGGCCGATGGACATGTTCTTGTGGATTACGCCAATGCCGCCTTCCCGAGCCAGGGCGATGGCCATGCGGGACTCGGTAACCGTGTCCATAGCCGCGCTCATCACCGGGATGTTCAACGTAACCTTGCGGGTCAGCCGGGTGTGCAGGTCCACATCTGCCGGAAGCACATTGCTCTCCGCCGGGATGAGGAGCACGTCGTCAAAGGTGAGACCCCGCTTGCCGAATTTGTCGTTCCAATCCATCAGCGCCATGATTCATCCTCCTATTTCCTAATTTTATTTATTTTACGCTTTGCCTGGGGTCCTGTCAAGATAAACAAACCACAACGTCATTTTTCGGCACTTTTGCCCAGGAGAACTGGGATACAAGCTCTTGGGCTGTCACTTTTTCCGGCCTGTCCGCCAGCCCCGCATAGCAGGCCAGCAGGCCGGTGAGCTCCTGCGCCGTATAGCGCGCCCGGAGCGCGCCCATATCCAGGTCCCGGTCCCGTTTGGCCAGCCGCCGCCCGTCAGGCGAAAGCAGCAGGGGCGTGTGGAAAAACCTGGGCGGCTCATGGCCCAGCACCTGGTGCAGCCAGGCCTGCCGGGGTGCGGAGCACAGCAGGTCCCGCCCCCGGACCACGTGGTTCACCCCCATGAGAGCGTCGTCCACCACCACCGCCAGCTGGTAAGCGAACACCCCATCGGACCGCCTGACGATGAAATCCCCGCAGTCCCGGGCCAGATTTTCGGAATAGGGCCCGCAGTTCCCGTCCTCCAGCGCCACAGTCAGATCGGGGCACCGCACCCGCCAGGCCGGACGGCGGCCCTGCCGCTCCAGTTCTGCCCGTTCCGACTCCGTCAAGCGATAACATTTGCCGCTATAGACCACCGCGCCGTCGTCCCGGTGGGGAGCGGAGGCCGCCATCCGTTCCGTCCGGGTACAGTAGCAGGGGTATATCAGCCCCTTTTCCTTCAAGAAGTGAAAGGCCTCCTCATAATAGGCCCTGCGGCGGCTCTGCATGTAGGTGGGCTCCAGGCCCCCTTCATCCCAGTCCAGCCCCAGCCAGCGCAGGTCGTCCATGAGCTGTTGGGCAAATAACCGGCTGGTCCGCTGGGTGTCCAGGTCCTCGATCCGCAATACCAGCTCTCCCCCGCCGCTGCGCACATCCAGCCAGGCCAGCAGCGCCGCCAGCAGATTGCCCAGGTGCATCCGCCCGCTGGGGGTGGGAGCAAACCGTCCTTTGATCCCCACTGACCCTCTCCCCTTCAATCGAAAAATGTGAGCTGGCGGTCCCCATAGCCCAGGGTGGCCGCCCGGATGATGGACTTCATATCGTATAAAATACCCCGCTCCCGGCAGGCCTGGGAAAACACCTCCCACAGGGCCCGCGCCCTGGGGCTGGCGCACTGGTAGCGGTCCCCGTACTGCCGCAGGTAGCGTTCCTTCAGGCCCCGGCCCGGAAAAGCGCACTCCAGGCCGTCCAGGAAATGCTCCCGCTGGCCCTGGCGCATGGTGACGCCCAGGGCGGGATAGATGAACCTGGCCCCTGCCTTTGCCGCGCCCTCCACCACGCCCAGCACGTTTTCATCGCTGTCCTCCAAAAAGGGGAGCACCGGCATGAGAAGCACTCCGGTAAACAGCCCTGCCCGGGACAATCTCTCCAGCGCCGCCAGACGCCTGCTGGGAGCCGGCGCTCCGGGTTCAATTTTGGTCGCCAGGGTGTCGTCCGCCGTGGTGACGGTGAGTTTGCAGATCACCGGGGAATGGCTTTGAATGGAGGCCAAAACATCCACATCCCGCGCGATCAGATCGCTTTTGGTGGCAATAGCCACGCCGCAATCATAGGCGTCAATAAGTTCCAGCGCATGGCGGGTGAGCTGCAATTCCGCCTCAAAAGGGTTGTAGGGGTCGCTCATGGAGCCGGTGGCGATGAGGGCAGGCCGCGTTTTTCGGGCCAGATCGTCCCGGAGGATGCGCAGAGCGTCTGCTTTGGCCCGCACCCGGTCAAATTCCCCGATCTGGTAACAATCGCTGCGGCTGTCGCAGTACAGGCAGCCGTGGCAGCACCCCCGGTAGATGTTCATGGTGTGGTCGGAGCCGAACCACTCCGTGGACCGGCTCCGATAGAGCAGATGCTTTGCGGGTACGGTATCCACAGACTTCTCCTCCCCTGCAGGTGGCGCAAACCCCTCCCGGCAGCGGTCGGGAGGGGTATTTTTCAGCGTTTATTGAAAATGCGGAAAATTTCGTCGAAGGGATCGTCCTCCACCGGCTCGGCGGTAGTCTCCGACAGCGGCTTGGGGGGCGTAATGGGGCCCACTCCGGTGGGAACACACTTGGGCTTATCCTCCGCAGCGGCCCGGGGCTGGACCGGGGCCTTGGGCTGAGCCTGAACCTGGGCGGGCTGCTCTTCCCCCTCCTTGGCGGGGACGGGGTTGTCCACTGTGCCAAAGCCGGTGGCAATGACGGTGACCCGAAGCTCATCCTCCAGGGTGTCGTCAAAGGCGGTGCCCATCATGAACAAAGCGTCGGGGTCGGCCACCTGCTTAACCATCTCGGCAGCCTGCTCCACCTCCTCCAGGCCCATGTCCATGGGCCCGGTGATGTTGACGATGATGCCCCTGGCCCCCTGGATGGAGGTTTCCAGCAGGGGGCTGTTGATGGCGATGCGGGTGGCCTCTTCCGCCTTGTTCTTGCCTGCGGCCCGGCCCACGCCCATGTGGGCCAGCCCCGCGTCCTTCATTACGGCGGTGACATCGGCAAAGTCCAGGTTGATAAGACCGGTGGTCTTGATGAGGTCGGAGATGGACTGCACCGCCTGACGCAGCACGTCGTCGGCGATGGCAAAGGCGTTGGCGAAGGTGATCTTCTCGTCGGTGGCGTATTGGAGCCTGTCGTTGGGGATGATGACCAGGGAATCCACCTTCTGGCGCAGATCCTCGATACCCTGGGCGGCCTGCTCCATCCGGCGGCGTCCCTCAAAGTTGAAGGGCTTTGTGACCACGCCCACGGTGAGGATGCCCTTTTCCTTGGCGATCTCCGCCACCACAGGAGCCGCACCGGTGCCGGTGCCGCCCCCCATGCCGGCGGTGACGAACACCATGTCCGCCCCCTCCAGCAGGGCGTTGATCTGCTCCTTGCTCTCCTTGGCGGACTCCCGGCCCACCTCGGGGTTGGCCCCCGCGCCCTTGCCCCCGGTGAGCTTTTCTCCGATGGCCAGCTTCTGGGTGGCCTCGGAAGCGTTGAGGCACTGGCGGTCGGTATTCACCGCGATGAACTCCACGCCCTGCATCCCCGCGCGGACCATCCGGTTCACCACGTTATTGCCGCCGCCGCCCACGCCAATGACCTTTAATACGTCCTCATGACTGGCAGCGGAATCCATTACAAATGCCATCCTGTGACCCTCCTATGTAAAACGAGACTCATAAATCAGAGTAAGGTATAAAACCATATTCTGTAGTATTGTACCCTTTTTTCCCCAAGCGGTCAATAGAAAATCGCAGTTTTTTGCCACCTCTCCAAAAATTTACGATTTATCCGATCGGAAATGGGCCTTCCCGTCCATCACCGTCAGATCCAGCAGACCGCCCTGTCCCTCCTGGATCACGCCCCGCTCCAGCCCCGTGGAAAGGGCGGTCTGAGCCAGCTCAATATGGTATTCGTAGTCCCCGCCCCTGGGCAGCTTCAGGCGGTAGATGCCGTAGCTCAGGGTCAGGGAGGAGGCGGAGGAGCAGTCCAGCGCCCCGCACTGTTCCAGCATGCCCCGGCTCTCCAGCACCCCCAGCAGCTCCTTCACGTAATCCAGGGTGAGCCGCTCCTCCTCCGCCGTCTGGATCATCCCTCCGGCGTAAGGACCCACCGCCGCCAGGCCGGTGATCTGGACAGCCTGGACGGTGCCGTTGTCCTTTTCCAGCAGCTTGCCCTGGGCGGAGATGAGCCAGCGGCCCTCGGCGGAGTCCACCGACGCCGCCGCCACCCGCTCCGTCACCCGAATGATCAGCCTGTCCGGATAGGCCCGCTGGAGGCTCACCCCCTCCACATAGGGCAGCTGGACCCGGATGGACGCCGACACCCGGCTGGCGGGCAGGGCGATGAGGTTGTCGCCTGTCTTGACCCCGGAGGCGTCGATGATCTCCTGGGCGGTATAGCGCACGTTTCCCTCCACCTCCATGGTATTCACGCGGAAGAACACAATACAGGCCGCAGCGATTGCCCCAGCGGCCAGCATAATGGACAGCACCTTGTACAGCCCGCTGAACCGGCCTCTGCGCCGGACGGACCGTTTGTGCCTGCGCTGTCGTGCCACTGGTATCACCTCTGATCGTTATGTATCTCTATTCTTCCCGGCGCTCCACGCTGGCCCCCAGGATCCGAAGCATCTCCTCCAGTCCCTCGTACCCCCGGTCGATGTGGTTCAGGCCGGACAGAACGGTGGTTCCCTCCGCCCCCAGGGCCGCCGCGGCCAGAGCCCCGCCGCCCCGCAGGTCGGCGGCCTCCACTCTGGCCCCATGGAGCCGCTCCACCCCCCGGACCAGGGCCACCCGGCCCTCGGTGGTGATGTCCGCCCCCATGCGGATCAGCTCCGGCACGTGGCGGTAGCGGCTGTCGAACATGGTCTCCACGAACAGGGTGCAGCCCTGGGATGCCGCCAGCGCCGCCATAACGGGTGCCTGGGCATCGGTGGGAAAGCCGGGATACGGGGCGGTGCGGATGGTAGGCGCCCCCTTCAGCAGCGCCTCCCGGTCCCGGGCCAGCTCCACATACTCCAGCCTGCTCTCCACCCGGCACCCCGCCTGGTGGAATACGGACAGGACGGTGGCCAGATGCCGCCAGTCCACCCCGCGAAGCCGCACCCGCCCCCCGGCGGAGGCGGCGGCGGACAGCAGGGTGGCGGCCACGATGCGGTCCCCCATGACGGTGTATTCCCCGCCGGACAGGGGCCGCCCGCCCTCCACAGTGACGGTGGAGCTGCCCGCCCCCCGCACACAGGCTCCCAGGCTGTTGAGGAAGCTCTGGAGATCACCGATCTCCGGCTCCCGGGCCGCGTTGGTGATGGTGGTGACGCCGGAGGCCCCCACAGCGCACAGCATAGCGTTCTCCGTGGCCCCCACACTGGGCAGGGACAGTTGAATCTCCCCTCCCCGGGGCCTCCCCTGACAGTGGATGCCCCGGTCCTCGCTCATCTCGCACCCCAGGGCCCGGATGGCGCTGAGGTGCAGGTCGATGGGCCGGGGACCCAGCTCGCAGCCGCCGGGATAGGTGAGGTGGGCCTCCCCCATCCGGGCCAGTAGCGGCCCCAGGAAAATGATGGACGAGCGCATGGCCCGCATCTGCTTTTCGGAGATGGAGCACCCGGACACCCCGGCCGGGTCCACAAAGATGGTCTGCCCCTCCTGCTCCACCCGGCAGCCCAGGCGGCGCAGTATGCCCAGCGCCGCCGTCACGTCGGTGAGCCGGGGACAGTTGCGGAGGGTCACCGGCTCCCGGGCCAGCAGGCAGGCCGCGAGTATGGGCAGCACGCTGTTTTTCGCCCCGTGGACCGTCAGCTCCCCCTCCAGCGGCGTTCCGCCCCTAAGATACATCACGCTCATGGCAAAGCCTCCCCATAAAAAGAAATCTCGCTTCATTCTATGCGGAAGGGCCTTATGCCGTTATTTCATGAGCTGGATGAGGTTTTCGTAAATATCCTGAGCGGCGTTGGGGGCGGCCAGCTGCTTCAGCGCCCGGCCCATGGCCGCCCGGCGTGCGCCGTCGGCCAGCAGGTCCATGGCCGCCCTGTACAGCCCCTGCCCGGTGCAGTCCTTCTCTTCCATCAGCTCCACTCCGCCCCGGTCGGCCAGCACTTTGGCGTTTTTGAACTGGTGGTTGGCCGCCACAAAGGGAGAGGGCACCAGAATGGCGGGCTTTCCCAAGGCGGTGAGCTCCCCGATGGTGGACGCCCCCGCCCGGCAGATCACCAGATCCGCCGCCGCCATCACCACCGGCATGTCGTCAATGTAGGGCCGGATCTCCCGGTCCGTCGCCGCCACCCCCCGTTTGCCCAGCTCCACGGTCATGTCCTCGTAGTCCCGGCCGGCGGCGTGGATGTAGTGGAACGGCCGGCCCTCGGAGGCCCAGCGCTCCACCAGCTCCACCGTCTTTTCGCTCATGTGGCCCGCCCCCTGGGACCCCCAGAAAGAGATGACCAGCGGCTGGCTGTCCATCAGACCAAGCTTCAGCCTGGCCTGCTCCCGGTCCAGGGTGAAAAACTCCCCCCGCACCGGCGTGCCGGTGACGGCCACCCGCTTGGCGTCCTTGTAGTAGTCCGCCGCCTCGGGGAAGCCCACCATCACCAGGTCCACCTTATTGGCCAGCGCCCGGGTGGTCAGCCCCGGATAGGCGTTGGACTCGTGGATGGCGCAGGGGATGCGCCGCCGGGCCGCCTCGTGGACGGCGGGATAGGAGGCGTAGCCCCCGGTGCCCACCACCAGGTCCGGCTTGAATTTTTTCAGCAGGGAGGCGGCCTCGTGCTGGCCCACAGGGAGCTTGAAGGCGCTGCTAAGGTTGTGCTTGAGCACCTTCCAGCTCCAGGCCCGCTCAAAGGTGGACACCTTCACCGTCTCGATGGGGTAGCCCGCCTGCTTCACAAGACGCTGCTCCATCCCCCGTTCCGCGCCCACAAACAGGATCTCACAGCCGGGGTGCTTTTGCTCGAACTGCTGGGCCACAGCCAAGGCGGGGTTCACGTGTCCCGCCGACCCGCCGCAGGTAAATATCACTCTCATGTTGTCCTCACATCATCGAAGCAAAGTCCGCTTGACGGCCTTTCCGCCTTTGGCAAAAACCGCGCCCGCTCCCTTGCTTCTCCTCTCCCCGCAAAGCCAAACGCCAGCTTTGAGGGGGCCCCTGTTTGTCTCACAAGCTCCATTCTCCCGCCTCCACCTTTCCATTTACTCCGCCTTAGGGGCGGCGATCTGCCGGGATACGCTGAGCACCATCCCCATCTCCCCCAGCTGGATGGCCAGAGCCGTGCCTCCGTAACTGAAAAAGGGCAGGGAGATGCCGGTGGGAGGCAGGAAGCCGGTGACCACACCGATGTTGAAAAAGGTCTGAAAGGCCGTCAGCGAGGTGATGCCCACCACCAGCAGGGTCCCGAAGCGGTCCCGGGCGTGGAGGGCCAGCCAGTATCCCCGGATGATGAGCAGGGCGAACAGGGCCATGATGATGAGGGCCCCCACCATGCCCAGCTCCTCGCAGACGATGGAGAAGATGTAGTCGTTGTGCTCCTCCGGCAGAAAAGAATATTTCTGGCGGCTGTTGCCCAGCCCCACCCCCAGAAGCCCCCCGGAGCCGATGGAGATCCGGGACTGCCAGGGCTGATAGCCGCCGCGCTTCAGGTCGCTGAGCGGGTTCTGCCAGATCTCGATGCGCTGGGTCATATACTCCGTCTGAGTGATGATCCACAGCAGCGCCCCGCCCACCAGCGCTCCTCCTGCGGCGAACCAGCCCAGCGGGACTCCTGCGGCGAACAGCACCGAGGCCGCCGCCACCACCACCAGAATCATGGCAGACATGTGGTGCTGCGCGGCGATGATGCCCAGCACCACCGCCAGCGCAACGCCGTAGGGCACCAGCTCCAGCAATCCCACGTGGTCCAGGCGGGCGGCCATCCGGCCGGTGAAGGTGCGCTTGCTCCACCTTCGGTCCAGACCCACCTGCCCCGTCCGCTTGGACAGTCCGGCGGCAAAAAACATAATAACGCCCACCTTGGCAATCTCCGAGGGCTGGAAACGGATGCCGAAAATGCTCACCCACCGCTGAGCGCCGCCGCCGGTCTTGCCAATGCCGGGAACGAACACCAGCAGCATCAGCACGATGGACGCCGCCAGCACAAAAACGGACATCCAGCGGAAGTGCTGGTAGTCGATTTTTGAGATGATGTACATACCTGCCACGCCGATCAGCGCAAAGACAAACTGCCGCTTGAAAAAGTAGAGGGGGTCTCCCTCGGTGTTGATGCCGGCGCTGCTGTTGTACATGGCGGAGGCGTAGGAGGCGGACAGCACCATGATGAGGCCGATGGCGGTGAGCAGCATCACCAGCGCCAAAAAGGGCAGGTCGATGGGTCCCCTGGCCAGCTTCTGCTCAATGGTCAGGTCCCGTTTCGCTTTTCTTGCCATGGGTATCCTCTCCTCTCGTCAAAGCAAGCCCCATATTCTTTGCTTTCGCCTATGGCAAAGGCTCGCTCATTCCGCTGTTCTTCCGCTCCAAACCGGCCCCGCTTCCCCGGGCTCCGATTCGCGGGCGGCTTGCGCCGCCTATTGGGATTCCATTCACGCAGGCGCAATGACTCCGCATTTATATTGCGTAGCGGTACATCACGCCGACAAACGCCAGCAGGCAGAACGCCACCGTAATCCCCGTGAAGGTGAGCACGATGCGCACCTCGCTCCAGCCCCCCAGCTCCAGATGGTGGTGGAGGGGGGCCATGCGGAAGATCCGCTTGCCGTGGGTGAGCTTGAAGTAGCCCACCTGGATGATGTCGCTCATGGTCTCGGCGATGTAGATGACCCCCACCGGCACCAGCACCAGGGGCGCGTCCAGGGCAAAGGCCATGCCGCACACCGCGCCCCCCAGGAACAGGGAGCCGGTGTCCCCCATGAACACCTTGGCGGGGTGGAAATTATACACCAGGAAGCCCAGCAGGCCCCCCGCCAGCGCCCCTGCAAACACGCCCACCGCCCCCTTATCCCACCAGTGGGACAGCACGGCAAAAAACACCGATACCGCCAGCGTCACCGACCCAGCAAGGCCGTCCAGCCCGTCGGTGAGATTGACTGAGTTGACGCAGCCCACAATGACAAAGGCCGCAAACACCAGATAGACCCCCCAATTCAGAGGAATAGTGATGTTGACGAAGGGAATGTACAGGTTGGGGGTCAGGTGGTGGGTGCTGTTGAGCAGGGTCAGAAAGGCGATGGCCGCCGCCAGCTGCAGCAGGAACTTCCACCCGGCGGTGAGGCCGGTGTTATCGTGCTTGCGGATCTTGGCGTAGTCGTCCACAAAGCCGATGGCCCCGCATACCAGGGCAAAGCCCAGCACAAACAACGCCTGCCAGCTTCCTTCGGCCATGTCCTCCCAGCCGAAGGCCAGCACCACCACCGCCGCCGCCAGAATAAACATGATCCCCCCCATGGTGGGGGTGCCCTCTTTATTTTTGTGCCAGTTGGGACCGATCTCCTTGATGGACTGGCCCGCATGCAGGGCCCGCAGGACGGGGATGAGGAACCATCCCACCGCCGCCGAGATCACAAAGGCGGACGCCGCCGCCAGCAGTATTCGTGCCATAATTTTCTCCTCCGCACACTCTTTCGTAATTTCCTTTTCTCTCAGCGGGCTAACCGCTCAGCCGCTTCGCCGCCTCCGGCAGGGGCACGCCCAGGGCCAGCGCCCCCGCCAGGGCCGCCAGATGGTCGTACAGCCTGGGGCGTCCCCCGGCGGGCACCCTGACCCGGGCCAGCTCACCCCCGGTGGTAAAGGCCTCGAACTCCAGCCGCTCCCCACGGATGCGGACGTTTTTCGCCGTCAGATCTGCCTGGGGTCTGCCATCAGAGTAGCCGTACACCGCCCCGGGCATGGCCCCGGCCAGCCGCCGCCCCTCCGGGTCGTCCAGCCCCACCACCGTCACCTCCGACCGGGGGGACAGCGCCCACCGGGCGGCGGCGCAGCCGCTCAGCGTCCGCCCCGGGGGCGGGTCGAAGTTCTCCACCACCACCACCCGGCAGCGGCCCTCATAGAGCGCCGCCTGACAGGGGGTGAGCTCCACCACCGGGCCGGGCACCAGGGCCCGCAGCAGCCCGGCGGTGAGGGTTCCGCCCCGGCCCACCACGGCCACCGAGGCCTCATTTCTGCCCTTAATTGTCTCCATATTCAATATCGCTCACAAATCTTACCTCTATCACGGTGCCGGGAGACACCATGACCCCCGGGTCCACCGACTGGGCCGCCATTACCGTGGTGGAGTTGGAGTCCACCACGCCGGTGGCACGCATGAACAACCCGTGCTCCTCCAGCTTCGTCTTGGCCGCCGCTGGGCTCAGGCCCGTCAGGTCCGGGGTCTCCACCTGCCCGGCGGGGCTCTCGTCGCCCAGGTACAAGATCACGTTGGACCCGCCCGGGATGGACACGCCGGCGGCGGGCACCTGGCCGGTGACCACGCTGCCCGTGCCCACCGTGCGGCACTCAAAGCCCGCGCTTTGCAGGGCGCCCTTGGCCACCGTCAGCTCCCTTCCGATGACGTAGGGCATGGGGGTGTCCGCTCCGGCCAGCTCGTCGTCGCTGTACTGCTTCTCCACGCCCATGTAGTCCAGAATGTTGGCGATGAGCGCCCCCGCCATAGGGGCGGCGATATTGCCGCCGCTGATGTAGGTCCCGCCGGCGGTGTAGCTGGAGTTGGGACCGGAGCGCTTGGGCGTGTCGTACACCACCAGCACCAGCACTTTGGGGTCGTCCGCCGGGGCAAAGCCCATGAAGGAGCACATCACGTCCTTATTGTAGCCGGGCTGTTTCTCCCGGTCCAGCAGCTCCGAGGTGCCCGTCTTGCCGCCGATGCGGTAGCCGCTCTGGGAGGCGTTGTGGCCAGAGTCGTTGACCACCACGCTCTCCAGGATGCCCCGCATTTTTTCAGAGGTGGACTCGCTGATGACCTGCCGCACCTCCACAGTCTCGTGGTAGAAGGTGGTGTTGCCTTCCCCGTCGGTGATGGACTGCACCACATAGGGCTGGAGCAGATGCCCGCCGTTGATGACGGCGGCAAAGGCGGTGGCCATCTCAATGGGGGTGATCTTAAACCGCTGGCCGAAGGAGGAGGTGGCCAGCTCGATGGAGGAGCTGGCGTTGCGGCTTGTGAAGTAGTCCTCATCCCAGAAGATGCCCTTTTCCTCGCCGCTCAGGTCGATGCCGGTCTTTTCCAGCAGTCCGAAGTCTTTCCAATACTTCCAGGTGATCTCCGGCCCGATATCCTCGGCGATGTCCATCAGGGCCACGTTGCAGGAGTTGCCCACCGCCTTGGTGAGGTTCTGCTGGCCGTGGCCACCTTTCTTGTGGCAGTTGATGGGTTTCGGCCAGTCCGGGTTTTTCTTGGACCCGCCGCAGTAGTAGGTGCTGTCCATGGAGATGATGCCCTCCTCCAGGCCGATGGACACGGTGATGGGCTTGAACACCGACCCCGGCTCATAGGTCTCGTCCAGAGTGCGGTTGCGGCGCTGTTTGTTCTGGGCGGCAACCAGCGCCTCGTTGTACTCCTCGCTGTCCTCCCCCTTCTCCGCCTTGACGGCCTCCAGCTCCGCCAGAAGGTCATCATTGATGATCTTATTGTAGCTGTTCGGGTCAAAATCCGGGGAACTGGCCATGGCCAGCACCGCCCCGGTCTGAGGGTCGATGGCCAGACCGAAGGCCCCGGCCTGCACGTCGTAGGTCTCGATGCCCTCCGCCAGGGTCTGCTCCAGCATGGCCTGGATGCGCTCGTCGATGGTGAGGTGGACATCGTAGCCGTTCTCGGCGTCAAAATACATCTCGTAGCCGGAGATCATCTCCTGGCCCCAGCCGTTGGTGGAGGTGACCACCCGGCCCAGCTCGCCGGACAAGGCATCCTCATAGCCCGCCTCCACTCCCATGGCTCCCACCTTGTTGGCGCCGCTGTTCTCGTTGTAGCTCATAAAGCCCAGCACGTGGGCCCCTATGGAGGAAAAGGGGTAGTACCGCTTGCTGCTGGGGGTGAGGTACAGCAGGCCGGTGATGTGGTTTTTGCTGGTGAACTCCCGGACCTTCTCCGCCTCCTCCTCCTCCAGTTCCGTGTACAGCTCCACATAGGCGTTTTTCGTGTTCTCCAGCCGCTTCCACAGCGTCTCCTTGTCGTAGCCCAGGGTTTCGGACACCCAGTCCGCGATCAGCGCGCGCAGGTCGTACAGCGCCTTTTCATAAGCCGCGTCGTCATGGGAGCCGTCCTCTTTTTTGTAGTTGTCCCGGTCAACGGCATCGTACACCCCCATAGGGGACAGGATCAGCTTGTAGACCGTGGCGGACATGGCCATGGACCGGCCCTCCCGGTCGTAGATGGTGCCCCGGTTGGCGGGCACGGATACGCTTTTGGTCTGCTGGTTGGCGGCCCGCTCTTTCCACTGATCGTGCTCCACGATCTGGAGCTTGTAGAGCTGGGCGGCGAGGGGCAGAAACATCCCCACCCCCAGGACAACCATCAGGAAGATGGTGCGCCGGAACAGGCTGCGGTTGTTTTTGCCCTCCGAGCGGCGGGGCTTGCGGCTGGGGTCCTGCATTGGGCTTCTCCCCCGTTTCTAGAATTTCACAGGGTTTTATGGGATAGGGGCGCGGGGAACCCTGTGCGTTCCTCACGCCCCTCGTGTCTCTCTATAGGCAAATGATATGTGGCCGGACGGGCTGGTTAGAACCTGAACCCATCACCGGGAACTCAGGGCAGCAGACCGGCCAAAAACTGCTCCGCCCGCTGGATGAGGCCGGACAGCCCCTCCCCCGCGCCGTCGTAGTACACCACGTTGTCCCCGCCGGACAGGTCCAGATACACGGTCTGGCCCGCGCCGGGCCGGACCATGGTGCCGTCGGACACGAACTGCTTCTCAATGGCCTCCAGGTCGAACACCAGCTCATACTTGGCCTGAAGGGTGCGGCTCTCGTCTTGGAGACCGGCCAGCTGGCTCCGCAGCTCCACGATGTCGTTGTTGGCCACCGCCAGCCGGGCGCTGTTCACCACCAGCAGCAGCATACAGGCCAGCACCACAAACAGCCCCACCACGGTGAAGGGGGCCACGGCGCTCTGTGTGCGCACCTCGATGTTGGGCCGTGCCGCCGGACGGCGGCGGGGCCTGGGCTGAGGCCGGCGGGCAGGCTCCGGCCGCCGGACGGTATTGCCCCGGATCTGCTCCCTGCGGGAGGGCTTCTGCAGGGGCGCATGCTCAAACTCGGGCTGATAGGCCACGTTGCCGTTGGTGCGGTATCTTCTTGTGCCGCTCCTGCGCTGAGTCGCCATGGGACATTCTCCTTTGTGTTGGTCCATGCCCTACCGTGAAATCCGCAGGGTCAAGGCTGCAATTTTTCCGCCAGCCGCAGCTTGGCGCTGCGGGCGCGGGGATTCTCCTCAAGCTCTTTCTCGTCCGCCACAATGGGCCGCTTCCCAATCAGTTTCACTTTGGGCGATTTCCCGCATACGCACACGGGAAAGTCCGGCGGACAGGTGCACCCCTTGGCCCATTCCCCATAGACGGTTTTGACCAGGCGGTCCTCCAGGGAGTGGAAGGAGATGACGGCCAGCCGCCCGCCTGGGCGCAGGGCGTCCAGAGCGCTGTCCAGCAGCCGTTCCACCTCCCCCAGCTCGTCGTTGACGGCGATTCGGATGGCCTGGAAGGACCGCTTGGCGGGGTGCTGCTTCTCTCTTCTCGCCTTGGCGGGCATGGCCCCGCGGATAATCTCCGCCAGCTGGCCGGTGGTCTCAATGGGGGTCTGCTCCCGGGCCCGGACCATGGCGGCGGCGATGGGGCCGGAGTACCGCTCTTCGCCGTACTGCCAGAGGATTCGCTTCAGCTCCTCCTGACTCCAGCCGTTCACCACCTCCCGGGCGGTCAGGGGGGCGGACTGGTCCATCCGCATGTCCAAAGGGGCGTCCTGTAGGTAGGAGAAGCCCCGGCTGCCGTCGTCCAGCTGGGGAGAGGAGACCCCCAGGTCGAACAGCATGCCGTCCACCCCGTCCACCCCCAGGCCGGAAAGGATATCAGACAAACCACTGAAGTTTCCCCGCACCAGGGTTACCCGGTCCATATAGCCCTCCAGGCGGGCGGGGGCGGCGTCCAGAGCGGCCTGGTCCCGGTCAATGGCGATAAGCCGCCCGCCGATGAGCCGCTTGGCAATCTCCAGCGAATGGCCCGCCCGGCCCAGGGTGCCGTCCACGTAAATTCCGCCGGGGCGGATGTTCAACCCGTCCAGGCACTGGTTCAAAAGCACCGGCTTGTGTGTATACTCCATATTAAATTCCCAGGTTCTTCATCAGGTTGGCGATGGTCTCCGGGTTGAGCTGCTGCTGGGTCTTGGCCCTCCAGCTGTCCGCGCTCCAGATCTGCGCCCGGTCGTTGTTGCCGGTGACCACCACGTCACGGTCGATTTTGGCGTAGTCCTTCAGATAGGAGGGAATCTGAAACCGCCACTGTTTGTCCGCCTCGC
Source organism: uncultured bacterium (assembly GCA_947364395.1). GTDB lineage: Bacteria > Bacillota > Clostridia > Oscillospirales > Oscillospiraceae > Enterenecus. The sequence continues at coordinate 25,776 of CANASS010000015.1, forward strand.
ACAGCTGGGCGGAGGCAAAGAACAGGTCCATGGAGGCCGCGTCTGTGGTGGACAGCTCGGACACCCGCTGGCGCAGCTTGTCCCAGGTCTCCATGGGGTAGAGGGTCAGATTTTCCTTCACCCCCACCGCCAGATAAAAGCTGGAGCCCAGCTTGTCCCGCAGCTTGGAGGGCACGATGAGGCGGCCGGCGTTGTCGATGCTGTGCTCATAGGTGCCGGTCATCCCACTCCCTCCATTTCCCTCCTGATTATAGCAGAATTACTCCAATTCCCTCCACTACGCTTCTCAGTATACCGTAGCCTCCCATAAATTGCAAGAACTTTTTTTCGGTGAAATCGCCCATTTTGAGGAAATTTCCTGTCGTTTTATGTCGAACAGGTATTCGTTTTCCATTTTAAAACCTTGCGATTCCTGCGGGTTATAGGGCTGTTTCCCCGGCTCTTCTCCCTATCTGGTACACAAAAAAATCCCGCTGCGGCCAGCCGCAACAGGAATTTTTTGTAAAAAGTTTCTGTTTTGTGGAAGTCTCTACCCGTCCGCCTCGGCATCGTACATACGGCCGCCCCCAGCGCTGCTGGAGCGCTCGCTCCCACCGCTCCCCATGCCGGAGCGGAACTGGTTATGCACCTGGCGCATCTCGGCGTGGGCGGCGGCCAGGGCGTCCTCCGTACGGCGCAGCAGGTCCGCGCAGTACTCGTTGGTCTCCCGGCAGGTCTTTTTAGCCTCCTCGTCGGCGCGGGCCAGCACCTCCCGAGCCTTTTGCCGGGCCTGGGTCATCACCGGGGCTTCGCTCACCATCTGGTTGGCCTCGATCTCCGCCCGCTTGCGGATCTCCTCCGCTTCCCGCTTGGCGGCCGCCAGATACTCATTCCGGGCGTTGAGGATCTTCCGAGCCTCCGCCAGATCCACCGGAAGCTGCTTTTTCGCGTCCTCAATGAGGTCCAACGCCTTATCCCGGTCAATCACGCACTTGTCGCTGCTGAACGCGGCGTTTTTCGCCTCGTCCACCATGTCAAACAGCATGTCCAGCAGCTCGTCCACCGCCGTCGCCATGCGCCATCACTCCTTTTCAGAATGTAAAAACCGTTCAATCCGTCAGTACGCCGCCCTGCCCACTGTCCGCCACCTTGGCCCGGACCCGGTCGATGATCTGCCGGGGCACAAAATCGGACAGGTCCGCCCCATACCGGGCCAGCTCCTTCACCACGGTGGAGCTGAGGAACGCGTACTTGGGCCGGGTGTAGAGGAACACCGTGTCCAGCCGGGCGTAGAGCTTGGCGTTGAGCATGGCCATCTGGATCTCCGACTCGTAATCGGACACGGCCCGCAGCCCCTTCACCAGCACCCTGGCCCGGTTCCGCCGGGCGTACTCCGCCACCAGCTCCTGGGAACAGTCCACCCGCACGTTGGGCAGGTCCGCCGTCACCGCCTGGATCAGCTCCACCCGCTCCTGGGGGGTGAACAGGCCGGAGGGCTTGGCGGAATTCACGCTGACACAGACGATCAGCTCGTCAAAAATTGCGGCGGCCCGCTTGATGATGTCCAGGTGTCCCAGGGTCACCGGGTCGAAGCTGCCTGGATAGATGGCGCATTTCATGGGTCATGCCCTCCTGCGGTAAAGGGTGAATTTGATCTTGCCGTAGCGGTATTCCCGCCCCTTTTCATAGGGGGCCGGAAGGTCCGGCAAATCCTGGTCCGCCGGACTTTCGCACACTATTATACCATTTTCCACCACAATGTCAATCGTGGTGATGCGCTCCAGCCCACGTTCCAGGTTCCCCGAGGCGTAGGGCGGGTCCAGAAAAATCAGGCCGTACCGCTCCCGGCGGCCGGTGAGAAAGGCGTTGAAATCCTTTCCATGAAAGGTGGCCCGGTCCTCAAAGCCGCAGATTTTTACGTTGCGCTGAACCACTTTCAGGGCGGCGGGGGCGCTGTCCACAAAATCGCAGAAGGCCGCCCCCCGGCTCAGGGCCTCAATGCCCAGCTGGCCTGTCCCAGCGAACAGATCCAGCACCCGCCGCCCCTCAATGTCGAACTGAATGGCGCTGAACAGCCCCTCCTTCACCCGGTCGGTGGTTGGCCGGGTGGCCAGTCCGGGCAGCTCCTCCAGACGCCGCCCCTTGGCAAGGCCGGTTATCACTCTCATGGCGTCTCGTCCTTTCCCTCTTGATTTTCCGCCGGGTGGAAGTGCCGGTACACGGCCTGGGCGGTATTTTGGGGCACCACGGCGGCCAGCTCCTCCAGCGAGGCCCCCTTCACCGCCTTCACGCTCTTAAAGCCCTTGAGCAGCTGGGCCTTCCGGGCGGGTCCCACCCCCGGGATATCGTCTAAAGCCGAGCCTTTCAAGTGCCCCGCCTGCTGCTGGCGGTGGAACTCGATGGCAAAGCGGTGGGTCTCCTCCTGGATGCGGCCCACCATGGAAAACAGGGCCTGGTTTGCCTGTATGCCGATCTCCCGGCCGTCCCCGGCCTGGAGGGCACGAGTGCGGTGGCGGCCGTCCTTCACCATGCCGTAGGCCGGGATGTCCCCCAGCCCCAGCTTGTCCAGCGCCTCCTGAGCCGCTTTCACCTGACCCGCGCCGCCGTCGATGAGCAGCAAGTCGGGCAGGTCCCCAAATTTCTCGTCCCCGTCCAGGTAGCGCCGGAACCGCCGCTCCACCACCTGCTCCATGGAGGCGTAATCGTCGGCGTGGGGCATGTCCTTCAGCTTGAAATGGCGGTAATCCCGCTTCAGCGGCCTGCCGTCGATGTGGACGGTCATAGAGGCCACAATGTCCGAGCTGCCCGTGTTGGAGATGTCAAAGGCCTCGATTCTATGGGGGGGCTCCTCCAGTCCCAGCAAGACCCCCAGGGCCTCGGTGAGCTTGGAACGGCGCTCCTCGGCGGTGGTGGCCCGCAGCACTTCCTCGGCGGCGTTCTCCCTGGCCAGCTTCACCAGCTCCATCTTGGCCCCCCGCTGGGGGGTGAGCACCTCCACCTTGCGCCCCACCGCCTCGGTAAGCATACGGGCCAGCTCCACCTGCTCGTCGATGTCGCAGGGAAGCAGTATCTGCCGGGGAAGCTGCCCCCGCCCGCCGTAATACTGGGCGGCCAGGGTGGACACGGTGGTCTGCTCGTCCTCCATGGGGACGGCCAGCAGCTCCCAGTCCTTGGCCGCCAGCTCGCCGCCAATATAGTGGAGCACCACAAAACAGCTCTTGGCCTCTCCCCGGTGGTAACCCACCACATCCGTGTCCGCCAACGACCCGGCCACCGCCTTCTGGCGCTTAGACAGCAGCTGGATGGAGCGGATGCGGTCCCGGAGCTGGGCAGCCTTTTCAAAGCGCAGCTCCTCCGCCGCCAGCTCCATCTCGGCGGTGAGCTCGTCCATCACCTCGTCCAGACGGCCCTCCAGCAACCGCACCGCCTGATCGGTGGAGCGCTTGTACTGGGTCTGATCCATTTCTAAACGGCAGTAGCCGTCGCACACGCCCATGTGGAAGTTGAGGCAGGGCCGCTCCTTCCCAATGTCCCTGGGGAATTTCCGGCGGCAGGAGGGCAGGCGCAGGGCCTCCCGCAGGGCGTCGATGATGCCCTGGCTGGCCCCCCGGCTCCCATAAGGCCCAAAGTACCGGGCTCCGTCGTCCTCCGCCTTGGAGACCAGGGAGAACCGGGGGTATTCCCCCGGGGACAGCCGGATGTAAGGAAAGCCCTTGCTGTCCTTGAGCAGGATATTGTACCGGGGCTGGTGCCGTTTGATGAGGGCGCACTCCAGCACCAGGGCTTCAAACTCCGACTGGACCACGATGACATCGAAGTGGTCGATCTGGCTCACCATGGCCCGGGTCTTTTCGTTGTGCCGGGACTGGTCCTGGAAATATTGGCTCACCCGGTTTTTCAGGGCCTTGGCCTTGCCCACGTAGATGACCTCACTGGCGGCGTTCTGCATGATGTAGACGCCCGGCTTCAGGGGCAGGGCGTGGGCCTTGTCCCGCAGTTCATCAAATGTCAATGGAGCCCCCTCCCTCTATAGAAAAAGCGCCGCAAAAGCGGCGCTTTTTGTCTCTCGCGAAAACAGCTCACTCGGTGAACTCAGAGTCAATGAGCTCCACCAGAGCCTTGATGGCAGCTTCCTCGTCAGGGCCGTCGGCAATGAGATTGATGGTCGTGCCCTTCACGATCCCCAAGGACAGGACTCCCAGCAGACTTTTGGCATTCACGCGGCGGTCGTCCTTCTCCACCCAGATGGAGCTCTTGAACTCGTTGGCCTTCTGGATAAAAAACGTGGCCGGACGGGCATGCAGACCGACCTGGTTGTTTACCGTAGTCTCTTTCATGAACATGAACGATTCCCTCCATCGCAAAATCAGCTTCGGTCATATTTGGGGGCGCGCACCGAACCTGCTCTGATTCTTTGTACTTTGATAGAATACCAAATTTAACCCCCATCGTCAAGAGCATTTTCACCAAAAATCACGACACGCCGCCCTCTAATATTAGGTTATAGGCATCCGAAAGAGGCCCCAATGAAAACACGAACCGTCCGATTAGGCGTTTTTTTCCAGGAGCCGTCTTTGACAAAACCGCAAAGGCCCTCCCCGCCGGGTCCTGGAGCGGAAATCCGCCGCCATTACCTCAGCGTGGCCACTGTGACCCCATCCTCGCCTTCTCCGTACACGCCGGGGCGGTACTCCTTCACATACCGGCTCTTTTTCAAGTGCTCCCGCACCGCCTTGCGCAACGCCCCGGTGCCCTTGCCGTGGATGATGGTCACCGTCTCCAGCTTGCCCATGAGGGCGTTGTCCAAAAACAGGTCCACCGCCCCCAGGGCCTCGTCCACCATCATGCCCCGCAGGTCCAGCTCAGCCTTGGCGCCCGCCGCCCGGAAGGGCCGGGACACTGAGGCGGCCCGCTGCTTGTCTTTTGCGCCCTGCTTTTTCCGGGCGGTGACATCCTCCAACACCCGGACCTCCTCCTGCTTGGCCTTCAGCTTCAAAACGCCGGCCTGGAGCTGGAGGGTGCCGTCCTTGTTCACCCCGACCACCTCTGCCTGGGCGCCCATTTTGAGCAGCTCCACCGTGTCGCCCAGCACCGCGTCCCGGGTGGGGGGCGGGGGCGGCAGGTCCTCCTTTTTGCCGCCTAGGGCGGCGTCCGCCTCGTTCAGCTTCCGGCGCAGCCGGGCCCGCTCCTCGTTGTCGTCCACCCAGTCCCGGGCCTGCTCCTGGCGGCGGCGCATCTCGTTGAGCTCCTTGAAAGTCTGGTCAGCGGCGTCCCGGGCCTGCTCAATGATGGCCCTGGCCTCCGCCTGAGCCTTTTCCGTGGCTTTTCTCCGCTCCTCCTCAATGCGGGCGCGGTATTCCTCCGCTTTGGCCCGGTCCTCCTCCATCTCCCGGCGCAGCTGGGCCGCCTTCTCCTTCTCCTTCTCCATGGCCTGACGCTGGAGGTCCAGCTGGCTGAGCACGTCCTCAAAGCGCACGTTCTCCGCGTCGATGCGGTCCGCCGCTTTCTGGATGATATAGTCGGGCAGGCCCAGCCGCCTGGAAATGGCGAAGGCGTTGGACTTGCCCGGGATGCCGATGAGCACCCGGTAGGTGGGGGCCAGGGTCTCCACGTCGAACTCGCAGGAGGCGTTCTCCACCCCCTTGGTGGTCATGGCGTACACCTTCAGCTCGGCGTAGTGGGTGGTGGCGGCCACAGCGGCCCCCATGGCCCGGGCAGACTCGATGACGGCGGCGGCCAAAGCCGCGCCCTCCACCGGGTCGGTGCCCGCCCCCAGCTCGTCGAACAGAATCAGCGTCTGGTCGTCCGCCTGTTCCAGGATGGCCACGATGTTGGTCATGTGGGAGGAGAAGGTGGACAGGGACTGGTCGATGGACTGCTCGTCGCCGATGTCCGCCAGCACGGCGGAGCACACCTTCACCATAGAGCCGTCCGCCGCCGGTATGTGCAGGCCGCACTGGGCCATCAGGGTAAGCAGGCCCAGGGTTTTCAGGGTGACAGTCTTGCCGCCGGTGTTGGGGCCGGTGATCACCAGGGTGTCGAAGCTCCCGCCCAGCATGAGGTCATTGCGCACGGCGGTCTTGGGGTCCAGCAGGGGGTGGCGGGCCTTTCGCAGCTCGATGTGGTTCCCCAGCGCCGGTTCCATGGCCCCCATGGCGGAGGACAGCTTGGCCCGGGCGAAAATGCAGTCCAGGGACACCAAGGTCTGGTAGTCGTCCTCGATGTCCGCCTTGAAACCGGCGCAGTCGGCGGACAGCTCCGCCAGGATGCGTTCAATCTCCTTCTGCTCCTTGGCCTGGAGCTCCCGCAGCTCGTTGTTGGCGTTCACCACCCCCATGGGCTCGATGAAAAACGTCCCTCCCGAGCCGGACACGTCGTGGACTAGGCCGGGTATGTCGTTTTTATGCTCGCTCTTCACGGGCACCACATAGCGCCCGCCCCGCATGGTGATGATGGCGTCCTGTAAATACTTGGACTGGTTGGAAGAGATGAGCCGGTTGAGCACATCCCGCACCTTGCCCGCCGCCGCTCGGATGTGCCGCCGGATGTCGGCCAGCTCCGGAGAAGCGGCGTCGGCGATCTCGTCCTCGCTGAGGATGGACCCAGTGATCTTGTCCTCCAGGAAGCGGTTGGCGGTGAGGCTTTCAAAGTAGCCGTCCAGCACCGTTTTGGCCTCGCCGTTCCCCGCCCCGTACTCATGGACGTTCCGGGCGCACCGCAGCACCTGGGCAATGTCCAGCAGCTCCCTGGTGTTCAGCGTGCCCCCCCGGTCCGCCCGCTGGAGGGCCGCCGCCACCGGCTTCACCCCGGACAGGGAGGGCGTGCCGTGCTTCACCAGCAGGTCGAAGGCGGCGGAGGTCTGCTTTTGCAGGCGGCTCACGTCGCTGGGGACACCGGCGGGCCGCAGGGCCAAGCACCGCTCCTTGCCCTCCCCGGTGGCCGCCTCGGCGGCCAGCAGGGCCAGTACCCGGGGCAGCTCCAGCGTCTCAATGGATTTCTCAAATAAAGGCGTCATAACTTGTTTTCCTCAATTTTCACAGTTTTGTATGTTCCGCCGGACTCAGCCGTTTGTAAAAGTCCAGCGTGCGGAAGCCCCGCTCCAGCCGGGTCATGAGATAGGCCTCCGACGCGTTGGACAGCTTTTTCAGCCCTTCCCCATCCAGCCGGAAGGCCAGCAGCCGCTTTCGAGGGCCCCAGACGATGTGCCGCAGGGCGGCCAGCGCCGCCGTTGTCAGCGGCATAGACACCCCCTCCGGCAGCTTGTCCCGGCAGGCGGCACAGTGGACCATCCCCTCCCCCAGGTGAATGGCGGGGTCCTGGGGCTCAGGCCGGGCGCACACGCCGCACTGATCCAACTGGGGCTCGTACCCCGCCAGGGATATGGACCGCCACTCAAACGCGGTCTTCACCTGCATCAGGGGCGGGTTCAGCTTGTCCAGGGCGTGGAGGCAGTTCAGTGTCATCGTCAGCAGGCCCGGCTCCGGCCGGTCCTCCTCCGCCAGCGCCTCGGTTACCTCCGCGAAATAGCTGGCCAGGGCCACCTTCTCCAAGTCCCCCCGCAGGCCGTCAAACAGCCGCTCCGAGGCGGTCTCCTTCACCGACCACAGCCCGTTAAACTCATACAGGGTAAACTCCGCCCAGGCCAGCAGCTGGCAGGCGGCGGCGATGGGACTTCCCTTTTTCCGGCACCCCCGGGCGGACACGGTGAGCTTGCCCTCCTTTTCTGTGAGCAGGGTGAGTATTTTATCCGATTCCTTGTAGTTCACCTCGCGCAGGACGAGGGCATTGGTGGTCAGGTGCATAAAACCGCTCCTATGTACGCCCCGGCGGCAGCCGGGACGCGTCGATTCAATAGAGGTTGCCGGGATTTCCCGGCACGCCGCCCACCGGCGGATAGGGCGGGCCGACCGGCGGGCCGGGCAGCCTCTGCCCCAGCTCCACCTCCGGCCCCAGGGAGGCCGGGCCCTCCTCGTCCCGGCTCATGAGCCAGGCCTCCGGCATTCCGGTGGTCCAAAACAGCTCCCAAAACCGTGTGTCCATTGCCATCCCTCCTGTCCATGCCGTTAGCATGGACAGGGCGGCGTCGATTATGTCAGGGAAATTTTGTGTCCCTGCTTTGCTCCGCCTCAGCCATGGCGGCGGCGCTCCAGCGTATCAGACGGTCAAAGACGCACTCCAGCGGCTCGTCCGCAGGCAACAGGCTGTACGCCAAAACCTCCCTCTCATCCCCGCCCAGCAAGGGCAGAAGGTCCCTTTTGGCCCGCACATTCTCCCCGGTTCGCAGCTCATGCAAAGCCCGGAGGGTGAAAAACGCCCCCTTGTGGGCCTCCTTTAAAAATTCGGGCCAGCTCTCCCTGCCGGCGTACAGGTAGGTATGGACGGCGGCGTGGTACAGTCCCGACGCGCCGATGGCGGCGGCCTCCGCCAGATCGGCCCTGCCTATGGGAGGCAGCAGCGTCCCCAGCGCCCCGTGGTATCCCCTCACATCCCGGGCCAGCTGGCACAGGTCGTATTTCGGCCAGCACTTCAGCTCCACCGCCCCGCACAGAAAGCCGCAGGCTTTCTCTCCCTCCGGCATTTCGCGCACGGCGGCCCGGTAGGCGTCCAAATCGGCCAGCTCCACCCGGTCCAGCACCGTTACCATGTCGATGTCGCTGTCTTCATTTGCCTCGCCCCGGCCATAGCTGCCCTGTAAGCCCAGAAACAGCAGCCGGGCTCCAAACTCATTCACCAGCTTTTCGGTGAACCCGTTCATCCATACTTCAATTTCAACCATGACTCAGTCCTCCGTGTAGCCAAAGTTCTGAATGGCCGCCGGGTTGTCCCGCCAGTTCTCCTTCACCTTCACCCAGGTCTCCAGATACACCTTGGCACCCATGAAAGACTCCATGTCCTGCCGGGCCTGGGTGCTGATCTTTTTCAGCATCCCCCCGCCCTTGCCGATGATAATGCCCTTGTGGGAGGCCTTTTCACAGTATATGGTCACGTGGCAGTCGATGATGTCGTTGTCCCGCTGGGAGAATTTCGTTACCTCCACCGCCGTGCCGTGGGGAATCTCCTGGTCCAGCTCCCGCAGCAGCTTCTCCCGGACGATCTCCGCCATGATCTGCCGCTCCGGCTGGTCGGTGACCGCTCCGTCAGGGAAGAGCTGAGGCCCCTCGGGCAGCCAGCCCCCCAGCACCTCCATCAGCTCGTCCACCCCCTCGCCGGTCTTGGCCGAGATGGGCACCACCGCGTCCCAGTCATGGGCCTCGCCGTACACCGCCATCACCGACAGCAGCTTCTCCTTCTCCACCGTGTCGATCTTGTTGATGACCAGGGCCGCGGGAGCGCCCAGGGCCTTGATGCGGGAGATCAGCTCCTCCTCCGGCTTGCCGATATGGTCCACCGGCTCCACCAGCAGCATCACCCCGTCCACGTCCGCCACGCTCTGCCGCACCACCTTGACCATATAGTCCCCCAGGCGGGTGCGGGCTTTGTGGAGGCCGGGGGTGTCCACAAACACAAATTGGCTGTCCCCCCGGTTGAGGACGGCGCAGATGCGGTTTCGGGTGGTCTGGGGCTTGGGGGAGACAATGGCCACCTTCTCCCCCGCCAGAGTGTTGGTCAAGGTGGATTTACCCACGTTGGGCCGTCCGCAGATGGTAATGATGCCGCTTTTCTTAATATTCATAGGTGATCCTCAACTTTCTTGAGCGTTTTTTGTTTTTTGAGGCGCCAGCCGCACCAGCGCTTCCGCCGCCCAGTCCACAGGCTGGGCCAGCAGCTGTGAACACAGCACAGTCACGGGCACCACAACGGGCATGGCAAACAGCCGGTGGTGGGCCTCCGGCACCGCCTGGGCCAGCACCGGATAGACGGTCTGGTCGGCGATGTACGACACCAGATACATGGGCAGGGCCAGCTTGGCCGTCCGGGCCACCCACCAGCCCACCGGGCGGGGGACCCGCTCCCCTTTGGCCCGGCGCAGCAGCGAGAACAGGCACACCGACTCCAAGGTAAGCGCAAGACTCCCCCACTGGTCCTCCGGCAGCCAGACATACGCCCCGCCCCCGGCGGTTCGGTAGCCCTTCAGCCCCACCAGACAGGCCAGCCCCACCAGACAGGCCAGCAGCTTCCAGCCCTTGAGCCGCAGGGGGTGCTCCCGCAGCCACGCCCCCAGGGCGTAGTAGGTCAGGGGATAGACGCCCACCCACCAGACGGGCAGAAGCTCCCGGTACTGATTCACCGCGCCCGGCAGGGCCGTCAACCCCACCAGGGTGAGGGTCAGCGCCCCCTTGCCCCCGCTCTCCAGCGTGTGCCACGCCGCGTTGAAAAAGGGGCTGAGCAGAAACAGACCGATGTACATCTCGATATACCAGCCGTAGGGCGCGGCGGCATAGACGGTGAACTGCCGCACGATTCCCCACAGGGTGAACCGCTCTCCCGCCCAGACCACACGGTAGGCCAGACACGCCGCCCCCGCCAGCACATAGACGCACAGCACCGGCAAAAGCTTGCGGTAATATCCTTTGGACCATCTGCGCCCAACACAAGTATACCCCGTCAGCAGCAAAAACAGGGGTACGCAGGTCATGCACAGCATACGGACCATACAGGCCGCCAGCATGGTCTTGCCCGCGACCGGCGTATCGTAGAATCCGTTGTTCAGAAAGAAATGGACGCTGAGGGTGAGCACGCCCGCCGCCGCCCGGACCAGATCCAGGCCGAAATCCCGCTGTCTTATCTGCGTTTCCATGGTTCTCACTTCTCTCTGGGCAGGCCCAGGCCGTCCATGACGGCCTCCTCCCGCCCCCGCATCTGCGTTTTCATGGGCCCCTCGTCCAGATGGTCGTAGCCCAGCAGGTGGAGCACCGAGTGGACCGCCAGATAGGCCAGCTCCCGGCGGTCGGAGTGCCCGTACTCCTCGGCCTGGGCCCGGGCCCGCTCCAGAGACAGGCACATGTCCCCCAGAGGCACCAGCCCCGTGGCCGGGTCGGCGTCCTCCAAAGAGGGCTTGTCCCCTGGGGTCAGGTCAAACATGGGGAAGGACAGCACGTCGGTGGGGGCATCCATCTCCCGCATGTCCAGATTCACCCGGCGGATGCCCGCGTCGTCGGTGACCAGCACATTCACCTCGCAGGGCGTCTCCACCCCCTCCGCCTCCAGGGCTGCGCCGATCACCCCGCGCAGGAAGCTGCACAGGCTGTCGTCCACCCCGGGCACATCCGCTGAAATGATTATTTCATGCTCTGGCATGGAAATCCTCCTTTCTGTGGCCGCTGGGCCTCCGGCGGCCTACTTTCTGCTCGTGCAGAAAGTAGGCAAAGACACGCTTAGGGGGCAATCCGCCGGTTCGACTTCGAGCGCAAAGATCGCGCTCTCGCTCACAGGCGGCTTTCCCCCTAAGAACCCCCTGTTTACGCGAGAGCTCTATACGGGAAGTGGGCATAAACCCTTCCGGCGCACGCGGCCTTCGACCCGTATCACCCTACTTTGTGCTGCCGCCCGCAGACGCGGCGCCACCCGCAGGCAGGGTCCACGACACCGCGCCTCAGCTTATGCACCCCCTGCCCAGGCGCCCTCTCACCGATTGACCGCCCGCTTCTCCGTCCGACCCATGAGCCAGTCCACAGACACGTCGTAAAAGTCGGCTATTTGAAGCAGACTTTTATAATTTGGCAAATGCCCATCGGCTTCCAATCGCTGGTAATGGCGGTAATTAAAATTGAGTGTACCAGCCGCTTCCTCCTGGGTCAAGCCTTTTTCACTTCGCAATATTTTTAGCCGTTCATTAAAAATCATTTTTACACTTCCCGCTTGACACGTACACAAATGCCGTGTATAATAACACGTACAAAAGAGTACGTGTTAAGGAGTAATTGCCATGAACAAAGATATTCCAATTATCGTAGAAACACTGTACCGTTATTATGTGACGCAGCCTGATCCACATTTTTGGCCGGATTACTTAAAAAAGGAACCTGTCCAAGGCCATGGGCTCTGGTCATTCTACCAAGGTTTATGTCTTGGGATGCAGCTGACCGACGCCTGCCTGGAAAAACTCTAGGGTTCGTCCCGTCCAAGGGGCCGGACCAAGGAGCACAAGCCGAAAGGTCCGGCACTCAGGCGCGGACGGTGGGCCCTAGCTGTTTTCAGTGTCCAGACACAAGCGGCAGCACAAATAGGGGGGATACGGATCGAAAGCCCTGTGCGCCGGGAGGTCACTGTCCGGCCATCGGATCGGGCGTCCCTCGTAAAGGGGGTTCTTAGGGGGAAGCCCGCCTGTGGACGCGGCCCGCCCTTGGGGCCGTGTTCACCCGGCGGGATGCCCCCTAAGCGTCCTTTTGGTTACTTTTCCCACGTGGGAAAAGTAACCCGCCGGAGGCGGTCCTTCTACCGCCGCTTAGAAGAGCGGCGCTTTTCATCCTCCTCATAGGCCTTGATGATGCGCTGGACGATGACGTGGCGCACCACGTCCGCCCCGGTGAGCTGGCAGATGGAGATATCCTCCACCCCTTTGAGCACTCGCATGGCCTCTTTAAGGCCGGACACCTTGTCCACCGGCAGGTCGATCTGGGTGGCGTCGCCGGTGATGACGATTTTGGAGCCGAACCCCAGCCGGGTGAGGAACATCTTCATCTGTTCCCGGCTGGTGTTCTGGGCCTCGTCCAGGATGATGAACGAGTCGTCCAGCGTCCGGCCCCGCATATAGGCCAGGGGGGCCACCTCGATGTTCCCCCGCTCCAGATACTTTTGATAGGTCTCCGCCCCCAGCATGTCGAACAGCGCGTCATAGAGCGGGCGCAGGTAGGGGTCCACTTTGGACTGCAAGTCCCCGGGCAGGAAGCCCAGCCGTTCCCCGGCCTCCACGGCGGGGCGGGTCAGAATGATGCGGTTGATCTGTTTCTCCCGGAAAGCGGCCACCGCCGCCGCCACCGCCAGGTAGGTTTTGCCCGTTCCCGCGGGGCCCACGCCGATGGTAACGGTGCTGTTTTTGATGGCGTCCACGTACTTCTGCTGACCGATGGTCTTGGCCTTGATGGGCTTGCCCTTGGCGGTGACGCACACCACGTCCCCCGCCAGCTGGGCAATCTTGCCCTCGTTGCCAGAGCGGACCAGCTCGATGATATAGCGCACGTTCTGCTGCCCGATGGCCTCCCCCTTGGCGGACAGGGTAAGCAGGCCCTGAATGGCTTTCACCGCCAGCATGACGTTTTCTCCCTCGCCGGAAATTTTCAGGTTGGACTCCCGGTTCACCACCGACACGTCCAGCTCCTGTTCGATGAGGCGGATGTTCTCATCGAACAGGCCAAACAGGTTGACGGCCTCCTCCATCCGCTCAATGCTGATGCTCTGCTCTGTCATTGGTGCACTCCTTCACACGGTCCTCAGCCGTTGTTTTTAATTTAGCGTACCTGGGATGCGGCCCACCTCTCCCTCCCGCTTCACGGTGCGGCCGATCTCCTCCCGGCACTCCGCCAGCAGGGTGACGGTGAGCCGCCCCCCCTTCTCCTCGGTCACGAAATCGGTGTGGAGAACCTCTCCCCGGCCGGCTTCCATCTCCGCCTCCAGCCGGGCGGACAGCACCTGTTCCAGCCGCAGGACCGCTTCCTCCTGGTCCAAGGGCCGCTCCTCCAGCTCGTAGGGCCGCAGGGTAACGGTGGTCAGCCAGACGGGCAGGGGACAGCCAAACAGGGTTATCTGACGGGTCTCGGTTATTTTATCATATCTACCACCAGAAATGCTACTGTTTTGTAAAAAATCCAGCTCCATCCATAAAAATTTTATGCTGCGGCCCGTCCGCTCCTCCCCGGTGTACGCCTTGCCCTGGGCGGCGAGGGGCACGGTCTCCTCCAAAACCCGCCAGGTCCGGGCGGTCGCCGACCCCGAGGCGTGGACGATGAGACGCCCCAGGTCCACTGTGCCGTACTCCGGCTCCTTCAGGTCCAAATCTCCGGTGATGAGCACCTCTCCCCTGGCCACCACGTCCCCGGCCTGGAACAGGGCCCGGCCCGACTCCGCGCTGATGTCCTCAATGATGCCGTCCGCCCGGGCCACCACGTCGGTGGGGACGCTCTCGTCCAGCAGCTCCGGCTTCTTCTCCGCCTCGTGGACCACCACCTCCGCCCGGGTGCCGTAGATGTTGACGGCAAGATAGCTCAGCTCGGGCAGGCCCAGCAGGGCTTCGTTGGCAGCCTCTTTCTCCGGGATAGAGGGGCCGTAGGCCCCCGGCCGCACCCCCACCCGCTGGAGCTGGGACAGAATGACGGCGGTGGGCACCGTCTCATTGCCCGTCACCTCCACCACCAGCAGGAATTTGGACAGGAAGCTCACCGCCACAAAGCACAGCGCCAGCCCGATCACAAACCCCCAGCGGCGCGCCAGGATGCCTTCCGCCACCACCGCCGCCCCCCGGCGGCCCTTTTCCCGTACCTCGCACATGGACCGCCGGGCCAGCTCCTCCAGCCGCCTTCGGTCCCGGAGGGCGATCCGAAAGGTGAAACTGGTCTCATCCAGCCACTCCAGCCTCCAGAACTGGACCCGGTTCTGGGCGCACAGGTTCAGCAGCCGTTCGGGAAAGGCCCCGGTGACATGGAGCTCCACATAGCCCTGTATCAGGTTAATGAGCTTTTTCATGATTCCAAACCCTTTTCAAACATGATCGCTCTCCGTTACCGGCCGAAAGCCTGCCGTTCCCAGCCACCTTGGTAACAGAGGAAAGCTCTTTTTGGTTCTTTTTCTCTCGAGAACAAGAGCTACCTCATAAACTCCACAGCCGTGACGGTCCCCGTGATGAGCAGCTCCTCCGGGGTCATGGCCCGCAGCTCCAGGCCGCTGCCCCGCACCAGCACCACCAGGCTGCCGCCGGAAATGTGGATCTCCTCGGGCCCATAGGCCAAAATGCCCCGATGGGGGGCCATGCGCAGCTCGCCGTCTCCGACGACCTCCACCCTGGGCACCCCCGCCAGCGCGTCGGCGGGCAGGTCGAACAGCTTTGATGCCCGGAGCAGCAAACCCTCTTTTTCTCCCACGATACATCACCTCTGGCAAGCTTATGAGCCGGACCGGCTCCACTTGCCTGTCCATCGGAATTTCGTGGACTTTTCTCCCCGGCTGTGGTACAATGTCCGCAAATCAGGAAATCAGGTGACAAAATGGACCATCAAAATAAACGCCCGAGCAAGGCTCCCATCTATACGGTGGACGAGCCCGCCACCCTCCTCCCCTTCCTGCTCGCAAAGGTGAAGGGCAAGAGCCGCAACAATGTGAAATCCCTTCTGTCCCGGCGGCTGGTGGCGGTGGACGGGGTCCCCGTCTCCCAGTTCGACGCTCCCCTGGCCCCCGGCCAGCAGGTGAGCATACTCCCCGCCTCCGCCCCCCGGGCGGACGCCCTGCCCTTTCCCATCCTGTACGAGGACCAGCACCTTATCGTGGTCAACAAGCCCGCCAAGCTGCTCAGCGTGGCCAATGAAAAGGAGAAGGTCCGCACGGCCTACCACATGGTCACCGATTACGTGAAGGCCCGGCGGGTGGACGACCGAATTTATGTGCTCCACCGGCTGGACCGGGACACCTCGGGGGTGCTGATGTTCGCCCGGGACCCTGAGACCAAGGAGCTGTTCCAGGCCCATTGGAACGACATGGTCACCCGCCGGGGCTATCTGGCGGTGGTGGAGGGGACGCCCAAGCCTGACCGAGACACCATCCGCTCCTTTTTGGTGGAGACGGACACCCATCTCAGCTTTTCCGGCACGCCGGGAAAGGGGGCTAAGGAGGCCGTCACCAGCTATCAGGTGGTGAAAGCCGGGGGCGGGTATGCCCTGCTGGATATCAGCATCGAGACGGGGCGGAAAAACCAGATCCGGGTCCACATGAAGGAGATGGGCCACCCCGTGGCCGGGGACAAGCAGTACGGGGCCCGCACCAACCCCATCGGGAGGCTGTGCCTTCACGCAAACGAACTGTCCTTCACCCATCCCGCCACCGGGGAACAGGTAACGTTTAAGGCCAAGATGCCCAGGGATTTCAACCGGGTGTTTCGGTAAAACGACACAGGGGCGAAATGCGATCAGAGGTGCATGAAATGGAGCTTGTGGTCTGCTGTGTACTTATACTCGCCTTTGCAGCTACCTTCATTAGTAAACATCATTTAGAAGCTGTACCAATGGGCTAAAATATTTTCAACAGAGTACGAAAAGCAACAATGGTACAAACTGCCTGAGCAGAACAGACAGATATTTCATAATCTTTAGAAAG
>CANASS010000016.1 GCA_947364395.1 uncultured bacterium
GGGTCGGAGAAGCCGCCCACGTGGCCGGAGGCCACCCACACCTGGGGGTTCATCAGGATGGCGGCATCCAGCCCCACGTTGTAGGGGTTCTCCTGGACGAACTTCTTCCACCAGGCCTTTTTCACGTTGTTTTTCAGCTCCACCCCCAGGGGGCCGTAGTCCCAGGTGTTGGCCAGGCCGCCGTAGATCTCGCTTCCGGCAAAGATGAAGCCCCTGGCCTTGCACAGAGCCACGATTTTTTCCATGTTTTTGTCGCTGTTTTTCAAGATATCTCGCTCCTTTTCAATCATTTTCGGCTCAAAACGAAAAACGCCCTGAGCCTCTCCGGCTCAGGGCGAACAGTTGTCACGCTCCACAAGGGGTCTGGACGCTCGGTCGCTTTCCCTTCGACTCGGTCCGGCTGCGGCCCTGCGCTCGCCCTCGCTCCGGTCCAAGCTCCCTCACAGCCCCATGCTCTGCGCTTCTTCTTGTCCGCGGTTCCACCTGAATTCGCGTCTGGCTGACGCGCACTCTTGACCCGGTAACGGCGGGGACCGCCGGGCCATTTCCTGCCCGGGCTCGGGAGGGCCTTCCCGCCGCGCCTTTGGGGGACTCTCACCGTCCGTCCCCTCTCTGACCGCCCCGGCGCGGGGTACTGTTCTCCGTCCATGCTTTATCTCCCGCATTTTATTACAGAAAAACGGGGCTGTCAAGGGGTGAAACGGGAAAACATGGGTTACGGCTCCCCGCCGGCGTTTTTTCCGTCCTTACCCGGCCGCACCAGGTGCACCAGGCCCAGCACCAAAAATACCACGCCGATGATAACCAGCGCCGCGGCCGCAGCCATCAGGTACATCTGATTGCGCCCCTCCGCACGGGTGGTCACGCCTTCCACAAAGGTGAAATCGCCGCCCAGCATCCACATGACCACACCCAGGACAGTCATGCCCAGGCCCTCCAGCAGCTCTTTGAGCGCCTTTTTCCGCGCTTCGGAACGGTTTTCTTTACCCGCCATGATCCAACACCTCTCCTTTTTTCAGTTTCCGCCCGGCTGGGCTTTGTGAAATATGATACCACCAGGCAGGACAGAAATCAAGCCGGGGCCTGAACGAAAAATCGGCGTACTTTTATACTTTTTTCATTTCCTTTTTTCTGTGAGTGTGTTATAATAAATCTTAAGACTTTATATGGGAGGGGACCGCCATGCAAAACCGCGTCACAGTGACAGTGGGTGGGCTGAAATATACGCTGCTGGCCGTTGAGGATGAAAACTATGTCCACCGGGTGGCCGCCTATGTGAATGAGAAGCTGAAGGAGACGGGGCGGCCCGGCGGGGTGTCCCAGATGGACTGCGCCGTGCTCACGGCCATCAACATCGCCGACGAGCGCTTCAAGGAGCAGGAGGCGTCGGTGGACCTGCGCCGCCAGATCAAGGACCTGCTGGAGGAGAACGCCAAGCTGAAGGCGGAGCTCAGCGAGTCCAAGCGGGAGATCTTCAAATTACAGCAGAAGCGGTAAGGGCCTTCTTTTTCTTTTTGAAAAAAGAAAAAGAAGCAAAAAGAAAAACTTTTAGACCGTTACCGGCACGGGTAATGCCATAAAAATTTCTGCCCGGCCATCCGGCGGTTTCGGCTGTGAATACAGCTTCTAAAAGTTTCTTTTTTCGCCTCCTTTTTTCTTTTCAACGAAAAAAGGAGGGTCCTTGAACTTATAGAAAAACAATTCGGAGGACCTTATGGAAATACTATCCCCCGCCGGCAGCCCGGAGGCGCTGCGCGCGGCGGTGTGCGCCGGGGCGGACGCGGTCTACCTGGGCTTTGGACAATTCAACGCCCGCCGGGGCGCGAAAAACTTCACCCGGGACGAATTTGCCTCAGCGGCGTCCTACTGCCGCCTGCGGGGGGTGAAGGTATACCTCACCCTGAACACCCTGTGCTCCGACCGGGAGCTGCCCGCGGCGGTGGACTGCGCCGTCCAGGCGTCCCAGCTGGGGGCGGACGCGGTGCTGGTCCAGGACATGGGCCTGGTCCGCGCGCTGCGGCAGGCCGCCCCGGACCTGCCCCTCCACGCCTCCACCCAGATGACCATCCACACCTTGGATGGGGCGAAGCAGGCGGCGGACCTGGGCATCACCCGGGCGGTGCTGGCCCGGGAGCTGTCCCGGCGGGACATCGCCTATATCTGCGAGCACTCCCCCATTGAGATCGAGGTGTTCGTCCACGGGGCGCTGTGCATGTGCTATTCCGGCCAGTGCTTCATGTCCTCCGTCATCGGGGGGCGCAGCGGCAACCGGGGCATGTGCGCCCAGCCCTGCCGCCTGCCCTACGGCTGGGGGGACATGGCGGACGGCCACCCCCTGTCTTTAAAGGATATGTCCCTGGCGGGCCACCTGAAGGAGCTCCAGGAGATGGGGGTGGCCAGCGCCAAGATCGAGGGCCGGATGAAGCGGCCCGAGTACGTCTATATCGTCACCAAGGTGTACGCCGGCGCCCTGCGGGAGGGGCGGGAGCCCACCGCCCAGGAGCTGTCCCAGCTGGAGCAGGCCTTTTCCCGCCAGGGCTTTACCGACGGCTATTTCATGGAGAACAAGGGCCCGGACATGTTCGGCATCCGGGAGGAGGCTAAAAATCCCAAGGAGCTGTTCGCCCAGGCCAAGGCCGCCTATGACAAGGGGGATGGCCCGGGGGTCCCGGTGAAATTCTATGCCATGATCCGCCCCGGCGAGCCCGTCCAGGTGGGGGTGGAGGACCGGGAGGGCCGGGTGGTCACCGCCGCTGGGATGGCTCCCGACCCCGCCCGCCGCAGGGCCACCACCCAGGCGGACGTGGAGGCCCAGCTCTCCAAGACCGGGGGCACCCCCTACTGGGTGACGGAGGTACGCTCCCTGGTGCAGGAGGGGCTGGCGGTGCCCCTGTCCTCGCTGAACGCCCTGCGGCGGCAGGTGCTGGACGGGCTGTCCGCCCAGCGCGCCGCCCTGCCCCAGCGCCGCCATGGCGTGTTCAAGCCGGGGGCCCGGTACGAGAACTACCGGGGGGAGCCGGACGTGTACGTCTCCCTGCGCCGGGTAGGACAGATCACCTTTGAGCTCATCAAGGCCCGGCCGGACCGGATCACCCTGCCTGTGGAGGAGATCGCCGCCCACCCGGACGGCGTGCGGGGGGCGGTGGAGCGCGGAATCCCGGTGGCGGCGGTGCTGCCCCGGATCTGCTTTGACCGGGAGCTGCCCAAGCTGCGTGAGGAGCTGGACATCTGCAAGGAGGCGGGGGTGACCGACGCCTACGTGGGAAATCTGGGCCTCATCCCCCTGTGCCGGGAGCTGGGCTTTGTCATGCGGGGGGATTTCGGCCTCCAGGTGTTCAACAGCCAGGGGGTCAAGGAGTACAAGCGGCTGGGCCTCCAGTCGCTGACCGCCTCTTTTGAGCTGAAGCTGGCCCAGATTCGGGACGTGTCCAAGGCGGTGGACCTGGAGATCATCGCCTATGGGCGGCTGCCCCTGATGATTACGGAGAACTGCGCCATCAAGACCCAGTCGGGAAAGTGCGTCTGCTCCAACGTGAACCTGCTCACCGACCGCAAAGGGGTGCGCTTCCCTGTGGAGCGGGCCTACGGGTGCCGCAACGAGATTTTGAACGCCAACAAGCTGTTTCTGGCGGACAAGCCCCAGGACTGGAAAAAGGCCGGACTGCGGGCCATCCGCCTGCTCTTCACCACCGAGAACGGGGTGGAGTGCGTCCAGGTGCTGTCCGCCTACCGGGGGAAGGGAAACTATGTCCCCACCGATTACACCCGGGGGCTGTATTATCGGGACGTGGAGTAGCCTCCGGGGCCTCCGGCGGGGTACTTTTCCCACGTGGGAAAAGTACCCAAAAGGACGCTTAGGGGGAGGCCCGCCGGATTCGTCTCGGGAGCCAAGGGCGCTCCCTCGCTCATAGGCGTGCCTCCCCCTAAGAACCCCCGGTTTACGGGAGAGCTCGAACCGGCGCGGGGGACAGGCGTTCCGGCGCGTGGTGCTTTCGGCCCGTATCCCCCTTATTTGTGCTGCCGCCCGCCGCCGGTCACTGAAGCCCCTCTGCGGTCCACCCCCCGCGCCTGGGCTGCGCGATCTGCGCCCCCAGCTCCATAGCCGCCCGGAACAGCGCCTCGTCGTGGATATCTTCCAGCTCCAGATTGAGTCCGGACAGGGTTTCCATCATGTCCCGGCCATCCTCCCCCAGGCGGGAAATGATTTCTTCCTGCAAGGCTTCTTGACGGGTTTCCAACTCGTTTATTTTTTCCCCTCGCAGATCATGTTGACCGATCCAGTCCTCCACCATATAATATAGCCTTGTTATCAGTTCTGTCATGATAATCTCTCCCGAATACTTTATTTGCAATACCTGATTTCATTATACTATTTTATACGAAATAGTAAGGGGTTTTTTATGAGCAAATTGGCTGAGCGCATGAAAGAATTGCGCGTCGAAAATAAAATGAAGCAAACAGAGGTCGCGAAAGCGGTCGGCGTGTCCATCAGCGCCTATTGCAGCTATGAATATGGAAATCGCGACCCGCAGACGGCCACTCTTGTGGCGCTGGCACAGCTGTATCATGTTTCCGCGGACTATCTGCTGGGTATCAGCGAGCCTGCGCCGGAGGAAAAGGCAAGGATTATTCTGGCGTCAAACTCTCCCCGGCGGAAGGAACTGCTGGGGCAGATGGGGATTCAGGAGTTCAAGGTGTCCGCGCCAAACGTGGACGAGTCGGTGGCGGAGGGCCTTTCCCCCGCCCGGATTGTGGAGGAGCTGTCCCAGCGCAAGGCCCGGGCGGCGAAGAAGGCCGGGCCCAAGGACATCGTCATTGCCGCCGACACGGTGGTGGCCCTGGACGGGTCGGTGCTGGGAAAGCCCCGGAGCGGAGAGGACGCCTTTGCCATGCTGTCCGCGCTGTCGGGCCGGGAGCACCATGTTTATACCGGGGTGACGGTGCACCAGGGGGAGCGGGCCGTCACGGAGCACGAGGAGACTGCCGTGCGCTTTCGGGCGCTCAGTCCCGATGAGATTCGGGGCTATATCGCCACCGGGGAGCCCATGGACAAGGCCGGGGCCTACGGCATCCAGGGGCGCGGGGCCCTGCTGGTCAGCGGCATCCAGGGAGACTACAGCAATGTGGTGGGCCTGCCGGTGTTCCGGCTGGGCCGTATTTTAGCAGGATTTGGAATTGACTTGTTAAAATGCGGCGATATTACGCAGCCAGGATTGTTTTGCAAATGAAGGGGCCCCCGCGAAAGCCCAGCCCGCAAAGCGGGCGGGTTTCGTGGGGAGAGGAGGCGCGGCACAGCGGACGAGCTTTTCCCGATAGGGGAAAGCGAGTAAGCGCAGCTTGCGCCGGCGATAGGAGCACACAACAATGAGTCGATTTTTCCGAAACAACGGGGGCCTTCTGCTGTTGGCCGCCGTCCTGCTGACGCTGGTGCTGGCCCTGGGGGCCCAGATTCTGGGCTTTGACCCGGTGACCAGCGCCTTGGAGGTGCTGGCCACCCCCTTCCGGTCGGCGTCCGCCGCCGTGTCCAGCTGGACACAGGCCCGGTATGACCGTGCTTTCCGCTACGAGGAGCTGGCGGCGGAGAACGAGGCCCTGCGCCGCCGGGTGGCGGAGCTGGAACGGGACGCCATCGCCGGGCAGGACGCCCAGCGCGAGAACGAGCGGATGAAAGACCTGCTGGGGCTGGCGGAGGCCCGCCCCGAGCTCCAGTACCGGGACGCGGCGGTGGTCCGCCGGGCCTCCTCCAACTGGACCTCCGACCTGACCATCGACCGGGGCGCCAGCGGCGGGGTGGAGAACGGCGACTGCGTCATCGACCAGAACGGCTACCTCATCGGCGTGGTCACCGAGGCCGGGGTCAACTCCAGCCGGGTGACCACCATCCTGGACCCCCGGCTGGAACTGGGGGGGCGGGTGGCCCGCACCGACGAGGACGCCATCCTGGAGGGGGATTTCACCCTCATGCAGGAGGGGCTTTTGCGGCTGTCCTTTGTGTCCGAGGAGGCCAAGCTGGTCACCGGGGACCAGGTGACCACCTCCGGGCTGGGGGGTGTGTACCCCCGGGGCCTGGTGGCGGGGGCCGTGCGCTCCATCATCGTGGAGGAGGACGGCGTCAGCCGCTACGCCCAGGTGGAACCCGCCGCCGACATCGCCGGGGTGCAGTATGTATATGTTATTGTGGATTACGGGGAATAACGTCAATGCTGTAGGGGAGGGGCTTGCCCCTCCCGCGGTCCGTTTATCAAAGCCGTAAGGCGGGAGGAAACAAGCCCCTCCCCTGTGGTTTTACCGCGTTTTCAGAGAAAGAGAGTGATCCTATGGCCGATCTGACCCCCATGATGAAACAGTATTGGAAGGTGAAGGAGCAGCACCCGGACTGCCTTCTGTTCTTCCGGCTGGGCGATTTTTATGAGATGTTCCACGACGACGCCAAGCTGGGGGCGGAGGAGCTGGGGCTGACCCTCACCACCCGGGACCGGGGCAAGCCGGAGGAGGAGCGCACCCCCATGTGCGGGGTGCCCTACCATTCGGCCCAGAGCTACATCGCCCGGCTCATCAAGCGGGGGTACAAGGTGGCCATCTGCGAGCAGCTGGAGGACCCGGCCACCGTCAAAGGGCTGGTGGACCGGGACGTGATCCGCATCGTCACCCCCGGCACCGCCATGGCGGACGAGATGCTGGACGAGAGCCGGAACAACTACATCTGCGCGGTCTACGCCGACAGCGCCGGGGCGGCCCTGGCCCGGTGCGACCTGTCCACCGGCCAGTTCACCGCCGTCCCCTTCCAGGGGAAGGACTGCCTCACCCATCTGCTCAACGCCCTGGCGGCCTGTCCGCCCAGCGAGGCCATTTTGTCCGACGCGGCCTCTTCCGAGCCCCGGCTCACCGAATTTTTAAAGCAGCGGCTGGGCTGTCTATGCCAGCCCACCCCGGAGGCCAGGTTCCGCCCGGCCCAGGCGCTGGACGCCCTGCGGGAGCTGGGCGTGCTGGAGGAGGGAGAGCAGGCCCTTCCCCAGGAGGACGGCCCCCGGATGTGCCGGCAGGCGGCGGGGGCGCTGGCGGCCTACTTGAAGGAGACCCAGAAAACCGACCTGAGCCACCTGAGCCGTTTGGAGATGGACGGCGGGGGCGGGCAGCGGTATCTGGAGCTGGACCTTACCGCCCGGCGGACCCTGGAGCTCACCGAGACCATCCGGGGCAGCGAGAAAAAGGGCTCCCTGCTGTGGGTGCTGGACAAGACCAAAACCCCCATGGGCCACCGGCTGATCCGGGCCTGGATCGAGCAGCCCCTCTGCTCCCCCGCGGCCATCGCGGTGCGTCAGGACCAGGTGGCGGCCCTGACGGCGGACGGGGTGGTCCGGGAGGAGCTGGCCCGGGCCATGCGGCAGGTGCCCGACCTGGAACGGCTCATCGGCAAGGTGGTGTACGGCTCCGCCAACGCCCGGGACATGCTCACCCTGGCGGACGGGCTGGCCGTCCTGCCTGAGCTGGCCCGGCTGGCCGCTCCCCTGGCCCAGGCGGCCCCCCGGCGGTTTGACTTTCTGGAGGAGTTCACCCTTTTGGCCGACCTCCAGGCCCTGCTGAAGCGGGCCATCCGGGAGGATGAGGACGACCACCGCCTGCCCTTCACCATCCGAGAGGGGGATTTCATCCGCCAGGGCTACGACCAGGAGGTGGACCATCTCCGGGACGTTCTGAACCACGGAGCGGACCTGGTGGCCGGGCTGGAGGGCCGGGAGAAGGAGCGCACCGGCATCAAGAGCCTGAAGGTGCGGTACAACAAGGTGTTCGGCTATTACATCGAGGTGTCCAAAAGCTACTACAGCATGGTGCCGGAGGACTATATCCGCAAGCAGACCCTGGCAAACTGCGAGCGGTTCATCACCCAGGAGCTGAAGGACCTGGAGCACGAGATTCTGTCCGCCCAGAGCCGGGTCACCGCCCTGGAGTACCAGCTTTTCTGCAATCTGCGGGAGGCGGCCGCCCAGCGGGTCCGGCAGGTCCAGGACGTGGCCCGGGGGGCGGCCGTCCTGGACGTGCTGTGCTCCTTCGCGGCGGCGGCGGTGCAGAACGGCTATGTCCGCCCGGCGGTGGACGACAGCGGCGTCATCGACATACGGGAGGGCCGCCACCCGGTGGTGGAACGTATGCTGAAGGACTCCCTTTTCGTGCCCAACGACACCCGTATGGACGGCGGGGACGACCGCCTGTCCATCATCACAGGCCCCAACATGGCGGGCAAGTCCACCTATATGCGTCAAGTGGCGCTCATCGTGCTCATGGCCCAGATGGGCTCCTTTGTGCCCGCGAAATCCGCCCGGATCGGGGTGGTGGACCGGGTGTTCACCCGGATCGGGGCCTCCGACGACCTGTCGGCGGGCCAGTCCACCTTCATGGTGGAGATGACCGAGGTGGCCCAGATGCTGAAAAACGCCACCGCCCGGTCCCTGCTGATTTTGGACGAGATCGGCAGGGGCACCTCCACCTATGACGGCATGTCCATCGCCCGGGCGGTGCTGGAATACTGCGCGGACAAGCGCCGGCTGGGGGCCAGGACCCTGTTTGCCACCCACTACCACGAGCTCACCGAGGTGGAGCACACCATTGAGGGGGTGCGCAACTACCAGATTGCCGCCAAAAAGCGGGGAGACGGCATTGTATTCCTGCGGAAGATCGTCCCCGGGGGGGCGGACCAGAGCTACGGGGTGGAGGTGGCCAAGCTGGCCGGGGTGCCGGGCCGGGTGGTGGACCGGGCCCGGGAGATTCTGGCGGAGCTGGAGGCCCAGGGCGCTGCTTCCCCCGGCCCCAGGGCCCGCCCGGCGGAGGAGGCCCAGGTGTCCCTGGGGGATATGGCTGGGGCGGCGGTACTGGACCAGCTGCGGGCCGTCCCGGTGGAGACCCTCACCCCCATCGAGGCCATGAACCTGCTGTACCAGCTGAAAAGCCGCCTGAACTGAAGAAAGGACCGCGCGGAGCACTCCGCGCGGTCCTTTTTCTCTTCTCAGACGGGGGCAAGCAGGTTCCCCAGAAGCTCCATCAGCTTGGGAATGTCGATGGGCTTGGCGATATGTCCGTCCATTCCGGCTTCCAGCGCCGCCCACCGGTCCTCGTCAAAGGCGTTGGCGGTCATGGCGATGATGGGTATGTCCGCCGTGCCGGGGACGCCCAGCCCCCGGATTTGCCGGGTGGCCTCGTAGCCGTTCATAATGGGCATCTGAATGTCCATCAGGATCAGGTCGTACTGCCCGGGCTGGGCGGCGGCCATCCGCTCCACGGCGGACTTGCCGTCGTCCGCCACCTCCACCACAAATCCGGCGCCCTGCAATATCTCCACGGCGATCTCCTGGTTGAGCTCGTTGTCCTCCACCAGCAGGATCTTCTTCCCCTCAAAGGAGACCTCGGGCTGGGCAACCGCCTTTTCCGGCACCGCGAAGGGTGACTCCAGCAGCTCCCGCAGCTCGGACAGGAAGATGGGTTTGGAGCAGAAGGCTGTGACCCCGGCGTCCCTGGCCTCCTCCTCAATGTCCGACCAGTCGTAGGCGGTGAGGATGATGATGGGCTTTTCCTCGCCGATGATGGTCCGCACGCGCCGGACCACCTCCACCCCGTTCATATCGGGCATGAGCCAGTCGATGATGAACACGGCGTACTCGTCGCCCTGCTCCCAGGCCAGCCTGGTGCGCAGCACAGCTTCTTTGCCGGAGGTGGTCCAGTCGGGCCGCAGTCCGATGGTGGACAGCATTTTGGTGACGCTGGAGCAGGTGTTGAAGTCGTCGTCGGCCACCAGCGCCCGCAGGCCCTTGAGCTGGGGGATCTCCTCCTGGCGCACCGGGCCGGAGCAGGTCTGGAGCTGAAGGGAGACGGTGAAGGTGCTGCCCTTCCCCTCCTCGCTGGTCACGGAGATGGTCCCGTCCATCATGTCCACGATGTTTTTGGTGATGGCCATGCCCAGCCCCGTGCCCTGGATGCCGCT
This sequence comes from uncultured bacterium, assembly GCA_947364395.1. GTDB lineage: Bacteria > Bacillota > Clostridia > Oscillospirales > Oscillospiraceae > Enterenecus. The sequence continues at coordinate 9,974 of CANASS010000016.1, forward strand.
GACGGTGCTGGTCCGCTCCCGCTCGAAGGGGTCGAAAACGTGGGCCAGGAACTCCTTGCTCATGCCGATGCCGGTGTCCTTCACCTGGAAGTCATAGGAGGCCCGGCCCTCCGACGCAGCCCCCTTCTGGATGACCCGGACGCTGACGATGCCCCCGGGCATGGTGAACTTCATGGCGTTGCTCAGCAGGTTCAGCAGCACCTGGTTCAGCCGCAGCTTGTCGCACAGCACGTGCTCGTTCACCACGTCCGCCGTGTCGATGTAAAATTCCAGCTGCTTGGCGGTGATGTCCGACTGGACGATGGTTTTCAGGTCGTGCATGATCTCGGGCAGAGAGGCCTCTTTTTCCTCGATCTTCATCTTGCCGCTCTCAATGCGGCTCATGTCCAGCACATCGTTGATGAGGCTGAGCAGGTGGTTGCTGGAGGTGGTGATCTTGGCCAGATAGTCCTGCACCTGCTCGGGGTGGTCGATGTGGGCGGCGGCCAGGGAGGTGAAGCCGATGATGGCGTTCATGGGGGTGCGGATATCGTGGGACATGTTGTTCAGGAAGGTGGTCTTGGCCCGGTTGGCGTGCTGGGCGGCGGCCAGGGCGTCCTGGAGGTCGTTTTTCTGCTGTTCCAGCTGTGCCGACATCCGCCTGGCGTCGTCCACGTCCATGAACAGGCCCACGAAGGTGATGGGGGAGCCGTCCTCCCGCCGGGACAGCCGCCCCGCGGTGTGGAACCACCGCCACCCGGCGTGCTTGGTGAGCAGGCGGTACTCCACGTCAAAGACGGTGCCGCCGGTGTAGTCCCCCACGGCGGCCCAGTAGGCCCGCAGCACCCGGTCCCGGTCCTCGTCGTGGAGCAGCTCCGTCCAGGATTCCAGCATGTTGGGGAAGTCCCCCTCGCCCTCGTAGCCCAGCATATTGCGGAACACGTCCGACCAGGTGCAGGACACCATGTTGGCCTCCTCGTCAAAGTCCATGCTCCACTGGCCGGAGCCCATGGCGGCGTGGATCATGTCCATGGCGGTCTGCTGCCGCTCCACCTGGGCGTAGGCGGCCCGGATGCGGGCGCTGTCCGCCTTCTCCTGCTCCAGCAGGGTGCGGGCGTGCCGCCGGGACTGGAGGATGAGGGCCAGAGACACCGCCAGCATGGCCAGCACCGTGACGGCGATCTGGATGATGCCCCGGCGCATCATGCCGGAGCTGATGGAGCTGATCTGATCCGTGAGCACGTTGTCCCGGATCAGGATGGTGAGCATCCAGTCCGCCCCCTCCACCGGGACGTAGCACAGGTCCTCCCGGACCCCCTCGTAGTGGAAGGAGAGGTTCCCCGGCCTGCCCTCGGCAAAGTCCTGGATCAGCTGCTCACAGCTGGACCCGGGCTCCATCTGGGCATCCTTCAGAGCCTCAAGCAGGTTGTGGCCCGCGCTCAGGTAGCCGAAAGCGTTCCCCGTCAGGCTCTCGCCGCTGCGGTGGTAGAGGCTGCAATAGGTCTCGTTTTCGTCCCCCTGGAGTGTGAGGGAGCTGAGCATGTCCGCGATATTGATCTGGGTGAAGCACACCTTGATTTGGGCTCCCTGGAAGGAGATCCCCTCCACCGGGGTGGCCAAAACGACCTGCTTCCGCGCGCCATAGAGGTTGGACATGCTGATGACCGGCTCGGTGAGCTCCTGGGCCAGGAAGGGGTAGCGGCTCAGGCCGGAGGTGGTGCTGTGCTGGGTGTAGACGATGCCGTTTTCGTCCACCAGGGCAAACCGGTTCACACCGTAGAGCTGCTGGACCCGGCCCAGGAACTCCCGCAGGGACGCCTGGGACTCCAGGTCGGAGCTGTCCAGGATGCTCATGGCCCTGTCCATGTGGTCAAAGTTGGTTTTCAGCTCCTCCGACACCACCAGGGCCCGCCGCCCGGCCAGCTCGTCCAGGTAGAATTCGCTGACCCTGGCCACCGCCTCGTTGGTGCTGGACTGGGCGCTTGCGGCCACCCAGACCGTGGTGATCAGCAGGATGGCGGCGACAATCAGCCCGCCCCAGACGGCGGAGGCCACGGTCTGCCGCTCCTGTTTTTCTTTGATGCCCCTTTGCTGTGACTGCTCCATTGTCATGTTACCTGCCATTCTCAATCAATCACGCCGTACAGGGTGCGCAGCATCGCCGCCGCGCCGTCCTGGTAGATGATCGTAGTGGATTCCTCTGTTTTTTCAGGGTAGGCCTCCCCGGGGAGCAGGCCGTCCGCAATTTTCACCGCCACCTGGATGGTGTCGAAGCCGATGGAATAGCAGTCCTGGACCCCCAGGGCATAGATCACCCCGTCCCGGAGATAGTCCAAAGCCTCCTGGTCGTGGTCCATGCCCACGATGACCACCTGTCCCTGCCGTCCGGCCTCCACCACGGCTCTGGCCGCCCCCACCGGGTTGCTCATATTGCAGCACACGATGCCAGCCAGGTCGGGGTGGCGCTCCAGAAACTCCTTGGTGAACTGGTAGGCCTTTTCCACCGTGTCCTCATCATATTCCAGCTCCACGATCTCCATGCCCGGGTATTGGGCCACGGCGCTTTTCACCCCCAGGGCCCGGTCCTCGTGGCAGGGTGCGCCGGGGGTGCCCACCAGGACGGCCACCTTGCCCTGCCCGCCCAGCTTTTGGCACAGGGCCTGAGCCAGGTCCGCCCCGTCCTGGAAGTTGTGGGTGTTGCCCACGTAGGCGATCCGGCGGCACCCGTCCTCCCGGGAGGCGTCGGAGCTGGAAAAGGTCATCACCTTGTGCCCCTGGTCCAGCAGGGCGTTGACGGCTGGGGTCACCGCGTCCACGTCGGCCACATCCACGCCGATCACGTCGAAGCCCCGGGGAGCGGCCTCCTCCAGCCGCCGGATCTGGTCCTGGGCGGAGACGGCGGAGGGAGCCAGATACTCATAGCTGATAATCACGCCCTGGTCCGCGTACTGCTGGGCGGCCTCCTCCATGCCCAGGGCCACCGCGTCCCACCAGGGGTGGACCAGCTTATAGGTGAAATAGAAACTGTACTCCTTTTTCTGCGGGGCGTAGCCGTCCAGCCTGCGGACCAGGTTCACCGCCTCCGGCTCCGCCTGCCGGGTCGCCTGGGGCTGGCTGGGCACGGGGGGCTGGGACGCCTGGCATCCGCTCAACCCAAACAGGCACAGGCAGGCCAGAGCCCCTGCGACCACGGGTTTCTGAAACAATATTTCAAACACTGTCGCGCGCCTCCCTTTCCGTCCGGCCGGTCCGTCCAGGGGCCGTTCCCCGCCGGAATGAATCCGTCTGCCGTCCCCCGGACGGGCGGCGGCAGAGACAGCCTATATTATATGAGCTCCCGCCCTCTGTTGTCAATGGGTTTCCCCGCCTCCGCGGCGGGATTTCTCCACAAATAAGCCGGATTTTCCGGGGGCTTCCTCAGAAGTCCGCCAGGGTGATGGTGCGCCCCCCGTCCAGCCGGGAGACCTCGGCGGCCAGGGCCATCACGTGGCTCTCCACCGAGGCGTCCAGCCCGGTGAGGGCCTCCGCCCCGCCTTGGGCGATGAGGCGGCAGAACTGCTCCATCAGGCCGAAATCGCCCCCGCCGTGGCCGGAGCGGGTCCCCGGCCCTTCCCGGGTGTCGATGGTCTGTTCCGGTCCTCCGAAGGGCCGCAGGTGGAGCAGGCCGCCGGCCATGTCGCCCTCCACCTCCCCCAGGGCGCCCGTCACCTTGATGGTGCGGTGGCAGGACTGGGTGAAAGCGGTCATGGTGAAGGTGGCGTGGATATTTCCGCCGAACTCCAGGTTCACCGTCTGGTGGTCCACCACGTCGTTGTCGCAGTGGAACACGCACCGGCCGTAGGGGCCCGTCCTCAGAGCCGCCCGGAGCTTTTCCTCGTCGGGCTCGCTGGCCACCACGCCGCAGGGCCAGTCTTTCCCCCCGCCCCGTATGCCGGTCCGGGGGTCGGTGATGTAGATTTTCTCCGCGTCGTAGGGGCACTCCTCCTTGCAGGCGCAGCCGTCCAGACAGCGCGGGGCCGCGCCCGCCGGGGCGTTGTCCGACTTGAAGTAGTCCAGGGAGCCGAAGCTCTGCACCCGCAGGCAGGGCTCTCCCGCCAGCCAGCGCAGTATGTCCATGTCGTGGCAGCTCTTCTGCAAAATCATGGGGCTGGTCTCCTCCGACCGCCGCCAGTTGCCCCGGACGAAGCTGTGGGCATGGTGCCAGTAGGCCACGTGCTCCACGGCGTCGATGGTCTCCACCTTGCCCACGGCCCCCCGGTCCAGCAGGTCCTTCAGCGCGGCGTAAAACCGGGTGTACCGCAGCACGTGGCACACCACCACCACCCGGCCCGCCTCCCGGGCCTTCTTCTGGAGGGCGCGGCACTCCTCCAGGCTGGGGGAGATGGGCTTTTCCAGCAGGATGTGGTATCCCTTGTCCAGGGCGGCCAGGGCGTTGGCCACGTGGCGGCGGTCCAGGGTGGACACCAGCATCACGTCGGCCAGCCGGGGCTGGGCCAGCAGCGCCTCGTCGGAGGAAAAGCACATCTCCGGGGGCACGCCGTACCGCTTTTGCAGCAAGGCCAGCCGCTCCGGCCGGATATCCGCCCCGGCGGTGATTTTCATCTCCTGGGGCCGCAGCTCCTGGTAGGGGGCGTAGGAATCCAGCCCCCGGTCCCCGCAGCCGCAGATGGCGAAGGTGACGGGCTTTGACATGGCGGACCACTCCTCATTGATTGATGTGTCCAGTATACCATAAGGAGATGGGGGACGCAACCATAGACGGCGTTGAAAAGCGGGCCGGGCTGTGGTAAGATGGCCTCAAACGCTTTTGAGGTGAACCCGCTATGAATGACACCATCGCCGCCATCGCCACCCCCCCGATTCCCTCCGCCATCGGCATACTGCGCCTGTCCGGGCCGGGGGCCGTCCAGGCCGTGGACCGGGTGTTTGTCCCCTTCCACGGCGGCCCCATGGGGGAGCGCCCTGACCGCACCCTGGTATACGGAACCCTCCGCGACCGGGAGGGGGCGGTGATCGACCACTGCCTGTGCACCGTGTCCCGCTCGCCCCACAGCTACACCGGGGAGGACGCCGCCGAGCTGCAATGCCACGGCTCCCCGGCGGTGCTGGCCCTGGGGCTGGAGGCGCTGTTTGCCGCCGGGGCCCGGCAGGCGGGGCCGGGGGAGTTCACCCGTCGGGCCTTCCTCAACGGCAGGCTGGACCTGACCCGGGCGGAGGCGGTGGCCGACCTGATCCACGCCGAGACCCCGGCGGCGGCGCGGCAGGCGGCGGGCCAGCTGGGCGGGGCCCTGGCCCGGACCGTGGACGGCATCTACGGCGGCCTGACCGACCTGTGCGCTCACTTCCACGCGGTGCTGGACTACCCCGACGAGGACATTGAGCCCTTTGAGGCGGAAGAGCTGGCCGGGGCGCTGGAAGCGGCGGCGGGAGAGCTGGACCGGCTGGCCGCCACCTACCGGCGGGGGCGTCTGCTCAACGAGGGGGTGCCCTGCGCCATCGTGGGGCGGCCCAACGCGGGGAAATCCACCCTGTTCAACGCCCTGCTGGGCTATGAGCGGGCCATCGTCACCGATATCCCCGGCACCACCCGGGACACGGTGGAGGAACGGGCAATCCTGGGCGGTGTGGTGCTGCGGCTGGCGGACACGGCGGGCCTGCGGGAGACGGAGGACGCGGTGGAGCAGCTGGGGGTGGAGCGCTCCCGGGAGGCCTTGGAGCGGGCTGAACTGATTCTGGCGGTGACCGACGGCGCGGGAGCGTTCACCCAGGAGGACCAGGAAGCCCTGGAGCTGGCGTCGCTGTCGGGAAAGACCTGGATCTGGATTGCGAGCAAGCGGGATTTGACCGGGCCCACCGCCCTGTGGACCGCGGGCTGGGGAGGGAACGCCCCCGCCGCTGCGGTGTCCCTGTCCGCCCTCACCGGGGAGGGCATGGAGGCGCTGGAACAGGCGGTGGCTGCCCTGTTCCCGGAGCCGCCGGAGGCCCAGGCCGGAGCCCTGCTCACCAACGCCCGGCAGGCGGAGGCGGCGGGGAGGGCCCGGGAGGCCGTCCGTCGGGGGGCGCAGGCCCTTTCCGCGGGGATGCCCCCCGATGCGGTGGTGGCCGACGTGGAGGAGGCCATGTCCGCCCTGGGAGAGCTGACGGGGCGGACGGTGCGGGAGGACGTGACCGCCCGGATCTTTGAGCGGTTCTGCGTGGGGAAATAGACGGGTGACAAGGGCCGTTTTCAGGTGTATAATGAAGAAAAAGGGGGAAGTCACGATGGAATGGTATGATTGCGCGATTCTGCTGGTGGACGTTTTTGCCGTGCCCGCCATCCTGCTTGGTTTCGGATGGCGCTTCATGAAAAAGCCGCCCCAAGACATCAACGGCGCATACGGCTACCGCACCCCCATGTCCATGAAGAACCGGGACACCTGGGATTTTGCCCATCAGGTGTGCGGGCGGGTCTGGTGGCGGATGGGCTGGGTTCTGCTGGCGCTGTCCGCAGTCCTCCTGGCGTGGATGCAGACCCGTCCCGGAGGAGAGCAGACCAACTGGCTGCTGGGCATCTTGGTGGTAATCGCGGAAACGGTGATGCTCATCTTTACGATCATTCCCGTGGAACGGGCGCTGAAGAAAACCTTTGACAAGAACGGAACCAGACGGTAAGGAGGACATTGCCATGAGAGCGGTTGTGACCCGGGTGAAGAACGCCCGGGTGGAGATAGGCGGTAAAATCAACGGGGCCATTGAGACGGGCCTTTTGGTGCTGCTGGGGGTGGGCCCTGACGATGCCGAGGCCCAGGCGGACAAGATGGCGGACAAGGTCTGCGGCCTGCGCATATTTGAGGACGAGAACGAGAGGATGAACCTGAACCTGGCGGCTGTGGGGGGCGCGCTGCTGGTGGTGAGCCAGTTCACCCTGTACGCCGACACCTCCTCCCGCCGCCCCGGGTTCTCCCACGCGGCCAAGCCGGACAGGGCCATCCCGCTGTACCAGCGGTTCATGGCCCAGTGCCGGGAGCGGGGATTTGTGGTGGAGCACGGGGAGTTCGGGGCGGACATGCAGGTGTTCTCCCAGAACGACGGCCCGGTAACTATATTACTCGAGGTATAATATGGCGACAATAAAACAATTAGACCCCCATGTGGCCGACCTGATCGCGGCGGGGGAGGTGGTGGAGCGCCCCGCCAGCGTGGTGAAGGAGCTGATGGAAAACGCCATCGACGCGGGGGCGTCCGCCGTCACGGTGGAGATCAGCCGGGGGGGCATGGCCCTGATCCGGGTGACGGACGACGGCTGCGGCATCCCGGCGGACCAGGCGGCCACGGCTTTTCTGCGCCACGCCACGTCGAAAATCTCCGATGAACGCGACCTGGAGGCCATCGGCACCCTGGGCTTCCGGGGGGAGGCCCTGGCGGCCATCTCGGCGGTGTCCCGGGTGGAGCTCCTGACCCGGACGGAGGATCAGGACCTGGGGGCGTCCCTCACGGTGGAGGCCGGCCAGGTGGTGGACCAGGAGGAGGCGGGCTGTCCCAAAGGCACCGCCATGGCGGTGCGGGACCTGTTCTACAACACCCCCGCCCGGCTGAAGTTCATGAAAAAGGACGCGGCGGAGGGGGCGGCGGTGTTTGGCGTGGTCCAGCGGGCGGCCCTGTCCCACCCGGAGCTCAGCGTGAAGTTCATCCGGGACGGCAGGCAGGAGCTGCTCACCCCCGGCGACGGCCAGCTGAAAAGCGCCGTCTACGCCGTCATGGGCCGGGATATCGCCTTGGGCTTCCTCCCCGTGGACGGGACACGGGAGGAGATGCGGGCGGAGGGCTTCACCTCTCTGCCCGCCTGCTGCCGGGGGAGCCGGGGGTATCAGCACTTTTTCGTCAACGGACGGTATGTCAAGAGCCGGGTGATGATGGCGGCGGTGGAGGAGGCCTACAAAAACCAGAAGATGGTGGGCAAATTCCCCGGCTGCGTCATCCACCTGACGCTGCCGCCCGGAGAGGTGGATGTGAACGTCCACCCCACCAAAACCGAAGTGAAGTTTCAGCGGGAGCAGGCGGTGTTCGCCACGGTGTACGGCGCGGTGCTGTCCGCCCTGAACGGGGACCGCACCCGGCCCCAGGCGGTGCTGCCCGGGGTGAAGCCGTCGGACGAGGTCACGCCCAACCAGACGGCCCTGCCCCTCAACGACCGGGCCCGGGAGCTGGCCGGCGCACAGTTCATGCCCGCCTCCCGGTTCAAGCCCATGCCGGGGTTTCAGCCGGGGAAACAGCCGGAGACCCCGGCCTCGCCGGTGAAACGGGCGGGAGAGGGGGCCCCGCCCCCTCCCGAGGCGAAAAAAAAGAAGGACTCCCCCTTCCAATGGGTGGAGCCCCTGCCGGAGCGGCGAGAAACGGTCCCGGCCCAAAGGCCGGAGACCCCAGCGCCGGTGAAAAAAGCGCCGGGGGGACCCGCGCCCCTCCCGGCCAGGGAGGCGCGGCCCGCGCCGGAGCCGGTCCCGGAGAAACAGAGCGCACCCCCGGCGCAGCCCATTCCAGTGGATGCGCAGTCCGCCGTACCCGCGCCGCAGACCCCCGCTCCCGCGCCGGAGCCCCAGGAGGAGCCCTGGGTGGTCCGGGGGGAGCTGTTCCGCACCTATGTGATGGTGGAGCAGGGGGACAAGGTGCTGCTCATCGACAAGCACGCAGCCCACGAGCGGGCTAATTTCGACCGGCTCAAGGCGGCGGACTACCGGCCCATGGTTCAGGAGCTGCTCACCCCGGTGACCTTCACCCCCGCCCCGGAGGAACGGGCCGCGCTGCTGGAACAGGCCGATCTGCTGGCCCAGTTCGGCTTTGAGGCGGAGGAGTTCGGGACCGGGGCGCTGGCAGTGCGGTCCGCGCCGGACTATCTGGACGCGGGGGACATCGAAGGGGCCCTGTGCGAGCTGGCCCGGCGGCTGAAGGCGGCGGGGACCGCCGACCCCGCCTCCGCCCGGGACGAGCTGCTGCACACCATGGCCTGCAAGGCGGCCATTAAGGGCGGCTGGCGCAGCGGGGCCGAGGAGCTGGAGGAGGTGGCCCGGCTGGTGATGAGCGGGGCGGTGAAATACTGCCCCCACGGCCGGCCGGTGGCCATCGAGCTGACCAAAAAGCAGCTGGAAAAACAGTTCAAGCGGGGGTGACCCAGATTGGAGGCAGTTTTGACCACTACCATTGGATTGTTCGGCTCCGTCCATCAGGACGAGATGCAGCAAAAATTTGGATGGGACGACGGCAAGTCCGTGGCCCTTGTTCACCCCTTCTTTCGTGCCTGCCACACCTTGGCCAGAATGTCCTTGAGCACCAGAAAGGCGTCCAGCTCGCTGTAGCCCTGCTCCTTTTTGAGCCGGTCCAGCAGCCGGACCAGCTCCTGGGCGTAGGGGGCGGGGTCCACCGTCTCCTGGTAGGTCACCAGGATAGGGTACTTCTTCCCCCAGGCCTTTGTCCAGTCGATCTTGTCCGCCGTCTTGTCGCTGGTGCGCTCTATGGCCTCCTGAATCTCCTGAACCTCCAGATCGAAGTCGATGAGCTCATCCAAGGACAGCTTGTACAGGGCCGCCATCCGTTTGGACTGGCGGATATCGGGCAGTGTCTCGTCCGTCTCCCACTTGGAGATGGTCTGGCGGCTCACCCCCAGCTTTTCCGCCACACCCTCCTGGGACAGCCCGCTTTTCTTCCGGGCCCGGTACAGACTGGTTCCTAAACTCATAAAAATCCACTCCTTTCGTGTTGTCCTCCCAGTATAGCGGAGGACGGAAAAAAGGTCCACCAACGGAACGGTGCAAATGCGCACGGATTGCTGACAGGGAAAGCGCCCTCCCGGCTTGGGAGGGCGCTTGACTGCGGCAAAACGGAGGTCAATCGGCGAGGGCCGCGGTGATGATGGACATGGAATACACCTCCATGGCGTTGCAGCCCCGGGACAGGTCGTTGATGGGGGCGTTCAGGCCCAGCAGGATGGGGCCGTAGGCGTCGAAGTTGCCCATGCGCTGGGCGATCTTGTAGCCGATGTTGCCCGAGGAGATGTCCGGGAAGATGAAGGTGTTGGCCCGGCCCGCCACGTTGGACTTAGGAGCCTTCAGGTGGCCCACGGTGGGGGACACGGCGGCGTCGAACTGAAACTCGCCGTCCACGGGGAAGTCCAGGTCCATGGCCTGGAGCTTTTTGCAGGCGTTGCGCATCTTGTCCACCATGGGGCCCTTGCCGGAGCCCATGGTGGAGTAGCTCAGCATGGCCACCTTGGGCTCCGCGCCGAACCGGCGGGCGCAGGCGGCCACCTCCTGGGTGATCTCCACCAGGTCGTCCTCGGTGGGTTCGATGTTGATGGCGCAGTCGCCCATGGCCAGCACCTGGTTGCCGCCGGTGGCGAAGGGCCGCACCAAAATGAAGCAGGAGGACACGATCTTGTTGCCCGGCTTGGTCTTGATGAGCTGGAGGGCGGGGCGGACGGTGTCGGCGGTGGAGTAGGTGGCGCCGCCCAGCAGGCAGTCGGCCTCCTTCATGGCCACCAGCATGGTGCCGAAGTAGTTGCCCTGCTGAAGGACCTCCCGGCACTGTTCAGGGGTCATCTTGCCCTTGCGCAGCTTCACCATCTTGTCCACCATCTCGTCCATCTTCTCGTAGGTGTGGGGCTGGAGGATGGTGGCCCCCTTGACATTGAGGCATTCCTCGTCCGCAACCCTGTAGATCTTATCAGGATCGCCGATGAGGATGGGGGTGAGGAAGGTTCCGGACAGCAGCCGGGCCGCGGCCTCCAGGATGCGGGGGTCCTCACCCTCGGTGAATACAATCTTCTTGGGGTTCTTCTTCAGCTTCTGGATCATCAGTCTAAACATGGGTCGTTTCCTCCATTTTTTCGGGGCAGCGCCGGAAAACCCCAGGTATTTCCAGTTTTCGCCCAGTTTTATTAGAATGCTGTTATTTAATTTATCACCGGCGGTCCATTTTTTCAAGGGGGTTCTGGTGAAAATCACAAAAAATCCCGGCGGATTTTCTTTGACATTCCAAGGGAATCCACTCTTTACAAACCGTATTGCCCCCGCTATACTATACTTACTGTGTTGCGGAGGGCCTGGGTCTTTCCTCCGCAGGAAATGCTGAAGGGATTTCTGCTCGCCCTTGGAGCGCCGCCACAGGTCCGTGAGCCCGTAGGTCCGTACCTCCGCGTGTTCGTGTGTCCGTGGTCCCAACAGCCTTTTCCTAATGACGACGTCGATGTTTGAAGCTACACTAGGAAAGGGGACAATCCGGATGACCAATCCCGATTTCGCGCGCACCCTCTCGCTTCTGCGGCAGGAGAGGGGCATCTCCCAGCGGCAGGCCGCCAAGACGCTGGGCATCTCCCAGGCGCTGCTCTCCCACTATGAGAACGGGGCCAGGGAACCGGGCCTGATGTTTGTGGTCAAGGCCTGCGACTTTTACAACGTATCCGCCGACTTCCTGCTGGGGCGCACCCTCAGCCGGGACGGCACCACTATTTTGGACGCGGACTCCTTGTACGACGTGTCCGACGAACGTGACAACGTGCTGCGGGGCTCGGTGCTGGCCACCCTGTCCAAAAAGCTGGTGGTGAACTCCGTGGGCCTGCTGTTCGACATACTCAGCAAGGTTGGCAGCAAAAAGGCCATCCGGGCGGCGGCCAACTACCTGTCCGGCACGGTGTATATCCTGTTCCGCCACATCCACCGGGCCAGCGGCAACGAAAACGACGATTTCTTCAACATTCCCCAGACGTGGTTCCTGGCGGGCCTGCCCCGGGCGGATATGCTTATGAGCGAGGCGGAGTTTGTGGACGCCCTGTCCAATCCCGGCAAGGGGACCCAGTTCCCGCCTCTGGACAACGACTCTATGAAGGCGGCCTATCCGGGGACCTACCAGTCCCTGCTCCAGATCGTACACACCTGCGGCGAACGGCTCAACGGCGAGATGGCCAGCCACCTGGAGAACACCCGCTGATAAGGAAGCGCGAAGCCGTCGTGAGCCGCGCGGATGGACCGGAGCGAAGGCAAAAGCCCAAGGAGGGCCCCCGGGCCCGGATGGGTTTTGCCTGAGACGGAGGGAAGCCGCGCGGATGGACCGAAGCGAAGGCAAAAGCCCAAGGAGGGCCCCCGGGCCCGGATGGGTTTTGCTTGAGACGGAGGGAAGCCGCGCGCCGCGAACAGGCGCAACGTGACAACAAAGAAGCGCGGAGCCGTCGTGAGCCGCGCGGATGGACCGAAACGACGGCGAAAGCCCCAGGCCGCCGGCAGGCGGAGCGTGACAAGAACCGAGGAGATTCCATGAACGTGCAAAGCCATCTGTTTGTGCTGGCTTACCTGCCCCTGGTGCTGATCCTGTGGCGGGTGCTGGGGGGCCGTCTGGGGAGCCGGGCCGCCCAGCTGTTTCTGCTGTGCGCGGGGGCGGTGTTCTGCGGCTGGGCGTCCCCCCTGTCCCTGCTGGTGCTGGGGACGGAGGGAGCGGCCAGCTTTGCCCTGGGCCGCCGCATTGCCCGGGACCCCGCCCGGGGAAAGCCCCTGCTGTGGGCGGGGTCTCTGCTCCTGCTGGCGGTGCTGGCCTTTTTCAAGTACACCGGCTTCCTGCTGTCCATGACGCCGCTGGAGGGGCTGTTTGCCCCCCCGGCATGGCTGATGCCGCTGGGCCTGTCTTTCGTCACGTTCCAACAGATTCTGTGGCTGCGGGACTGCTATGATGGAGAGGTTGGGGCGGAGGTCTCCCCCCTGGACTACGCCTGCTGCCTCACCTTTTTCGCCACCGCCACCTGCGGGCCCATCACCCGGGTGGGGGAGCTGGCCCCCCAGCTGCGCCGTCCCGCCCCCTTTTCCTGGGAGGAGCTGGCGGCGGGGCTGTATTGCTTTGCCCTGGGGCTGGGCAAAAAGGTGCTGGTGGCCGGCGTGTTCGCCAACGGCGCCAATTTCGGCTATGCCAACGTGGGGGAGCTGGCCCCGGCGGACGCTCTGCTCACTATTCTGTGCTACACCCTGCAAATTTATTTCGACTTTTCCGGCTACTGCGACATGGCCTCCGGCATGGCCCGGATGATGGGGGTCCGTCTGCCGGTAAACTTCAACAGCCCCTATCAGGCCCTGTCCGTCCGGGATTTCTGGGGACGGTGGCATATCACCCTGTCCACCTTTTTCCGGCGGTGCGTCTACTTCCCCCTGGGGGGCAGCCGGGATGGAACCGCCGCCGCCTGCCGGAACGTCATGATTGTGTTCCTGCTCTCCGGCCTGTGGCATGGGGCGGGCTGGGGATTTCTCATCTGGGGGGCCCTCCACGGACTGGCCCAGGTGGCGGAGCGGCTCTCTCAAGGGAAGCTCTCCCTGCCGAAACCCCTGTCCTGGCTCCTCACCTTTCTGTTCGTCAACATCGCCTGGGTGTTTTTCCGGGCGGACAGCGTGGGACAGGCCGCCGCCCTGCTGGGCAGTCTGTTCCAGGGGGGCTGGGCCCTGCCCAGCAGGGAATTCGCCGCCGCCCTGCCCCTCAAGGCGCTGGGCAGCGTCCTGGGCTGGCTCCAGGCCGCCGCGGCCCCCAAAGGCCTTCTGCTGATCTACTGGCTCCCGCTGGCGCTGATTCCCGTGGGGCTGGGTCTGCTGGCCCTGCCCAACCCCCTGGTCCGGGCGGAGCGTTTCCAGCCCACCCCCTGGCGGTGCTTCCTCACCACAGCCTGTCTGGCGGGGGCGGTGCTGTTCTTCGCCGGGGTGGATACGTTCATCTATGCCAATTTCTGAGAGAAGCGCGAGGATAGACCCATAGGGCCGGATGGACTGGAGCGAAAGCAAAAACAAAGGCCCACGCAGTGGGACTGGGTTTTGCTTTCGTCGGAAGGAAGCCGGGCCGTAATGGGTCCAATCCGAGCGTGACAATGAAGAAGCGCGAGGATAGCCGCGCAGGGGCGCTTGGACTGGAGCGAAAGCAAAAACAAAGGCCCACGCAGTGGGACTGGGTTTTGCTTTCGTCGGAAGGAAGCCGGGCCGTAATGGGTCCAATCCGAGCGTGACAACAAAGAAGCGCGAGGATAGCCGCGCAGGGGCGCTTGGACTGGAGCGAAAGCAAAAGCAAGGCCCACGCAGTGGGACTGGATTTTGCCTTCGTCGGAAGGAAGCCGGGCCGTAATGGGTCCAATCCCAGTGCGGCAATGACAGCGAGAGGGGGCGGAGCCTTGAACGCAAAAACCTTTTTCATCACGGCGCTGGCCTGTGTCCTGCTGGCGCTGGGAGGGACGGCGGCGGTGGTGGCCTGGGCCGACCCCCTGCTCACCGCGGGAACCCTGGAGGAGGGCGGCGCCGCTCTGTTCGTCAACGAGCGCTATGAGATGGCGGGGCTGATCCGCCGCCAGCCCTATGAGGACATTGTGATGGGCACCTCCCTGGTGGCCAACTATCGGGCCTCTTGGTTTGAGGAGGGCACCGGCCGGAAAACCCTCAAGGTCACCTTTCCAGACGGGCGGCTCAGCGAGTTTGACATCGCCCTGGACCTGGCTTACCGCACCCATGGGACGCTGAATACGGTATATTTCGGGCTGGACCCCAACGTGCTCATCCGGGAGGACGGCGGGGTGGAGCTGCCGGAGTACCTGTACAACGACAACCCGGTGGACGACCTAGAGTTCTACTTCAACGCGGAGAGCCTGGGGCTGGCGGTGAAGTCGCTGATGCAGGGGGAGGAGGCCAGAACCACCCTGGACGAGGCCTTTATCTGGGACGGCAAGCACAAGTTCTCCTGGTTCACCGCCCTGGAGAGCTATCCCCGGCCCGAGACCGTCAGCGAGCCCCTGCCCGCCGGCTCCTTTTTGGAGGACGCCCAGGCCAACATGGACCTGGTGTGCTCTTGGGTGGAGAACCACCCGGACACTCAATTCAAAATCTGGTTTCCCCCCTACAGCATCCTCTACTGGGACAAGGCCCAGCGGGAGGGAACCACAGAGGCCATTCTCACCGCCCTGGAGTACGCGTGGGGGCGGCTGCTGGCCTATGACAACGTGTGCGTGTACAGCTTCCTCAACGACCGCTGGACCACCACCAATCTGGAATACTATACCGACCATGTCCACTGTTCCTCCCAGGTGACCCGGCAGACGGCCCAGGGGATGATTAACGGGGACTGGCGGATCTGGCCGGAGCACTACAAGAGCCAGCTGGACGAGCTGCGCCAGTTTGTGACCAGCTATGACTACGGCGCGCTGTACAGCTGGCAGGACCAGCTGGAGCAGGGCGCGTGAGGCCCGCCGCAGGCGGGGCGGACTTTCCCCACGGAGGTTTGAATACATGACAGAACAATCCAGAATCAGGAACTTTTCCATCATTGCTCACATTGACCACGGCAAATCCACCCTGTCCGACCGGATGATCGAAATCTGCGGGGCGGTGGAGCAGCGGCAGATGGAGTCCCAGCTGCTGGACAACATGGATTTGGAGCGGGAGCGGGGCATCACCATCAAGGCCCGGGCCGTCCGCATGGACTACAAGGCCGCCGACGGCCAGACCTACTGCCTCAACCTCATCGACACCCCGGGCCACGTGGACTTCAACTATGAGGTGAGCCGGTCCCTGGCCGCCTGCGAGGGGGCGGTGCTGGTGGTGGACGCCGCCCAGGGGGTGGAGGCCCAGACCCTGGCCAACACTTATCTGGCCCTGGACCACGACCTGGAGATCCGCCCGGTGCTGAACAAAATCGACCTGCCCGCCGCCGACCCGGAACGGGTGAAGCACGAGATTGAGGACATCATCGGCCTGCCCGCCCTGGACGCGCCGGAGATCTCCGCCAAGCAGGGCATCAACATCCCGGCGGTGCTGGAGGACATCGTGCACAACGTGCCCGCCCCCGCCGGAGACCCCGCCGCGCCCCTGAAGGCCCTGATTTTTGACAGCCAGTACGACCCCTATCTGGGGGTCATTGTCTACTTCCGGGTGATGGCGGGGACCATCCGGCCGGGGATGCAGGTGAGGCTGATGGCCTCCGGCGCCCAGTACAGCGTGCTGGACTGCGGCTACCTGCGCCCCCTGGGCATGGAGTCCGCCCCAGAGCTGTCCGCCGGAGAGGTGGGCTGGTTCACCGCCTCCATCAAGACGGTAAAGGACACCCGGGTGGGCGACACCATCACCGAGTCGGCCCGACCCACCCCGGAGCCCCTGCCCGGCTACCGCCCCGTCCAGGCCATGGTGTACTGCGGCGTGTACACCGAGGACGGCTCCAAATACCCCGACCTGCGGGACGCCCTGGAAAAGCTGCAATTGAACGACGCCTCCCTGTCCTTCGAGCCGGAATCGTCCATCGCCCTGGGCTTCGGGTTCCGCTGCGGCTTTTTGGGGATGCTCCACATGGAGATCATCCAGGAACGGCTGGAGCGGGAGTTCGATTTGGACCTGATTACCACATTACCATCGGTAATCTATGAGGTGACTAAAACGGACGGGACTCTGGTGCGGGTGGACAACCCCCACAACTACCCCGATCCCGGCTCCATCAAGGAGGCCATGGAGCCCTACGCCAACATGTCCATCATCTCCCCGCCGGACTACGTGGGCAGCATTATGCCCCTGTGCCAGGACCGCCGGGGGGAGTACAAGGATATGCAGTACCTGGACACCAATCTGGTGGAGATTCGGTATCTCATGCCGCTGAACGAGATCATCTACGACTTTTTCGACACGCTGAAGGCCAAGACCAGGGGCTACGCCTCCCTGGACTACGAGCTGGACGAGTACCGCCCTTCCGATCTGGTGAAGGTGGACCTGCTGCTCAACGGGGACCAGGTGGACGCTCTGTCCTTCATCGCCCACCGGGAGAAGGCCTATAAGCGGGCCCGCCGGATCTGCGAGAAGCTGAAGGAGAACATTCCCCGGCAGATGTTTGAGGTGCCCATTCAGGCGGCCATCGGCGGCAAGGTCATTGCCCGGGAGACGCTGAAGGCCCTGCGCAAGGACGTGCTGGCCAAGTGCTACGGCGGCGACATCACCCGGAAGAAAAAGCTGCTGGAGAAGCAGAAGGAGGGCAAAAAGAAGATGCGCTCCCTGGGCACGGTGCAGATGCCCACCGAGGCATTCATGGCGGTGCTCAAGCTGGACGACGAGGGATAGGCAAAAAGGGGGCGCTCTCAGAGAGGGCGCCCCCTTTTCAATCAGGGCATGGCTCGCCGCCTCCGGCATCATGCCGCAGCCTGGCCGCTTCCATTCCCTGGGCGGGGCGGATTACAATAAAGTCCGCATTTTTTCCTGGGAGAGCCTTTTCTTTTCCCAGGAAATCTAATATACTGACAGGGACAGCCATCAGGGGGATGCTTATGAGCGGACGCTTTTAAGCGGCGCGCCGCCGGGACGGCGCATCCACGCCAATCCACGCCATGGGGGCCGGACCGTCCCGCCCTGCAAAACCGGCCTGATCCCGGCCGGGATGAGTGAAAACAGGAGGAGTCATTATGATGAAAAACATTCTGGAAGCGCCCTTTTTGATTGAGATGGTCCGCACCTGCACCAACATGTACCAGCACGGCTGGGACGAGCGCAACGGCGGCAACATCAGCTGGCTGCTGGATGAAACGGACGCGGCGGAGTATCTGGACGTGAACGCGGCGGTCCGGGACATCCCCACCGGGTTTGAGGCCCCGGCGCTGGACGGAAAGTATTTCCTGGTGACGGGCACGGGCAAATACTTCAAAAACGTGCAGTACGATCCGGCCCACAACCTGGGGGTTGTCCGCCTCAGCCAGGGAGGCAGAAACGCACGGCTGCTGTGGGGCCTCACCGGCGGCGGAACGTTCACCAGCGAATTCCCCGCCCACATGATGAGCCACGCCGCCCGTTTGAGCGTGGACCCGGCGAACCGCATTGTCATGCACTGTCATCCCGCCAACCTGCTGGCCATGACCTACGTGCATGACCTGGGCAGCCGGGCCTTTACCCGCACCCTGTGGCAGATGTGCACCGAGTGTGTGGTGGTGTTCCCCGAGGGGGTGAACGTGCTGCCCTGGATGCTGTACGGCACCAACGAGATCGGCCAGGCCACGGCGGAGGAGATGAAAACCGCCCGGCTGGTGGTGTGGCCTCAGCACGGCATTTACGGGGCCGGGAAGGATCTGGACGAGACCTTCGGCCTCATTGAGACGGCGGAGAAGGCTGCGGAGATCTACATGAAGATCGCCCACCTGCCCCGGTTGAACACCATCACCGACCAGCAGCTCCACATGATGGAGGCGCGGTTCGGCATTAAGGCCAGGGAGGGCTGGCTGGACTGAGCGCGCCGTTCCCGAAAGCGGGGGACGGCTCTTCCCTGCCGCCCCGTCCGGCTGGCCGGGACCGCGGGATAGCTCTTTGGGAAAAAAGAGTATTGCCATTCCCGGCGGGCCGAATTATAATGGTGCAAAACAGCGCAAAGGAGGCTGCCGCCCCATGACAAGCGAAGCCCTGCAAAAGGCCCGGGACTTTGAAGCCCACTACGGCCCCCACATCCCCGACAGCGAACGCCCCGCCTTCCACGCCACCCCCGCCATCGGCTGGATGAACGACCCCAACGGGTTCTCCTTTTACCGGGGCGAATGTCATCTGTTCTACCAGTACCACCCCTATTCCAACGAGTGGGGGCCCATGCACTGGGGGCATTTGAAAACAAAGGATTTCGTCCGCTGGGAGCGCCTGCCTTGCGCCCTGGCCCCGGACCAGCCCTATGATATCTCCGGCTGCTTCTCCGGCGGGGCGGTGGAGCTGCCCGACGGGCGGCAGCTGCTGATGTACACCGGCGTCCGGCGGGTCCACAGCGAGGAGGGTTTCGTCCGGGAAATCCAGACCCAGTGCGTGGCCCTTGGGGACGGGGTGGACTACGAGAAGCACGACGGCAACCCGGTGCTGGACGGGGAGGACCTTCCGGCGGGGGGCAGCGTCGTCGATTTCCGGGACCCCAAGGTCTGGCGGGAGGGAGACGCGTTTTACGCCGCCATCGCCAACCGCACCGGCGACGGCAGCGGCGCGGTTCTGCTCTACCGAAGCCGGGACTGCCTGCACTGGGAGCTGGTCCGCACCCTGGACCGCTGTCACAACCAGTACGGGCGGATGTGGGAGTGCCCCGACTTCTTCCCCCTGGACGGGAAACAGCTCATCATCACCAGCCCCCAGGACATGACCCCCATCGGGCTGGAGTTCCACGCGGGCAACGGCACCCTGTGCCTGATGGGCCGCTATGACCCCGAGAGCGGTTTCACCCGGGAGCGGGCCCAGGCCATCGACTACGGGCTGGATTTCTACGCCCCCCAGACCCTGGAGGCCCCGGACGGGCGGCGCATCATGGTGGCCTGGATGCAGAACTGGGACACCGTGGGGGGCCGGCCCTCCTACTGCCGGTGGTTCGGCCAGATGACCCTGCCCCGGGAGCTGTCCGTTGAGAACGGGCGGCTGTACCAGCGGCCCGTGCGGGAGCTGGAGGCGTACCGCCGCGACCCGGTGGTCCACCACCACATCCTGGTCAGCGGGGAAACCAATTTGCCCGGCGTCCAGGGGAGAACGCTGGATATGACCGTCATAGTCAGCCCCATGGGCGAGGGGTCCTACCGCTGGTTCCGGCTCCACCTGGCCAAGGACGGCCAGCACGACACCATCATCCGCTATAAGCCCGGCGAGAGCACCCTGAAGCTGGACCGCACCCGCAGCGGCCTGCCCCGGGATATCGTCCACACCCGCAGCTTTTTGGTCCGGCCCCAGGGCGGAAAGCTCAAGCTCCGGGTGATTCTGGACCGCTTCAGCGTGGAGGTGTTCGTCAACGACGGGGAGCAGGCGGCCAGCGCGGTGATCTACACCCGCCAGGAGGCGGACGCCATCACCTTCGAGGCGGACGGTCAGGTCCTGGTGGACGTGGAAAAGTATGGCCTGTTCTTTGACGGCGGCAGGGAGGACTAAACCCCCGGTCCCGGCCGTTTTCCGCGCCCCTGTGAAAGCACCCCCGGCCGGGCAGAGACCGGGGGTGCTCTTGCCTCCCGCTTTCAACGCATCCTCTGTCTTTTTCTCTTGACAAACATCGGATATGGGCGTATAATACCTCAAGTGTTCAAAGACAGCGAGTGGCCTGGGCCGTAAATCTCGCCGAGAATACAGCCGATACGTTTCGTTTGCGCTGTTTTCGTGTGGACACGAAGGCGGCGTTTTTCTTTTTGAAAAACACCTGCCGCAACAAATTACCCGGAGGTGAATTCAAACAATGCCTAACGCAAAGGTTCTCAGTGAGAAGCAGGCCATCGTGGCCGCCCTGGTGGACGACCTGAAGGCCGCCAGCTCCGGCGTCCTGGTGGACTACAAGGGCATCACCGTGGCCGAGGACACCGCCCTGCGCCATGAGCTGCGTGAGAATGGCGTGGAGTACGCCGTGGTGAAGAACACCCTGCTGCGCCGCGCCCTGGACGACGTGAACCTGGGTGAGCTGGACGAGGTGCTCAACGGCACCACTTCCATGGCCATCTCCAAGGAAGACCCCATCGCCCCCATGCGCATCGTCAACAAGTACGCCAAGCAGATGGGCAACCGCTTCAACATCAAGGCCGGCTTCATGGAGGGCAAGGTCCTCCCCCTGGACGACGTGTACGCCCTGGCTGAGCTGCCCTCCAAGGAGGCCCTGCTGGGTCAGGTCCTGGGCATGATGCTGGCGCCCATCACCAGCCTGGCCATCGTCATCAAGGCCATCGCCGAGAAGGACGGCCAGCCCGCCGAGGCCCCCGCAGAGGAGGCCCCCGCCGCCGAGTGACGGCGGCTGTCCCAGCTGGGACGCACAGATTAACATTTGAAAATTAGGAGGAATATCATCATGGCTAGCGAGAAGATCACTGCTCTGATTGAAGAAGTCAAGAATCTTACCGTTCTGGAGCTGAACGACCTGGTCAAGGCTCTGGAGGAGGAGTTCGGCGTTTCCGCCGCCGCCATGGCCGCTCCCGCCGCCGGCCCCGCCGCCGCCGCTGTGGAGGAGAAGACTGAGTTTGACGTGGTTCTGGCCGGTTTCGACGCCGCCGCCAAGATCAAGGTCATCAAGGTGGTCCGCGAGATCACCGGCCTGGGCCTGGCCGAGGCCAAGGCCGCCGTGGAGGGCACTCCCAAGACCCTGAAGGAGGCCGTGTCCAAGGACGAGGCCGAGGAGCTGAAGAAGAAGATCGAGGAGGCCGGCGGCAAGGTGGAGCTGAAGTAAGCTTCCTTTGCACCTGTTCCCGGCGATCTAACCTCGAACATGCTTATATTCAAATAACGACCCGCGAAAGGGCCCAGGAATTCGTTCCTGGGCCCTTTTTTATGCTTCTCCCCTCCGCCAATGCCTGTATCACCCGCTTTTACCTGGCCAAGCAGGGCGGGGGCGACGCATGGACTGCTTGAATCAGACGGTGTTGAGGGGCTTGACCTCATATTCACCCCGTTTCAGCACACCCCGGTCACGGCCCTCTGGAGCGGTTTGCCGGTGATGCCGGAGGCCTCTTTTCTGCGGATTTTTGAGCATGTTGCACAGATTCAGATGCGGGAAACTTCCATAACCGCCAAAAATGCAAAAGGGCGTTGACAGGGACGATTGGAGCGTGTATAGTTGATGTTGATGATGCGGTAATGTTAACGCACTTTTGTTTTTAGACATTTCGCACAGAGAGGAGGGTGCATCTATGACCGGCTCCGCAGCAAGCGAAGGCAGATACGACATACTTGTCTTTTGCAGCGACCAGCACAGTGCCGGGGCCGCCGGATTCATGGGCGACCCCCTGTGCCAAACTCCCGAGCTGGACCGAATCGCGGCGTCCGGCATGGTATTCGACAACGCTTATACCGCCTGCCCTCTATGCGTCCCGGCCCGGGCCGCCCTGATGACGGCGCGGATGCCTTCCCGGCTGGGGGTGTTCGACAACCAGGGCGATTACCGCAGCAGCGAGGTGACCTTTGCCCATCTCCACGCTTTGGCGGGCTACCAGTCGGTGCTCATTGGCCGGATGCACTTTGTGGGGATGGATTTCAGACACGGCTTCACCAGGCGGCTGGGCAAGGACTTCACGGGCAGCTACTGGGGATACTCCGCAGCCTGCCGCCCCGACCTGCGGGAGTACGCCAAGGGCCTGCGCCAGCAGGGCTGTCTGGAGCTCATCGGCAGCGGCGATACGCCGGTTCGGGAGTATGACCGGCAGGTGACGGCTGCGGTGCTGGACTACCTGTCCCGGGACCACGACCGGCCCCAGCTCATCGTGGTGGGCACCTATGGGCCTCATTTCCCCTATATCGCCGACGGCCCGCGGATGGACCGCCTGCGCCCCTTGTTCCAGTCCTCCTGCCGGGCGGAGACCCTGGAGTACCAGATTCCCCCGCTGCGCAGGAAGGTCCAGGAAGCGCCCTGGGAGGACATTGTGGAACTGCGGTGTGCCTATTACGCCTTGATCGAGGAGATGGACCAGCAGATTGGTCAGGTTTACGGAGCGTTCCAGCGGTATCTGAACAGGACGGGCCGGAAGGGCGTGTTTGTATACCTCTCAGACCACGGAGACCAGATTGGATACAAAGGACTTTACGGAAAGCAGACCTTTTTCGAGCGCTCGGCCAAAATCCCGCTGGTGTTTGCGGGCGACGGCATTGGGCGGGGCCGGTCGTCCGCCTCGGTGAGCATCATGGATGTCGGCCCCACCCTGTGCCAGCTGAACCAGACGCCCCCGTTTCCCAGCGCCGACGGAATTTCCCTGGTCCCCGCGCTGTGCAGCGGGGCGTTGGAGGACCGTCAGGCGGTGGCGGAGTTCTATGAAACCTTGGACGGCGTGCCCTGGGTGGGCCGGATGATCCACCGGGACGGCAAAAAGTTCATCCGGTACAGCGGCGGACAGGAGCACGTCCTGCTGTTCGACACAGAGCGGGACCCCGGTGAGGAGCGCAATTTGGCGGGAGACTACCCCGGGCTGTGCGCACAGCTGGGGGACAGGCTGAACCGCTCCCCCGCCGGGCCGGACCGCCGGGCGGACTATCAGGACTGCCTGGAGCGCTATCGGCTGCTGTCCCGCCTGGGACCCGCCCATCCCGAGTGGAATCCCGACACGTTCACCGCGTCGGAACGGGTGCGGCATGTACAGGACCCGTGGAGGCGGCCCGCGCCCCAGGCAGAACAGGGAGGGATGTAGATGGCAAAGCTCACCATCAAGCAGATCGCGGCCCAGGCCGGGGTGTCCATCGGCACGGTGGACCGGGTGCTGCACAAACGCGGCCGGGTGTCCAAGGAGACCGAGGCCCTGGTGCTGGAGATCTGCCGGAAAAATGATTACGCTCAAAACATCGTGGGCAAGGCCATGGCCATGCAGCGCCGTGCCCGGACGGTGGCCGTGGTGGTCCGCGCACAGGACATGAACAGCTTTGCGGCCCAGATTTATGAGGGCCTGCGCACCATCGAGGCGGAGATACGGGATTACAATATCGTATTCCAGTACCGGGACATCGTTCAGTGGACCGTGGAAGAGCAGCTGGAAATTCTGCGCTCCCTGGCGCAGGAGGACCTGGACGGCCTCATTATCTACCCCATGGACACCCCCGCCGTCCATCAGGCCCTGGACGGCTTCGCCCAGCGGGGCGTCCCCGTGGTGCTGTGCACCGCCGACGTGCCCGCCGCCAAAAAGCTGTGCTTCGTGGGCCAGGACCACTATCAGGACGGCCGCCTCATGGCCAATGTGCTGACCAAATTCTTTCGCAGCGAGCCGTTGGAGATCCTTGTCTGCACCGGCTCCATGCAGATCAGCAGCCACCGGGACCGGATCGACGGCTTTTTGTCCTACCTGGGGGAGTGGCGGGGGCGCTACCGGATCTGCGCCGTCAAGGAGACTGCCCAGGACCGGGAGCAGATCTACCAAACGACGCTGGAGGCCCTCATGGCCTGCCCCCAGGCCAATGCGCTCTATATCAATACCGCAGAGCCGGAACCCTGCCTGGAGGCGCTGGAGACCTACGGACAGTTTGACGGCATCCGCTTCTGCTTCGGGCACCGGCGAAAGACCGGGCCGCTGATCCGGCTGGGGAAGCTGGATTTTGCCATTGGCGAGTCCCCCTTCGCCCAGGGCTACCGGTCCGGAGAGGCCATATTCCGCCATCTGCTGGGCTATGACAGGCCGGCGGCGGAACAATTCGTGTTCCATGGGGAGATCCTGCTGGAGGAAAACAGCTGGCAGGCCCCCTTGAACGATCAAAATTTTTTAAGAGGTGGATCAAAATGAAAAAAAAGATGCTCGCGCTGCTGCTGTCCGCCGCGATGGCCTTTTCCCTGACCGCCTGCGGCCCCGGGGAAACCAACAGCCCTCCCCCCCAAGAGAGCAAGGCCGCCGCTGAGAGCCAGTCCCCCGCAGAAAGCAAAGCGCCTGAGAACGTTACCGCGGACGCCTTCAAGCCCAGCAAAGACTTTAACATGCGCGTACCCTTCGCCGCCGGAGGCTCCGCCGACACCATCGCCCGCATCATCGCCCAGGGCCTGCAGAAAACCTATGGCAAGAGCGCCGTGGTGAACAACCTCACCGGCGCCAACGGAGCCGTGGCCGCCGCCGATCTGGACGGGACCGCGCCGGACGCCACCGAGCTGATGGTGGGCGGCATCGCCATGTTCACCCTGGCGCCCCTGTTCAATCCGGATGTGACCATGAAGCTGGAGGACTACCAATTCGTGTGCAACCTGGTTTCCGACAACCAGATTCTGTTCGTCGCCCCCGGCAACAGCGGCCTGAACAGCTGGGAGGACCTCCAGGAGTACGCCAAGAGCAACCGGCTGCTCTTCGCCTCCCAGGCCCCCGGCGACGCCAGCCACATGCTGCTGACCATGCTGTTCGGCCAGGCCGGCATCGACGCTGAGGCGGTCACCACCGACGGCGGCGCCAAGAGCCTGTTGTCTCTGGCGGGCGGCAATGTGGCGTGCGCGATAGCTACCTCCACGGTGGGCGCGCAGTATGTGGAAGAGGGCGCCCTGGTCCCGGTGCTGGTGTTTTCCGACGAGCCCTTCACCCGCTACGACGGGTTCGAGGTGCCCACCGCCAAGTCCCTGGGCTATGACATCGTGTTCCAGACCTGCAACTTCCTGATGACCCGAAAGGACGCCAACCCTGACGACGTAGCCGCCATCTATCAGGCCATTCTGGATTACAGCGAGACCGAGGAGTTCAAGGAACTGGCCGCCAACGCCAGCTATGTGCCCGACCTGGCCGACGGCGAGACGATCCGCCAGATCATTGCTGACACCGCCTCCATGTGCCAGAGCGCCTATGAAACCTATTACGCCAAGTAAGTAAGAACAGGTCCCGCCGCCGGGGCCTGTCCGGCGGCGGGGAAGGCCTCAGCCATGGCTTGTCCGCGCTGAGGCCTTCCCATCACAAGTGAGGCTGCCCCAGGGCAGCGAGAAAGGAATGATGTCATGAAGATCCGTTAACGCTCCAACGCGGCGGCCGGCGTGGCGAGCATCGCCCTGGGGGTCATCTGCCTGATTCTCATTCCCCGGCAGATCGGTGAGGATTACGCCGTCACCTACGGGATCACCTCCCGGACGGTGCCCTGCGTTGTGGCGGCGCTGTGGATTGTGTGCGGCGCGGCCCTGCTGATCCAGAGCCTGCTGCTGAAAAAGGACGTGGTCAAGGAGCTGGATGTGAAAAAAGAGGCCAAGGCCCTGGCCTATATGGCCGTCCTGCTGGTATACGCCATTTTGTTCACAAAGAGCTTCCTGCTGTCCACGGCGTTTCTGGGCGTGGTTACCCTGGTGTTCCTGCGCTCCAGGCGAAAGCTGTTCTATGCGGTTGTGCTGGCGCTGGTGGCGGCGCTGTACCTGCTGTTTTCCCAGGTGCTGCATATCCAGATGCCTTGAGCGAAGGGGAGGGATCATGTTATGGGAGAGACCATCATCGCCGCGCTGGGAAATCTTTTCACCATTGAGAATTTCATTTTCGTCAACATCGGGCTGTTCATCGGCATCATTTTCGGGGCAATCCCCGGGCTGAACGGCAACCTGGCCATCACCGTGCTGCTGCCCTTCACCTTCCAGATGGGTACGGTGCCCGCCCTGCTGATGCTGGCCGCCATCTTTTTCGGTTCTAACTTCGGCGGCTCCATCAGCGCCATCCTCATCAACACCCCCGGCACCAACGCGGCGGCCGCCACCCTCATCGACGGCTACCCCATGTGCCAGGGCGGGCAGCCCCGGCGGGCGCTGGACATGGCCCTGACGGCCTCCACCGTGGGCGGGCTGATCAGCGCGCTGTGCCTGCTGTTCTTCGCTCCCCAGATCAGCAAGGTGGCCATCACCTTCGGCGCGCCGGAATACTTCTCGCTGGCCATCTTCGGCCTGTCCGTCATCGCCTCCGTCAGCGGAAAGAGCCTGCTCAAAGGCCTCATCAGCGGCGGGCTGGGCATCCTGCTGGCCACGGTGGGCATCGACAGCGTCAGCGGCCTGTCCCGGTTCACCTTCGGCAACTTCCAGCTGTACAACGGGGTAAAAATGCTGGCGGTGCTGCTGGGTGTGTACGCCATTGCCCAGATGATCGGGCGCATCAACCAGACCGAGACGGTGCAGACCTCCGAGCTGGGCGATGTCGCCAAGGACGATCACATCACCCCGGGCGACGTGAAAAAGACCCTGCCCACCATGCTGAAATCCTCCTTCATCGGCGCGTTCATCGGCGCAATTCCCGGCACCGGCGGCGCCATCGCCTCCTTCCTGGCCTATAACGAGGCCAAGCGGTGCGCCAAGCCGGGCGACAAGTTCGGCCAGGGCGAGATCAAGGGCGTGGCCGCCCCGGAGTCGGCCAACAATGGCGCGACGGCGGCCACCCTCATCCCTCTGCTGACCCTGGGCATCCCCGGCGACGTGGTCTCGGCCACCCTGCTGGGCGCGTTCACCATGCACGGGCTGGTGGTGGGGCCGAAGCTGTTCTCCACCTCCGGCCCCGTGGTGTACGCGGTGCTCATCGGCTGCGTCATCGCCCAGGTCCTCATGTTTGTCCAGGGGAAGTACCTGCTCAAGCTGTTTGTCAAAATCACCCACATCCCCCAGGACCTGCTCACCGCCGCCCTGGTGGTGATCTGCTGCACCGGCGCGTTCGCCATCGCCCGCTCGGAGATGGACGTGTATGTGATGCTCCTGTTCGGCGCCGTCGCCTATGTGATGCAGAAGATGGACTTTCCCCCGGTGCCCATCGTGCTGGGCATGGTGCTGGGCCCCACGGCGGAATCCAACCTGCGCAACTCCCTGGTCATGTCGGGCGGCTCCTGGTCCATCTTCCTGACGCGGCCCATCTGCCTGGCCTTCATCATCCTCACGGTGGTGCTGGTCATCCTGCTGAAAAAGGGCGACGCCAAGCAGCGCAGCGCCACCCAACAGTTTATGAAAGACGAGGAGTGACAAAGCGCCTATGAAAAAACTGTGGACAGACCTGCACAGCAACATTCACCACAACCAGATGGGCGAGCTGGACCGCTGGGTGGAGCACGCCCGGCAGGTCCTGGACTTCTGGCCCATCGCCTACTACCCCTTCCAGATGACCCGCACGGAAACGGGGGCGGCCCTGGAGGACCTGTGCTCCGCCGAAGAGATTGCGGCGGACTGGGAGCTGGTCCGGGAAAAGACCCGCCAAGTCAACGCGGAGGGCTACCCCATGTTCATGGGCTATGAGTGGCAGGGCAGCGGCCTGGACGGGGACCACAACGTGTTCTTTCTGGACAACGACGCCGCCATGGAGCACCCCATGCGCTACGAGGAGCTGCGGCAGGCTTATCAGGGGGTGGAAGCCATCGCCATCCCCCACCATGTGGCCTACCAGCTGAGGAGCCGCGGCAAGAACTGGAGCACCCACGATGAGGAGTTCTCCCCCTTTGCCGAGATCTTCTCCAGCCATGGGTGCAGCGAGAACGACACCGGCCCCATAGAGATGGAGCGCCACCTCCACATGGGTCCCCGGACCGGCGAGACCTGCTACGAGCGGGGATTGGAGCTGGGCCTTCACGTGGGGTGCATCGCCTCGGGGGACAACCACAGCGTTCCGGCGGTGTACGACCACGGGAGCATGTGCGTGCTGGCCAAGGACTGCACCAAGCAGGCGATCTGGGAGGGTATGCGGGCCCGGAGAGTATACGGCGTCAGCCGCAGCCGGATGGACATCGACTTCACCATCGGCGGATACCCTATGGGGTCGGCCGTCCCTGCGGGCAGGCATCAGCTGCGCTTTTCCGTAAAGGCCGCCGACGCCATCGACCGGGTGGAGATTTTGAAGAACAACATTCTGGATGAGATGGCGGTCCACTCCGGGACCTGGGAGCGCAGGCCCGCCGCCGCGGGCGAGACCCTGCGGGTAAAGTTCGCCGTGGAATTTGGCTGGGGGCCCAACCCCCGCACCTACCCGGACATGCTGGTGCGGGAGTGGGACGGCTCTCTGGAGGCCCCCCGGCTGGTGAGCGTGGAGCGGGCCTGGAACAGCTTTGGGCAGAGGCTTTATGACGTGACGGACCAGGGCTGCCGCTTCCACATGACTACCTACATGTCCACCACCACGGGACATTGGATGGGTCCCAGCACTGTGGTCAAGGAAGGCTTTGTCTTTGAAGTCGAGGGAAAGCGGGAGGACTGCGTTCAGCTGACCGTTGACGGCCATACGCACCGCTTCACTATTGCCCAGCTGATGGAAACCTCCCGCATCCTGGCTCAGTACGAGGAGAGCGTGGAGCTGGCTCAAAAGGCCTTTGGGCCGGTGGAGCACTACCGGGACGACCTCTATTGGCACAACGCCTATAAAACCCGGCTGCGTCAGGCCGTGCCGGAGTCCGCCTACACGATGGAGTTTGAAAAGCAGGTGGACATGGAGCCGGGCTGCCAATACCGGCTGCGGGTCTGGCTGAAAAACGGCGATACCGCCTGGGTCAATGTCATTAAGTTAAGAAAAGCTGGACTTCACAGAAAAGTGAGGTCCAGTTT
>CANASS010000017.1 GCA_947364395.1 uncultured bacterium
AGCCGCGGAGGTAAGTCCTGTGGAGCGGTCCAGCCAGCCGCCGCCCGTTGCTCATTATTGATAACTTTAATTGATTTAAAACTTGAACGGACTTGTGCAGCCTGCTATACTAATCTTCGTAGAGCAGCTGCATATTGGCCTTGACGAAAGGAGGCTGCTGCAATGGGGACCAACAATATGCAGCACAACAGTGTCCCTGATAAGCGGGTCTATCGTGTAGAGGAAATTGCAAACCTTTTAGGAATCAGCACATCTTCCGCATATGAACTTGTAAAAAAGGGACATTTCAAAACGGTACGAATCGGAACAGCAATTCGCATATCCAAAAAATCCTTTGATGAATGGTTAGATAGCCAGATTACTTAAAAGAGGAGTGTAATCATGGCGTCTATCAAAAAACGCAGAAACAAATTCAATGTCGTCTACTACTACATCACCGAAACTGGTGAGCGCAAGCAAAAATGGGAACCCTACGACACCGAGGCAGAGGCGAAAAAGCGTAAGGCTGAGGTGGAGTATAAGCAGAAAGTCAATCGTTTCATTGCCCCCAGCAAACTGACTGTCAGTGAGTTTTTGGACAACTTCGTCGAACTTTATGGGGAAAAGAAGTGGGGTCCACATACCTATGAATCCAACACAGCCTTAATCCGGAACTACATCAATCCGCTCAT
Source organism: uncultured bacterium (assembly GCA_947364395.1). Taxonomy (GTDB): domain Bacteria; phylum Bacillota; class Clostridia; order Oscillospirales; family Oscillospiraceae; genus Enterenecus. The sequence continues at coordinate 672 of CANASS010000017.1, forward strand.
TGGAACAGAGTTGGTCCAGAGCATCGACTGTCTTGCGGCAGATCGTCTGATTACCCGGCTGCAGAAAACGAAAAGTGTCACCGTCAATAATCGGGCACCCAAAACAGAATTCCTTTCACCCAACAATATCGAACGAGTCAACAAGCTTTTGAGGTCTGCCTTCAAGCAGGCGGTGCGCTGGGGAATTGTGGAGCGAAATCCTTTTGAGGATACGACCCTGCCAAAAGTGAAAAAGGTGCCGCGTGCCATTTGGGATGTGCAGACAATCAGCGATGCACTGGATGCCTGCCGTGACCCGAAACTCTATGTAGCAATGAACCTTGCCTTTGCCTGTTCCATGCGTATGGGGGAGATTCTGGGGCTTACTTGGGAGAATACCCACATTTCGGATGAAAATATAGTCCGTAATGATGCCTATATTGTGATTGACAAAGAACTGGCGAGGGTGAAAGAGGAAACGATTGAAACTTTGGGCAAAGAGGAGATCATCAAAATTTTCCCTCGCACCATGTATTTAGAGGGGCAAAAGACGAGAATTGTCCTCAAGACTCCCAAGACGGAAACCAGCGTCCGAAAAGTATGGATCCCTGAAACCCTGGCCTATATCCTGCGAGAGTGGAAAGAGGCACAGGAAAAGCAGAAAGATTTCCTTGGCAGCGAGTATCAAGATCATGACCTCGTGATTGCATTGGCCAATGGCCGACCTTGCGAAACGAAGGTAATTGAGAACGCTTTCAACCGGCTCAAGCGGGATGCGCAGCTTCCGAATGTGGTATTCCATTCCCTGCGTCACTCCAGTGCGACATACAAGCTGAAGTTAAATCATGGTGACCTCAAAGCGACCCAAGGCGATACCGGCCATGCACAGGCACAGATGCTGACGGAAATCTATGCGCATATCATTGACGAGGATCGGAAGGTCAATGCTCAAAAGTTTGAGGCTGCGTTCTATTCTAATCCTGACCTGCGCGGTGTCCGGGCCCCGGAACCGCCCGCCCCTGCAGGCTTTGATCTTGCTGCTCTTGTGGATCAACTGCAGAAATCTCCTGAGCTACGTGAGCTGTTAGCCAGTGTTCTGAACGGTCAAAATGTAGGAAGGGCCGATTCAGCGGTGTGAGCCAGGTGGTGCCAAATTAGAAAAAAGCCACAAATCACTTCGTTTTTATTTGCCAGTGCCAATACTATATTTTTCGCAATACTCTGTAAATGTCAACGGTTTTGTGCGGAACTTTTTGTGTAGAAAAATGCCGCAAACAGCGTTGTTTGCGGCAAAAGTGGTACGCCCGAGCGGATTCGAACCGCTGGCCTTCCGCTTAGGAGGCGGACGCTCTATCCTGCTGAGCTACGGACGCATATGGAATTTTTGGTGCCACTGGCGGACGAACTACGCACACTTAGGAGTCGGACGATTCATCGTATATAAATCGGTGTATCCTTTCTATAGTGTTTATTTGTAGGAAAAACTCAGAAATTAGTCAAGAAAGGAGGATGTTTTGTGTTTGAATTTAGTGCAAACAACTTTTGCGAGTTAGCAAGTGTATTAGCAGGATTACTCTCACAGGACCCACCAGAAAAAGTAAAAATCAAAAGACTTTATAACCATGTAGAGCAGACCTATATTTCAGCGATGAAAGGTGCTGTTTTGGACAAGCATCCTCAGTGGTGTATCCAAGGTCACCAGTGGGCAGTAGAGCTTTACCTTTATCAGAATTGGCCCCACGGTGATACCAGAAGGGATCTTGTATCCAAGCTGAATATGCTGGTAGATCAAATGAAATCAGATTTTTCACCATCTGAAGGTGCGCAGCTATCTGTGGCCGCCATTGATAATATTCTACGCTATTTAGATCAACAAGACCACTATTCAGAGAAGGTTCTAAAAAACGGAAAATTGATGATCCTGTCCGCTGGATGTAGTCATCGCCAGTTTGATGCACTGAGCAGGCCCCGTATTTACCAAGACGATTCCTTTTGCTGTGACATCTATTTGTTCCATCGAAAGGGAGATGAAAAATCGTCGCTTGAAAGTATTCTACTCCATGAGTTGGGGCACGTTCTTAATCTAAGCCTGACCGGTGATATTTCTGCTGTTCCAGAAGATTTTTTCACTTTTGGAGAGTTGTTCTTTCCAGGCCTCAGCACAACATATCGAAATCAGGCACCAGAATTCTTTGCGCACTGTTTTTCAATGGGTATCACCAGCAGACCTGAGTTTCAGCAATATGATGCGTTTCCCGCAATTAAACTGGAGCACAAGAGACTGTTTGACACCTATATGAAATCCAAAATTACCTCGTTGCTATGACTATCTTGCTTAAAGCGAGAAAATGCGACGCACTGCGTAGCGTTTTGAGCCACCCCCACAAAATCTTCATATCTAAATGTTTTTCTATCATTCCATTGGAAGGAACGCCATAAAACTGCGATGAGCCGCCTGGCCCATCGCTTTTCTTTTTGCTCACAGAGGCAAGCAAATACAATTCTCTGCATATGCTTTACCATCTCAATCCTGGAGGTGTTTCTTTGAAATCCAAAGATTTGACCGTAATTTGTTATTTTACAGAGGAAACCTGTTCCCTTATGGAGATCATCCAAAGTTCGTTCAAGTCTTTTCTGAAGAAAGAGTTGCGAGACGTTGCAAAATGGGGGTGCAAAACAGTGTAATGATAGTGATGAATGGCCGCTTATCTCGGGAGGTGTGATATGTACTTAGAGATAAGCAATCCCATGGACTACCATGTGGCATTATACATCAGATTATCAAAGGAGGATGAAAGTGAAGGTCCATCTGAGAGTGTCAACAACCAGCAATCTCTGCTCAATGAATTTGTCCAGCAGCACCGTTTGAGTGTCTATGATACCTACATTGATGACGGATGGAGCGGAACGAACTTCGACCGGCCGAATTTCCAGCGCATGATCGCCGACATCGAGGCCCGAAAGGTCAACATGGTCATCACCAAGGACCTAAGCCGCTTAGGCCGCGACTACATCCTGACCGGTCACTATATGGAGCGGTACTTCCCAGAACACCGGGTCCGCTACATCTCCCTGCTGGACGGCATCGACACCGGGGTGGACTCCACGGCCAACGATATTACACCCTTCCGGGCCATCATGAACGATATGTACGCCAAGGACATCTCCAAAAAGATTTCCAGCGTCAAGCATGACAAGCAGCGCAAGGGCCTGTTCATTGGCGGCAAGCCGGTCTATGGTTACAAAATGCACCCTACGGAGAAAAACAAAATCGTCATTGACGACGAAGCAGCTTTGATGGTGCGACGGATTTTCAGCATGGCACTGGACGGCATGAGCTGCCGAAAAATCGCTGTTTGGCTTAATGAAACGGGGGTCCCCACTCCAGCGACTTATGCTGGTTTGCCGGTGGCCAATCCCGGCCCCTACACCGGGTTGTGGAGCAGTGAGCGCATTTCCGATATGCTACAAAATGAGACTTACATCGGAAGTATGGTTCAGGGACGTACCCGAAAGATTAACTACAAATCCAAAAAGTGCATCAAGCAGGATCGCCGGGACTGGGTGGTGGTAGAGGGCACACACGAGCCGATCATCGACCAGGAGACCTTCGACAAGGTACGGGCCCTGGTCAACAGCCGCAGACACACCCGCAGTCGGACTTATGATTTTCTGTTGAAGGGTCTGATCTTCTGCCATGAGTGCGGCTATCCGCTGGCGGTGCTGAACCGGAAAAACGCGGCGGGGGAGGATAAGCTGTATTTCGTCTGCCGCACCTACCAGCGTTTCACCAAGGCGGGGGTCTGCACCAGCCACACGATCAAGGAGCAGACCGTTACCCAGGCGGTGATTGAGAAGGTACAGGAGGTCTGCTGGCAATACCTTCGGGCAGACCAGCTACTGCCTGCGGCCAAGCGAGAGGTAGCAAAGGCGCTGGCGGAAGCCAGCAACGAAAAGGAGATTGCATCGCTGAAAGCCAAAATCGAGAGCTTGACCATCCATCTGGACAAGGTTTACATGGATAAGCTCAGCGGCATTCTGGATGAAGCTGACTTTCAGCGCATCTACACCAAGGTCAAGACCGACCGTGCCGCCCTGGAACAGCGCCTCAGCCAGCTGGACCGTCCGGACTACTCCCCGGCGGAACAGGTTGACCTGGCAAAAAAATTGGTGGAACGGTTCCTGGAAACCGCCTCCACCAATCGGGAGCTGCTGGTCAGCCTGATCGAACGGGTGGAGCTGACCGCCGACAAGCAAATCATCATCAAGTTCCGCTTCCGTCAGTTGGAAGCGAATTCTTAGGGGCAATCGCTTACAATAAGCGGGGCGCGATGTGTCCCGCATCGAAAAAAAGGCCCTGGAAAAGCTGCGCCTGGCCTACGAAAACGGTTGAGCAAAAGCCCCGGGCCGCTGCCCGGGGCTTTCCCTCTCACGCCTCCTGCTGGTGCAGGCGCTCCAAATACTCGTCATAGGTGGTCTTACTGTCAATCAGCTTGCCGCCGGCGGTAAAGTCAAACACCCGGTTGCACACGGTCTGGATCAGCTGGTGGTCGTGGGAGGCCACCAGCACGTTGCACTTGACGGCCTCCAACCCTTTGTTCAGCGCGGCGATGGACTCCAAATCCAAATGGTTGGTGGGCTGGTCCAGCAGCAGCACGTTGGCCCCGGACAGCATCATCCGGGACAGCATGCACCGCACCTTTTCCCCGCCGGACAGCACCTTCACCGGCTTGTGGACTTCCTCGCCGGAGAACAGCATCCGGCCCAGGAAGCCCCGGAGGTACTGCTCCTGGGGGTCCTTGGAGAACTGGCGCAGCCACTGAACCAAGTCGTCCTCACAGTCCTCAAAATAGGGGTTGTTGTCTTTCGGGAAGTAGGAGAAGCTGGCGGTCTGGCCCCATTTCACGCTGCCCTCGTCGGGCTCCATCTCCCCGGAGAGAATTTTGAACAAGGCCGTGTGGGCATTTTCATTGTCCCCCACGAAGGCGATCTTCTCGTCGTGCCCGACGATGAAGGACACCTTGTCCAGCACCTTCACCCCATCAATGGTCTTGGATACGTCGGTGACAAACAAAATATCCTTACCCACCTCCCGGTCGGGGGTGAAGCCCACAAAGGGGTAGCGCCGGGAGGAGGCGGGCATCTCTTGGACGGTCAGCTTGTCCAGCAGCTTGCGCCGGGCGGTGGCCTGTTTGGACTTGGACTTGTTGGCGGAGAACCGGGAGATAAAGTCCTGCAGCTCTTTGATCTTCTCCTCGTTGCGCTTGTTCTGGTTCTTCACCAGCTGCTGTACCAGCTGGGAGGACTCGTACCAAAAGTCGTAGTTGCCCACGTACATCCTGATCTTGTTGTAGTCAATGTCTACGATATGGGTGCACACGGTGTTGAGGAAGTGCCGGTCATGGGACACCACGATGACGGTGCCCTCAAAGTCCAGCAGAAAATCCTCCAGCCAGTTCACCGCGTCAATGTCCAGGTTGTTGGTGGGCTCGTCCATCATCAGCAGGTCCGGATTGCCAAACAGCGCCTGGGCCAGCAGCACCTTCACCTTCAGGCGGGGGTCCAGGGTGGCCATGCCGCTCTCGTGGTACTCGGTGCCCACCCCCAGACCCTGGAGGATGCGGCTGGCGTTGCTCTCCGCCTCCCAGCCTCCCAGCTCGGCGTACTCCTCCTCCAGCTGGCATGCCAGCAGCCCGTCCTCGTCCGTCATCTCCTCCTTGGCGTAGAGGGCCTCCTTCTCCCTGCCCACGTCGTACAGCCGCTGATTGCCCATGACGACGGTATCCATCACATTGTAGGCGTCGTAGGCGTTCTGATCCTGCTTCAGGACGGACATGCGGATGTTGGGCAGTATGGACACCTCGCCGGAGGTGGAGTCCAGCTCGCCGGACAAAATTTTCAGAAAGGTGGACTTGCCCGCGCCGTTGGCGCCGATGATGCCGTAGCAGTTGCCCCGGTCGAACTGCAGGTCCACGTGGGAAAACAGCGGGGTGCCGCTGTAATTGAGGCTCAGGTCGGTGACTGTTATCATGTTGAAACGCCGCTCCTTTTCAATGTTCAGGGTATGCGGGGACCATCATACCACAACTGCCGGGAAAAAGACAGTCTTTTTGCAAAAAGATCCCCACTTTGTTGAAAGCCACCCTCACCAGAGGATGGCTCTCACATAGGGGTGCTTCATCAGCGGGGACAGCAGCCGGTTCAGCTCCCGCTCAGGGAAGGGCAGCCGGTCCAGGGAGAGCTCGATGGACAAAACGCCGCCGCTGCGCTCATATTTGCAGGAGCGGGGCTCCAGCCCCAGCACCGACAGCTCCGCCATCACCCCGGTCAGCGCCTCGGGCCGGTCGTCGATCTGGATCTGGAGCACGCCGGCGGCGGTGCCCAGCACGTCGTGGTCCCGGTGGAGGGCGGCCTGGACCACCACCAAAAACACCGTGCCCACGGCGCTGACGGGGTACATACCCGCTCCCGTGGTCATGCCGATGCCCACCGTGGCCCACAGCCCGGCGGCGGTGGACAGGCCGGTGACCCCCCTCCGGCGGGCGAAAATGGTGCCCGCTCCCAAGAAGCCGATGGCTGTGACCAGCCCGCTGGCAATCCGCCCCGGGTCCTGTTTCACCGCCTCGTAGCCCATCATGTCGAAAAAGCCGTACTTGGACACCAGCATCATCATGCAGGAGGCGAAGGCCACAATCAGATGGGTGCGGATACCCGCTCCCTTCAGCCGGATCTCCCGCTCCACCCCAATGACGCCGCCGAACAGGGCGGCCAGTGCCAGCCGCAGTATCAGTTCCCAGGTGCTGGGACCCATTTCGTCCTCCTCCCTTCCGCGCCCCCGGCGCTGGGCCGGGGATCAGTCCCCTGCGGTCATTCAGGGTTCATCTCCAAATACTTTTGGTCTATGTGGCTGTCCACCTGCATAGCCAGCTCCAGGGCGTCGTTGCAGCCCATTTTCCTGTTCCGGTTGTTCATGGCGGCCACCTCGATGACCACCGCCAGATTCCGCCCCGGCCGGACCGGAATGGTGATGGTGGGCACCCGGGCGTCCAGCAGGGTGGTAAAGTGCACATCCGCCCCCAGCCGGTCGTACAGCTTGCCGTCCTGCCAGTTCTCCAGCTCGATCACCATGTCGATTGAGCTGTCGAATTTGACGGCGGACATACCGAACAGCCGCCGCACGTCCACCACCCCAATGCCCCGCAGCTCAATATAGTAGCGGATCAGCTCCGGCGCGGTGCCGATGAGCCCTCCGCTGGGGTTGCGGCGGATCTCGATGGCGTCGTCGGCAATGAGGCGGTGGCCCCGCTTCACCAGCTCGATGGCGGTCTCGCTCTTGCCGATGCCCGACTCCCCCGCCAGCATGACCCCTTCGCCGTACACCTCCACCAGCACGCCGTGGCGGGTGATGGTGGGGGACAGGGCGGTGCGCAGGTAGGCGATCATGGTGCTCATGATGCTGGAAGTGTTCTCCTGGGTGCCGAGGATGGCCTGATCGTGCTTCCGGGCCATCTCCATGCACTCCAGGTAGGGCTTCAGCCCCCGGGCGAAGATGACCGCCGGGGTGTGGTAGGAAAACAGCTTGTCGAACACCGCCGCCCGCATGGCGGGCGTGATCCCCTCCAGGTAGGAGATCTCCACCAGGCCCAGCAGCTGCATCCGCTCCCGGTCAAAGTAGTCGAAAAACCCGGTGAGCTGGAGGCCGGGACGGTTCACGTCGTCAATGGTGATGAGCTTCTCCCGGTAGCCCTCCGGCCCGTACAATACATTCAGGTGAAAGTTGTCGATGATGGTTCCCAGCTTGATGCCAGTCTTGCCCGCCAATCCAGTCACGCTCCTTATTGTAGTGATATTCATTTTCTATCTTACCACATTCTGTCCCCGAAAAAAATAGCAAATCCAGCAAATTCACACTTGATTTTTTCTCATCCCTATGGTAGCATAATGTAGTTATCGTTTGAACGAATTTCAACCAGCGAGGAGGTTAGTCAATATGGCCAAATGCGAGTTCTGCGGCAAAGGCGTGAACTTCGGCATCCAGGTGTCCCACTCCCACCGCCGCTCCAACCGCCCCTGGAAGCCCAACGTGAAGCGCGTCAAGGCTGTGGTGGACGGTGCGCCCAAGCACGTCTATGTGTGCACCCGCTGCCTCCGCTCCGGCAAGGTCACCCGCGCCGTGTGATTCCATAGGGAAGCAAATCAGGCCCCGCGCAGTGCGCGGGGCCTGATTTTTATTTTCCGTCCTTCTTTCCCTTTTCCGTCTCTGGACCGGACTCGTCCTTTTTTTCCTCCTCCGCAGGCGGCTCCGGCGGCGGGGAGCCGCTCTCCTCCGCCCCGGTCTTTTTTGACTGGCTCCCCTTGTGGAAGGCGAACTTAGACTCGGTGCCCTTCACCAGGCGCACCATGTTCCCCCGGTGCCCCCACAGCAGCAGCCCGCCCATGACGGCGGCCAGCAGCAAAATCAGCGGGTCCTGATACACGATCCAGGAGGCCGCGATGAAGGACGCTCCCCCCCAGCAGGACCCCAGGGACACGTACCGGGTGGCGGCCACCAGCACGATGAATCCCACCCACACCGTCACGGGGACGATCCAGCTGGGGAGCGCGCCGTCCCCGCCGATGCCGATCATAAGGGCCACCGCGCTGCCGGACAGCACCCCCTTGCCCCCCCGGAACTGGAAGGTGCAGGGGAACATGTGGCCGATCATGCAGAAGGCGCCCGCCCAGTACTTGGACAGGGTGACCAGCTCCGGCGAGATATGCCCGGCGATGAACATGGCGAACAGCACCGCCAAAACCGCCTTGAGGGCGTCGCTGAGGATGACCGCCGCCGTCAGGGGGCCGCCAAACACCCGGTAAAAATTGGTCAGCCCGGCGTTGCCGCTGCCGTGGTCCCGGATATCGTCCCGCAGGATGTAGCGGGACACCACCACGGCCCCGTTGAAGCATCCCAGGAAATAGGCCACCACGGCCACGCCGACGGCCGCCACCGCCAGCCAGCCGGCGCTGACACCCGCCGCTTCCAGCATACGAGAATTCAGCATGTTCAATCCTCCTTATCTCCCTTTTGTCGGATGGTGATGCGCACCGGGGTCCCAGTGAGGCCGAAGGTGGCCCGGATCTGGTTCTCCAGGTAGCGCTGGTAAGAAAAGTGGAACAGCTTGGCGTCGTTGCAGAAAATGACGAAATGGGGGGGCTTCACCCCGATCTGGGTCATATAGTAGATTTTCAGCCGCTTGCCCTTGTCCGTGGGGGGCTGGACCCGGGCCTGGGCGTCGTTGAGCACCTGATTGAGCACCCCGGTGGGTATGCGCATAGCGGCCTGATTCACCACGTTGTCGATGAGGCCGAACAGCCTGTCCACCCGCTGGCCGGTGAGGGCGGAGATAAACAGCACCGGGGCGTAGGTCATATAGCTCAGATCCCGCCGCACGTCCTCCTCCATGCGCTGCATGGTCTTGCCGTCCTTCTCAATGGCGTCCCATTTATTCACCACGATGACGCAGGCCTTGCCCGCCTCATGGGCCAGTCCGGCCACTTTGGTGTCCTGCTCGGTGACCCCCTCCTGGGCGTCGATCATGATAACGCACACATCGCTGCGCTCGATGGCCATGGTGGCCCGGAGGACGGAGAACTTCTCCACCCGGTCGTCCACCTTGGACTTTTTGCGCATCCCGGCGGTGTCGATGATGAGGTATTTCTGCCCGTCCTTCTCCAGATAACTGTCCACCGCGTCCCGGGTGGTGCCCGCCACATCGGACACGATCACCCGCTCCTGGCCCAGAATTCGATTCACCAGGGAGGACTTGCCCACGTTGGGCTTGCCGATGATGGCCACCTTCACCACGTCGTCCTCTTCCTCCTCCTGGTCCTCCGGAGGGAAGAATTCAAAGCAGGCGTCCAGCAGGTCGCCGGTGCCGTGGCCGTGGACGGCGGAGACAGGCATGGGGTCTCCCAGCCCCAAATTGTAAAATTCGTACATATCCGGGTCGGTGTGGCCGGTGGAGTCCATCTTGTTCACCGCCAGCACCACCGGCTTCCTGGAGCGCTGAAGCATCCCGGCCACATCCTGGTCGGCGGCGGTCATGCCGGTGCGGATGTCGCACACAAAGACGATGACGGTGGCGGAGGCAATGGCGATCTCCGCCTGCTCCCGCATGAAGGACAGGATCTGATCGTCGGTGCCCGGCTCGATGCCGCCGGTGTCCACCAGGTCAAAGGTGCGGCCACGCCATTCTGCCTGGGCGTACAGCCTGTCCCGGGTGACGCCGGGGGTGTCCTCCACAATGGACAGCCGTTTGCCGGTGAGCTTATTGAACAGCATGGATTTCCCCACATTGGGGCGGCCCACAATGGCCACCAGGGGCTTTGCCATGGATATCCCTCCTGACTATCAACAATATTTATCAGTTTCTGGAAGCCCGGCGCGGACATGACGGCGCTCCGGGCAATATTTCACACATTATAGGGTAGTATACCAAATCTGTCAAAAAAAAGATAGGGGAAAAATCAAAATTTTTGGGGTGAAAGCGGCAAAAAACCTGGAGCCGCGCCGGGCAGGCGGTCCGGCCCAAAGCAAAAGGGACCCGTCCCCCGCGCCCTGCGGAGGACAGGCCCCATGACCGTCTCAACGGTTTTCTCTGTTTTTGTACGGCACACTCCGGCTGTCCCCGCCTTTTGCGCCGTTTACTCCTCCCAGTTGTGCCAGACGTTCTGCACGTCGTCGTTGTCCTCCATCATGTCGATAAGCTTCTCCATGTTCTTGACATCGCCCTCATCAGACAAGGCCACGTAGTTCTGGGGCACCATCTCCACCTTGGCGGAGGCAAACACGTAGCCCTTCTCCTCCATGGCGGCCAGCACCGCGCCGAAATCGTCCGGGGCGGTGTAGACGGTGAAGCAGTCCTCGTCGGCCTCGAAGTCGGCCGCGCCGCAGTCCAGGGCGTCCATCATGGCGGTCTCCTCGTCCAGGTCCTCCCGCTCGATGACCAGTACGCCCTTCTGGTCGAAGGACCAGGACACGCAGCCGGTAGCCCCCAGGTTGCCGCCGAACTTGTCAAAGCAGTGGCGGACCTCGGAGGCGGTGCGGTTGCGGTTGTCGGTGAGTGTCTCCACAATGACGGCCACGCCGCCGGGGCCGTACCCCTCGTAGGTGATGGCCTCGTAGTCGTTGGCATTGCCGGAGCCCACGGCCTTCTCAATGGTGCGCTTGATGTTGTCGTTGGGCATGTTGGCGGCTCGGGCCTTGGCAATGACGGTGGCCAGCCGGGAGTTGTTGTTGGGGTCGCCGGAGCCGCCGGTCTTGACGGCCACGATGATCTCCCGGGCGATCTTGGTGAACGCAGCAGAGCGCTTGGCGTCCGCCGCGCCCTTGGTCTTTTGGATATTATGCCACTTGGAATGACCTGACATATTGAAATCGTTCCCTTCTTGTGAGGTGTAAGCCCCTGGGGGCAGAAAATTCATCCATTAATATAGCACACTTCTCCCCGCTTTTCAACCCCCGGCAGGAAAAGTCCCCACGGGAAAAGGTCCGCCGGAACTTCCTCCCCGGCTCACAGGGAAAGGATAAACTGCTGGGCGGTGCGGGGCGTCTGTGCGCCGTGAAACCGCTCCCAGGCCACCGCCCGGCTGTGGAGCTCCTCCTGGGGCAGGTCCAGCCCCCGCTGGGCGGCCAGCTTGTCCACCATGGCCAGGAATTCCCCCTTTCCCAGCCCCTGGAACAGCACCCGCACCCCAAAGCGGTCCGCCAGCGAGGTTTTCTCCCGAATGGTCTCGGAGCGGTCCATCTCGTCCCCCGCCCGCTCAGAGATGGTCTGGCGCACCAGGTGCCGCCGGTTGGAGGTGGCGTAAACGGCCACATTTTGGGGCCGCCGCTCCACGCCGCCCTCCAGAATGGTTTTAAGTACGGAGTAGGTGGCGTCGTCCCGGTCGAAGGTGAGGTCGTCGATGAACACGATAAATTTCTGCCTCCGCCCGTCCAGCCTGCGGATGAGGGCGGGCAGGCCCCCCAGGTCCGCCTTGTCCGCCTCAATAAGCCGCAGCTCCTCCATCCCGGGCAGGGTGAGCAAATGCTTCACAGTGGCCGACTTGCCCGTGCCGCTCTCACCGTAGAGGAGCACGTTGTTCACATACCTTCCCTCCACCAGGGCCCGGGTGTTGCGCTCCACCTCCGCCCGCTGCCCGTCGTAACCAAGCAGCTGGTCCGAGGCGGGACAGTCCGGGTGTCCCACCGGAATGAGCCTCCCGCTCTCCCACGCAAAGGCCCGGAAGCGGGCAAACCGCCCCGCCCCCTCCTTCCGATAGGCCGCCGTCAGCCCCTCAAAGGAGAAAGGCACCCCCCTCTGCCACCGGGGCAGCCCGGTGAGCACGCCTTGGTAGTCGCTGTCCAGCAGCTTGCCCAGGTGGGACAGCCACCGGTCGCAGTCCACGCTGGCCAGCAGCTCAAAGGCGGAGATATCCAGCTTGGCCGCCTGCTCCAGGGCCGGGTCCATGTCTCCCCGCTCCGCCAGCATCGGGTAGGGACTCTCCGACCACCGCAGGGCCTCCCCCAGCCAATGGCCCAGGCCGGGCTTCCGTTCCGCCCGCAGCTGATAGAACAGGTCGGTATAGGCTTCCAGCCCGCCCAGGCCGTCCCCTTGGGCGGCGCAGGTCAGCAGCCGCAGGGCGGCGTCCATCACCGGCTGGGTGAGCAAATCCTTATACGCCGTCACGCCCCGCAGGGCGGCCAGCATGGTTTTCACGTGCATTGTCATCACCTCATGGCGGATATTATACGGCATTTCCGCCAAAAAGACAATCCTTCGCGGCAAAAAACCATTTCAGCTTGCTGGGACTTCAGGAAAACCCTTCCACACGGGCGGACGGTTGGACAAAAGGAGGCCCCCGCCGCTGGGCGGGGGCCTCCTCGCTGGGGCTGTATCACTGAGCCAGGCACGCCGCGGTCCTGGCGGCCAGCCGGGCGTTGTTGAACACCAGCTGGATGTTGGAATCCAGGCTGTCCCCGCCGGTGAGCTCCTTCACCTTGGCCAGCAGGAAGGGCGTGGTCTCCTTGCCGTGGACACCGTTGGCGGCCGCCTGCTCCAGGGCCTCGCCGATGGCTGCGTTAATGACCTTCGGGTCCATGGAATACTCCTCGGGGATGGGGTTGGTCACCAGCATCCCGCCTTGGAAGCCCAGCTCCAGGCTGGCCTGGAAGGCCGCCGCCAGCTCTTCGGGGCTGTCCACCTGATAGTCCACGGAAAACCCGCTGTGCCGGGTGTAGAAGGCGGGCAGCTCCTTGGTGCCGTAGCCCAGCACGGGCACGCCGTGGGTCTCCAGGTACTCCAGGGTAAGGCCCAGGTCCAGGATGGACTTGGCCCCGGCGCACACCACCATGACGGGGGTATGGGCCAGCTCCTCCAGGTCGGCGGAGATGTCCATGGTGGTCTCCGCCCCACGGTGGACCCCCCCGATACCGCCGGTGGCAAAGACCTTGATGCCCGCCATATGGGCGATAATCATGGTGGTGGCGACGGTGGTGGCCCCGTCCTGCCCCCGGGCGCACAGCATGGCCAGATCCCTGCGGCTGGCCTTGGTGACGGCGGTGCCCGTCCTGCCCAGATACTCGATCTCCTCCTTGGTGCACCCGGCCTTCAGCCGCCCGCCGATGATGGCGATGGTGGCGGGGACGGCCCCGTTCTCCCGGATGATGCCCTCCACCGCCAGGGCGGTCTCCACGTTCTGGGGGTAGGGCATGCCGTGGGAGATGATGGTGGACTCCAGGGCCACCACGGGTTTGCCGGCGGCAAGAGCCTGGGCCACCTCGGGAGATACGTCCAGATACTTGTTCATGCTCATCGTAAAATTCCTCCTTATTTTCATTGGCTGTGCTGAGCCCGTGCTAAACGCTGTTTTGCAATCAAAAAGTCTTTCTTTCTGCCCCTCTTTCTTCAGACAGAAAAAGAAGCGATCCGCTCCATAAGCGCCTCCACGCTCATGGCGTCGTTGATGGTCTCGCCGCTCTCCATAGCGATGGCGGCGGCGGCAAGGCCCGCCCGGGCGGTGTCCTCCAGGGCGGTGCCCTCCAAATAGGCCCAGGCCAGCGCCGCCATAAAGGCGTCCCCGCATCCGGTGGTATTCACCATGTTCCCCTTTAAGCAGGGCAGGCGCACCCGGCCGCTGTGGTCCGCCGCCAGCACCCCGTCCCCGCCCAGGGAGATGAACACCCGGCGCAGGCCCGTCTCCAGCAGGGCGTCCGCCGCCCGGTTCAGGCTTGTCTCGCCGGTGATGGCCACCCCGGACAGCAGCTCCGCCTCGATGCGGTTGGGCTTGAGGGTGTGGAGCCGCCCCAGCACCGGCCGCAGCTTCTCCGCCTTGGCGGTGGACACCGGGTCGGCAAAGACAGGGGGCTTCACGTGCTGGGCCAGCCACTGGATGGCCTCGGCGGGGATGTTGGCGTCCGCCACCACCAGCTGGGCGTTTTGCAGCAGCTGGGCCCGGGAGGCCAGAAACGCCGGGGTGATATGGCGGTAGATGTCCATATCGGATAAGGCCAGCTCCATTTCCCCCCTCTCGTCGGCGATGAAGAGGTAGGTGGACGTGCGCTCCCCCGGCGCCTGGAGGGCCCGGCTGATGTCGATGCCCAGTTCCCCGCAGGAGGCGGCGATCCGCTGGGCGTGGCCGTCGTCCCCGAAGGCGGTGAGTAGACGGGTATCCACCCCCAAAAGGGCCATATTGTGGGCGATGTTCCGCCCCACGCCCCCCAGGCTCATGCGCACCACGCCGGGGTTGGAGTCCGCCCGCACCAGCGGAGCGCTGGACACGCCGCCGATGTCCATGTTCACCCCTCCCACCACTACGGCGTAGGGGGCGGTGGACACGATATAGCCCTTTCCGGCGATGTGTCCCTTCTTCATCAGGTTGGATATGTGCACCGCCACCGACGACCGGGCGATGCCCGCCTTATCCGCCAGCTCCTGCTGGGAAATGAGCGGGTTCTCCTCAATCCATCGCAGAATCTGCCGTTCCCGCTGGGTCATGGACACCACCTCTAAACTTTTCTCTTTTTGTTAAGCATATGATTATACAGCGGATTTGTCAAGAGAAATTTTGCGCTTTTCAAAAAAATCCGCGCCGCTTCACCCAACTGCGCGGACACGGAAAACCAGCCGGCGGATGCCCGCCGGCTGGCTGATGTTCAAAAGTCCTGATTTTTGTCGGACAGCACAGTCCGCCGCTGGTTGGCCTCCTCCTCCGTCCCCCAGGGAAGCACGTCCCCCGGCTCCTTCAGGTAGTTGAGGATCTGCCAGATCCCCTCCCCGGTGTAAGAGCTGACGTGGAAGATGGGGTTGGCCCCGGCCATCTCCAGCCAGTGGTGGGCCCGCTCAATGTCCCCGTTCTCCTGGTCGATCTGGGTGACGATGCCGATGACGGGCCGGTTGGCGCAGGCCGCCACACAGGGCGGGTAGAGGGAATAGGGCTCGATGGTGCTCAGCAGCAGCCCCACCACATCCGCCTCATAGGAGTACAGCGCCAGCGCCCGGCCCAAATTGGCCGTCTGGGCGTACTCCCCCGGCGTGTCGATGACCACGCTGTGGTGGTTGACGTACTGGGTCTTGTGATAGTGGATGGTGCCTCCCCGCAGGGCCTGGGTGAGGGTGGTTTTGCCGCACTCGCTGCGGCCTACGAACATGATCTTCTTCATGTTTTGGTGATCTCGCACACGGTGAAGCCCAGCCTGTGCTGTAAGAAATTGGTGATGCCCTGCATGGCGGACTGCACGTTGGAGATGCGCCCGGTGAAGATCAGCGTGCCGCTGAAGCGGTCGATGAAGCCCATCTCCACCTTGGAGGTCTTGAGGGCCACATCCCCCGCGATCACCGCCGTCTCCGACGGACACAGGCAGCAGATGCCAATAGCGGCCTGAGCGTAATCCACATTGGGGTCCAGCCCCAGCTTTTTGTAGATGATCTCGTCCGGGCTGGCGATGATGTGGGCCAGGGTCACCTGCTTGCCGGGGACCGTCTCCTGGATGAGACGGATTTTGCCCTCCGTTGACGCACCGAATTTCAACAGGCTGTCAAGGGGTTCCTTGTCCATGGCCAGCCACACTCCTTTACCTTTTTCTGCGGAACCGGCCCGGCCGGAAGACTCCGACCGGGCGGTTTTGCGTTGTTAGATCAGCTTCTCCAGCAGCCCCTTGTGGGGAGAGGGGATGACGCAGGTGCTGGTGATGTCACCGGTATCCGCCAGCTGGTTCAGGCAGGAGTTGATGGCCGACTTCACCGCGGACACCTCGCCCGTGAGGATGAGGTAGCCCTTGCCGCCCAGGCCCCGGGCCACCCGCACTTCCATGAGGGTGACGTTGGACGCCTTGGCCGCGATGTCCGCCGCCCGCACGATGGTGAGGGCGGACATGGTCTCCAGCAGGCCCAGGGAGGTGATCTTCTCCACCTCGGCGGTGCCCACCAGGGCGCCGGGTACAGAGGCGTGCACGTTGTTGATGGTGTGGTGGCAGATGAGGTAGGCCCCCGCAGCTTGGCGGCCGGTCTCCATAGAGCTCTTGACGGCCCCCACCTGTCCGCTGATGATGATGATGTACTTGCCCGGGCAGATGGCGGTGGCCACCAGCAGCTCCACGTTGGCGGCCTTCAGCATCTCATCGGCGGTCTGCACCCCGGCGGGGATGCTCTTCAGCTCGATCAATCCAATCGACTTTCCCATAAGCGTCCTCTTTTCTTATGACTAGATTTCGTCAAGCCTGAATGACGATGCTCTCGCCGTCAATGGCCGCGATGGTCCCCGCGATGCTGGCGTGGAGGCTGGAGCCCAGCTTGCCCTCGGGAATCTGAGCGATGAGGCCGCCCTTGTCCACCTGGGCCCCCACGCTCACCACCGGCTCAGAGGGCGCACCCGCCCCCTGCCGCAGGGGAAGCCTCACCCTGTCGTAGGCGGGAACCGACTCATCCAGAGGCGCGGACACGTCGTAGCTGGACAGGCCCAGCTGATGGATCAGCTTATGCACCGGGTAGCGCTTATAGTCCCGGAAGGGGGCGGCGTGCTCGGGCTGGTTGTGCAGCTCGTTGCGGATGCCCTGCCCCGCCAGGATGTTCTTCATGTTGTTGTTGAGCTTCCAGGGCTGGAGGCCCATGACGCAGGCGTACTCGCACAGGCGGCACCCCACGCACAGATAGGCGTTCATAGGGGTCTGTTCGGGGTCGCACAAGCTGCCGTAGGCCGCCACCCGCATCAGCTTGTGGGGCTCGATGCGGTGGCCCAGCATGTGGCGGGGGCACACCTCGGAACACAACGAGCACTGCATACAGGCGGTAGCCGCCCGCCGGGTGGAGTCGGTGATGGGCCGCTCCAGGCTCACCAGCAGGGGGTGCCCGTCAGGCACCACGATGAGGCCCTTGGTGGTCTTGGTGATGGTACTGTCCACAGGGACTATCTTGCCCATCATGGGGCCGCCGTTGACCACCTTGTAATGGTCCACGGTGGGTCCCCCCGCCAGGGCCAGAGCCTGAGCCACGGTGATACCCAGGGGAACCTTGACAGACTTGGGCGTGCGCACCGCGCCGGTGAGGGTGACGTACTTCTCCACCACCGGCTTGCCCTGGGAGGCGTCCAGCACGTTGAGGGCGGTCTCCACATTGGTGACCACCACGCCCACAGCCAGGGGGATGCCCCCCTCGGGGACGATGCGGCCGGTGACCTCGTAGACGATGACCTGCTCATCTCCCGCCGGATAGAACGCCCCCAGCAGGTGGACGCTCAGCTTCGGGTGCTTTGGCAGCTCCCGCTGAAGGGAGGCCGCAGCGGCGTGGTAGTGCTCCTTCAGTGCCACCACGCCCTTTTCCGCCCCCACGTGGTCCACGATCAGGTCCAGGGCGGTGAGCAGCTTTTCCGCCTGAAGGTCCATGAGCTGCTGGTCCACCCGGAGCAGGGGCTCGCACTCCGCCCCGTTGATGATGACCGTGTCAGCCTTGGCGTTGAGCTTGACGTGGGTGGGGAAGCCGGCGCCGCCGGCCCCCACCACGCCCGCGCTCTGGACCTGGGCGATCAAATTTTCAGACATAAGGCGCACCCCTTCCGATTAACGGACGTCCAGGCCTCCGACCAGCACGCATCTGCGCCGCCGGGCGAAGGACTTGGCCGTGGTCAGCCCCTCTCCGGTGGGACCGGCGATGGTAAACGTGGTGCAGCCCTCGCCGCCCACGCCGATACCGGCGTAGGAGGGGCCGTTCTTCACGAAAATGGTGGTCTGGATCAGCTTGGCCATCTTGGTCAGCTTATCCACATTCCGGGAGTGCATCATGGCGGTGTGGCGGTTGCCGTGCTCCACCCGAATGGCCATGTCGATGGCGGCGTCCACGTCGGGCACCCGCACCACGGGCAGGATGGGCATCATCAGCTCCACCTGCACGAAGGGATGGTCCTCGGTGGTCTCCATCATGATGACCTTCACCTCGGGGCCCACATTGATGCCTATCTTTTCCAGAATATACCGGGCGCTCTTGCCCACGTAATCGGTAATGGGGTGCTTGCCGTCCTCCTTCACCACCAGCTTTACCAGCTTTTCGATGATGGCGGGGTCCTTCACTTCGTAGGCGCCGCACTTCTTCATGTTGAACATGAGATAGTCGGCAATGGAGTCCACAGCGATGACTTCCTTCTCCGCAATGCAGGGCAGGTTGTGGTCAAAGCTGCACCCGTCCACGATGTCCTGGGCGGCCTTCTCGATGTTGGCGGTCTCGTCCACCACCACGGGGGGATTGCCCGCGCCCGCGCCGATGGCCTTCTTGCCGCTGGACAGCACCGTCTTGACGATGGCGGGGCCGCCGGTGGCCACCAACATCCGCACCTTGGGATGGCTCATCATGGCGTTGGTATTCTCAATGGAGGGCTCGGCCACCGTGACCACCAGGTTGGCGGGAGCGCCCTCCCGGGCCAGGGCCTTGTTGATGAGCTGGATCAGATGCAGGGACACCATCTTGGCCCGGGGGTGGGGGCTGAACACCACGGAGTTGCCCGCCGCCAGCATCCCGATGGAATTGCAGATGACGGTCTCAGTGGGGTTGGTGGTGGGGGTGATGGCCCCAATGACACCAAAGGGAGAGTACTCCACCAGGGTGAGGCCGTCGTCGCCGCTCATGGCGTCGGTGGTCAGGTCCTCGATGCCGGGGGACTTGGTGGCCGCCAGGCGGTTCTTCACCAGCTTATACTCGTAAGCGCCCATGCCCGTCTCCTCCACGGCCAGGCGGGAGATATAGTCCAGGTTCTCCTCCTCCAGCACCACGTCTCGGATGGCCTGCACGTACTTGGCCCGGTCGTGCATGGAGCAGTTCAAATATGCCTTCTGAGCGGCGGCGGCGGCCTCCACGGCGTCGTTCATGCTGTCAAACACGCCCCAGTCGCCGCCGGCGGCGGCGCAGTTGGGCTCCGCGCTGCCCATGTCCACACGGCTGAGTACCTGCTTGACGATGTTGGCCACCACTTGTTCATCAAAGCTCATTAGCGGTTCCTCCTTAAATTGACATTGCGTAGCGCGCGATCTCCATATCCTGCTCCACCGTCCCGCCGGACACGCCGATCCCTCCGGCCGCCTTGCCGTCCACCATATAGGGGAAGCCGCCGCCAAACAGCACGATCCTGCCCGGGTTGGAATTTTCAATCCCATACAGGGGGCCGTCCGGCCGGGAGGCCGCGCCCAGCTCGTGGGTAGGCATCTGGAAGGCAAACGCGGTATAGGCCTTGCCGGCCGACACCTCCACGCTGCCCACAAAAGCCCCCTCCATCCGCTGGAGGAACATCAGGTTGCCTCCGGCGTCCACGGCGGAGAACACCACCGGCACGCCCAGCTCCTTGGATTTCTCCACGGCCCGGGCCGCCATGCGGTGCAGAATATCCAAATTCATGGGGGGAAAGCCGCCCATACCCTGCTGCTCCATGGCCTCCTTCACCAGGCCGGTGACCTTTTCCCGCATCTGGGTCAGGTCCTCCTGAAGCCGGGCCATGGCGTAGATGGCGTCGGACAGCCGGTTGATGTACCGCACCAGCACCTCCCGGACGGGCAGTTCCACAATCCGCCGCTCCGCCCGCCGGACGATGGTCCGGGCCACGTGGAGGGCCGCCGAAGCGGGGTCCACGCCGGGGATGACGAAGTGGGTCTGCTTGCCGGTGGTGAGGGTGCAGGTGTCCACCACCCCCTCCAGGAACGCCACGTCCTCTTCGGAGATATTCCCCTTGAGGGCGGCGGCGGTCTCCGGGGAGTCGCTCGCCAATTCCGCGCCCACGGAGAACAGCCGCCCTTGAATTTTGCGGACCGTGGTGCGGATGAATTCATTATCGGTCTGGGTATAGGCCATGCCCAGCATGGAGTTTGCCTCGTCGATGGTGCCGTAGCACTCCACCTTGGGGTCGGATTTGGACACCCGGCCCCCGCCCACCAAGCTGGTCTGGCCCTTATCGCCGCCCTTGGTGTAAAGGTTCGCCATCAGCCCACCTCCACCGTATCCACAATGCCCACAATGGCCTTGTCAATGGGGGCCGAGGCGTTCTGGAACACGTACCGGGCGGAACTGCCCTGGCTGACGATGACGATCTCGCCGGTACCCGCGCCCACGGAATCCACAGCGATCTCGGTGCTGCCCTCCCGCTCCAGGCGCTCGGTGAGCTTCTCCACAATGAGCAGCTTCATCCCGACCAGGTCTTTGTTCTTACTGGTGGAGACCACGGTGCCGATCACTCTGCCTAAATACATTTCGCTCCACCTTTCCTTACGATTCGATTTGAATGGTCACGCCCCGCCTGCGGGCCTCGTCGGAGGCCAGGGCGGTGACGATGGCGCCTTTCGGCACAACGATAACCGCGCCCCGGGGGGCGGTGTTCAACGCTTTCACACTGAGCACTCTGCCTGTCATGGCGGGCCGGATCACGTTTCCGCTCCGGGTCTGATGGCCCTGGGACTTGGTCGGGGCCTCCCGCTTTTCCGCCGCTTTGGCGGGCAGAAAGCTGGTGACCGCCTTGCGCACGGCCTTGGCCATGTCCTCCGCCGCAGTCAGCCGGGCCCCATAGGCCTGGAGCTTTTCCAAGTTGCCGTGCAGGGCGTCCCGCAGGGCAGGGGTCATATGATAGCCCAGCTTGGCCCGCATGGGATTGTCCGGGCAGGCCCCGTCCACCGCGACCACCACATTCTTCCCCTTCAGCAGCCCGCTCAGGATCATCGCCGCGGCGGGGGTGTCCGACATGCAGCCGGCCAGATGGGCGGCGGTGTTCACCGTCAAGGCGGGCACCAGGATGGTCTGGAATCCGGCGGCAACCTTCTCAGGGGGCTGGTCCGCCGACTCCACCCACAGCTCTTCCGGCTCCAGCGCGTCGCGCACGGCCTTTTCCCCCGTCACGTGCATGGCGCTGCGGCTCATGAGCACATGGTAGGTAAAGCCTTCGCTCCGAAGGGCCTTCAGCTGCTCCAGCGCTGCCGGAACGCCGATGGCCGCGCCGGTGACGATCACCAACGCCCGCTTTTGGCGTTCCACCAGCTTTTGAATCACCCGCTCCGCCAGCTCGTCCGCCAGCAGGGTCATGGCCAGCTCATGCCGTTCCTGTTCTGTCAATGGTCCTCACCTGCCTTAATTGGTGCAGTTCATGGCGATTCCCAGCGGCGTCACCAGCAGCGGGGCCGTGGGCTTCACCACAGGGATCTCCAGATATTTTTGGAACACGGTCTCGAACTCGGTGAAGCAGCACGCGCCCCCCACCACATAGACCGTATTCACCGGGTATTTCGCCAGGCAGCGCTTGACGATGGCGGCCATTTTCTCCACCACCGGCTTGATTACCGGGAACACGCTGTGCTCCTGGGCCGGGTCCCGCTTCATCAGCTCGGCCTCGTGGGTGTCGCACCCGTGGAAGCCCGCCAGCACCAGCGTCATATGGGTGCCGCCGGTGGGCTCGTCGTCCACGAAAATCACCTTGCCGTCCTTCAAAATGCTGATGCCGGTGGTCCCTCCGCCCACGTCAACCACTGCCCCGTCCGTAATACCCAGCACGGAGGCCGCCGCCGTGGGCTCATCCACGGTGCTGGTGAGGCGGAACCCAGCCGCCTCCACCACATTCCCGATGGCCTTGACGCTCCCGGTCACGATACCCGGCGGGATGGCGCAGCCCGCCGCGTCCAGCGTGACGCCCAGCTGGTCCTCCAGCTCGGCCTTCAGCCGGGTGACGGTGCGCACGGCGCCCATGTAATCCACCACCACGCCGTCCCGCACCACGGTGGAGGGGTAAGTGATGCCGGCCACCGGCCGGTTCTCCTCGTCCACCACGGCCAGCACGATGTTGGCGGTACCCAGGTCCACGCCGGTGCGCAGCACTCCCGTCCAGGGGTTATTCCGATGTTCTTCAATGAGGCGCTCAAACTCCACCAAGATGTCGTTGCACGCCTCCATGTCATGGCTCATATCCGTTCTCCACCCTCAAGTCCTTGCTCAGTCCACGATGATATAGGCCCGGTCGCCGTTCTTCACGCCGAAGGCGTTGGCCTCGTCCACGTCGATGTGCATTTCCGGCGCGAACTGATCCGACACCCGGATGAGCACGTTGTGGAAGATACCCCCCCGCAGCCCGCGGATCTCCACCTTCACCATCTGCTTATCCTTCACCCCCATGCGCTGCGCGTCCCCGGGGGTCAGATGGATGTGGCGCAGGGCGGCGATGGTCCCCGTGTCCTTTTCGACGGTCCCCTTGGGGCCCACGATGGTCACGCCCGGGGTGCCCGACAGCTTGCCGGACTCCCGGATGGGGGGACGCACGCCCAGGGCGAACCCGTCGGTGACGGAGATCTCCACCTGGGACTCGCTCCGCAGGGGGCCGAGCACGCGCACGCGGCTCAGCTCCCCCTTGGGTCCATGGAGGGTAACGGTTTCCTCGCAAGCATACTGGCCCGGTTGGCCCAGCTCCTTTTTAAAGGTCAGCTCGCTGTCCTGACCAAACAGGATGTCCATATCCTTCCGGTCCAAATGGATGTGCCGGTTGGACACGCCGATGGGCACCGAGCGCTGGAGCTTCTCCAGCTCCTCGATGACCAGCCGGGTGACCAGTTGGACGAACATCTCATAGGTCTGTTTCTCCACGGTTCATACCACCTTAGCCCAGGTCTTTGGGCAGGATTTTCTCCACGTCGGTGTGGGGCCTGGGGATCACATGGACGGACACCAGCTCGCCCACCTTCTCGGCGGCCACAGAGCCCGCGTCCACAGCCGCCTTGACGGCGCCCACGTCGCCCCGGACCATGACGGTGACCAGGCCGGAGCCGATCTTCTCATAGCCGATCAGGGCCACGTTGGCGGACTTGGTCATGGCGTCGGCTGCCTCAATGGCGCCCACCAGGCCTTTGGTCTCGACCATGCCGAGAGCTTCACCCTTATTCATAGTTACCTCCTAATGGTCGTCATGCGACCCTGCTTATTGTTTGCGCTTTCCGCCCTTTTTGGCCGGGGCCTTCCGGCCCGCCTTGGGCTTGGCCGGGGCGGCCTCCTCCCCGGCAGGGGCCTCCTCCACGGAAGGCTCCTCCGCCGGGACTTCCACAGCCTGCTCCGGCTCCTCCGGGGCTGCTTCCGGCTCCGGGACAGCTTCCTCAGCGGGGGGCACCGGCTCGGTCGGGGCCTCCGGGACCGCTTCCGGCTCGGGAACGGCCTCCTCGGCGGAGACCTCAGGCACGGGCTCCTCCGCCGGGGCTGACGCCTCGGGTTCGGGTTCCGCCGCCTGGACAGGGGCTTCCCCCACCGCCTCAGGGACGGCCGGGGCCTCCGGCGGCCGCTCCTCCTCGGGGACCGGGGCGGGCGCTTCCTTTTCCGGCTCATCGGGACTCATGGGGGGCTCCGGGGGGGCGGGAGGCTCGGGGTCCGACGGAGGCTCCGGGGGGTTGTAACCCACGGTGTCGCCGTTTTCCACCAGCATCTCCAGCGCGGCGGCGGGGCGCGGGATAACCCGCGTGCTCACCACCCGGCACACCTTGCCCGCCGCGATCTTGGCGGCGTCCACGGCGGCCTTGACGGCCCCCACGTCGCCCTGGATCTTCACGGTGGTCCAGCCGCCGCCCTTGGTCAGCTCATAGCCGATCAATTCCACGTTGGCGGACTTCACCGCGGCGTCGGCGGCGGTGATGCCGCCGGCCAGCCCCTGGGTCTCGATGAGCCCTAAACTCTTCTGCATACAAGTACCTCCTAGTCCAGAGGTTTCAGCGGCAATTTCTTCACCAGCCGCGCCGCGTTGGCCCCCAGGGCTCGCACCTGGTCGGCCTGCCGGGCGGGGACCCGGTAAAGGGGCCGGCCCTGCTCCAGCTTGGAGTAGTGCAGGACCACGAACTGCTTATCCAGTCCCAGCCCCACCTCCAGCCGGGAGGCCTGGGCGGCTTCCCAGGCCATGGCCAGCGCGTCCATGCCCTCTTTCGTCCCCTGCTCCCAGGGGATGCCCTCCTCCTCCATGCCGTAGGTCAGCTGCCGCAGGGCTGACGGAGAGGCGTCGGGACTCATGAGGACATGGACATTGGGTTTGGTCATCTCAATGGGCATGGCCATAGGTCAGGCCCTCCCTTCCAGCACCGACAGCACCAGGCCGGTGGCCACCGCGTTGCGGGGACCCTCGCTGCCACGGATGTTGCCGCGCCCGGCCACCACCTTGTACTGGGACAGGGCGTCGGTAACCATCTGAGGCACCTCGAAATCCAGGGCGGAGCCGCCCACCAGCACCACGAACCGGATATCCCGGACGCTGCCCGTGGGGCTCACCCGGGTGAGGGCCCGGATAGCGTTGGTGACAAACACCTTCTGCTTGGCCTGACGGCGGATGAGGCGGATCTTTTCCATAGACCAGTCCCCCTCCAGAGGGATCATATTGCCCTCCTTTAGGATGACCACTTTCGCAAAAATATTGGGGTCCAGCGGGGTGGGGAAGAATTCCACGGTGCCGTTCTCGTGGCGGATGTGGAACAGGCTCTCCACCTTGGCCATGGGGTACTTCTTCACGTCTTCCGCCGTGTCAAAGTTGTCCAGGCCCATCTCCGACTGGATGAGGAGGGTGACCATGTTGCCCGCCCCGGCCAGATGGATGGAGTGGATGGTCCCGTCCTCGCTGATGATAGACGCGTCGGTGGAACCGGCGCCCATGTCCAGAATGGCCAGGGGCTTGTTGGTGCCGGGGGTGGTCAGCGCGCCGCGAATGGCCATGTCGGCCTCCACGCCGCCCACCTGCACCGGCACGCCGATCTGTTCACCGAACTCCCGGGCGATGGCCTCCATCTGAAGCCGGTCGGCCTTCACCATGGCGGCGATGCCCACGGCGTTCTCCTGGGAAAACTCGTTGGCCAGACCGCCCTGAACCTTCTGGGGGGTGAACGTGTCCACCGCCAGCAGGTCCTGAATGTGGATGTCACGGGGGTGCTGCTTGGTCAGGTTGGCCATCACCTGGCGCACCTTCTCCAGCATGCCGCCCGCGTTGGTGCCCGGCTCGCCCCGCACGTCCTCCAGGGCGGGGATGGACTCCACGGCCTTCATGATCTTATCCGCGCCGTCGTCCACGTCCACCTTCACCGTCCGCATGGCGCCTTTCAGCTCCATGGTGCCGGCGGGGATCTTGCGCTCCTTCACGTCGCCGCTGGGGGTCTTGATGACCACGGCGGACCGGTTGCCGATGAGGGCCCGGGCAATGGGAACCACCTGCCGGGTCTCCTCGGAGGACAGCCCGAACAGGGTGGCGATGCCGTAGGGATTGGACAGCACCTCCACCACGCCGCCCACTCCGGCCACCTCCACCGCCGAGCGCATGCCCAAGGGGACCTTGTCCACCAGGGATACCTCGTCCACGATGGGGATCTTTCGGTCCAGGCGGTTGTGGATGAGCACGCCGTCGTCCCGCTGCACGATGGCCGCGGTGACCTGCCGGGTGCCGGAGGAGCCCTTGTTGATGAGCTTCGCCGCGTCCTCAAAGTCCACGCTGGCGGGGATGACGGCAATGTAGTCCTTGCCGCCGGGGGCGTCCTCCAGCTCAGTAATCAGAACGGTCTCCCCCACCCCGACGCCCATGCCGCCGGGGGTGGAGGGATTGTGACCGATCATGGTGGACTCGGTGATGATGGTCTCGGTGATGGTCTCCATGGCCACGTCGCCGATGACCGGGGCCGCCTCGTTGAGGCGCACCTCCGACAGGTCCTTCACCTCCAGCCCCGCCTTTTCCAGGGCGTCGGTCAGGGAGTGAAAGATGCCGTTGATGTTCTGCCGGGTCCCCTTGATGCCTGTGGTGGGCACCGTACCGCTGGCCAGGAATTCAAGCTTGCCGCCGTCCAGCCTGCCCAAGGCGGTTTCCGTTGTCGCGTTGCCGATATCTATGCCTGCGACGATCTTCATGTGCGGTGCCTCCTGACTTTTAATGGGTTTTTATGCCGCTTCTCGATCAAGCGCTCTGCTCCGCTGCCGGATGAAACCCTAAAAGCCGCCAACACGTTGGACAGCAAATTAGAACTTCTTCAAACGGTCGCGCTTCTCATAGACCTCGGCGGCCTCGCGCACCAGGGCGGCGGCGGTCTTGGCGCCGTACTTGCCGTCCAGCTCGTTGGCGATGTCCACCAGCTCCTGCTTGGTGGAGCGGTAGGGACGCAGGGCGTTGTAGATCTCCAGCAGCCGCTCGTCGGGCACCGCGATCAGCTCGGCGGCCCGGCGCAGGTTGCCCGCGAAAGCCTCGCGGTTGACGGACTCGGCCACCTGAGCCTGGTACTCCAGGGTCTCGGGGGCGATACGCATATCGTCGGAGGTCAGCTCGCCGCTGAGCACCTTCTCATAGCTCAGGCTGCTGAAGGGCTTGCCGGTGGGAGTCTTGATCTTGTCGGACTCTTTCTCGGCCAGGGGGTAATTGGCGGCGGTCATCGTGCCGCCGGCGGGGGTAGAGGGAGCGGAACCGGCGCCCTTGTTCATGGCGCTCATGACCTGCTCCACGATCTGTCTCATTAAAGCTTCCTGATCCATATTCCTGCCTCCCTTTACTTAAACGAAACGGTGACGGCCTGAGGCTTCTTGTTCCGGTCGCAGTGCTCGGTCTCCTTGATGTGGAGCAGAGCGGCGATGGCCTGATAGGTGGGACGGGCCATCTGGTCGTTGCGCACGGTGACGGGGGTGGGAGCCTCGCCCTTGGCGTACTTGGCGGCGTTCTTGCCGATCTGACGGAAGGTGTCCATCTCGATCAGCGGTGCCTGAGAGAACAGCTCCAGGTTGCTCAGGGGGGGCAGGTCCTTCTGATGGATCACCGTGGTCCCCTTGGACTGGATGCCGATGCCGATGCCGGAGCCGGAGTACTCGGCCGCGTCATGGGCGACGAAGGACACGTCGGAGGTGCGGAACACCCGGATGATGCGCCACTTCATGCCCTCTTCCTCGATGCCGGCGATGATCTCGCGCAGCACCTTGCTGTGGGGCTGATGGATGATGGTCTCATGCTGGTACACGCCGAAGGCGGGAGCCAGGCCGATGACCACCTCGTCGGGGGCCACGCCCTTGGCGGCCTCGCCGGTGTCGGCCAGGGTCATCTCGCCGGCGGACAGGGTGCTGGCGGCGGGAGCGGCCTTGGCCGCGGGAGCGGTCGAGGCGGAGCCCATCTCCTTGAGGACCTCTTCGATCACACTGCGGAGCATATTTTCGTCAAAATTCATAGTTCGACCCTCCCTCT
Source organism: uncultured bacterium (assembly GCA_947364395.1). GTDB lineage: Bacteria > Bacillota > Clostridia > Oscillospirales > Oscillospiraceae > Enterenecus. Next base: position 28,341 of record CANASS010000017.1, read on the forward strand.
GATTAGATGTCTTCCGGCCGGATGGCGTTGGGGATGTTCTTGATCTGCTCCCAGCGCTCCTCGCTGAGCTGGTAGCCGGTCATGGGACCGTGATAGTCGTTGGGGGCGTTCACGCCGGAGAATACGTGGAAGTCCTTGTCGAAGATGGAGGCGGTGTGCAGATAGTCGCCGGCCACCTTCTGGCGGAGCATGTTGTAGATGTTCTGGGCCACGTCGGGGAAGCCGGCCTTGTCCAGCGCCTTGACGAAGTCCACGCCGGTGACCTTGCGGGCCATCATGTCCTCAATGGCTTTCAGATCCTCGTTGACGTTGCGGTTGGGCATATCCTCGGAGCCCCGGGCGTAGGTGGCGGCCTCCACTTCCTCGTCGGTGATGGGGGGCAGGCCCAGCTCACGGAACATTCCCTGGAGGGCGCGGGCGGCCTTGTTGCGGGCCTTGATGACGTCCTCTTCCTTGACGGGCTGCAGGCCGCCGTCAATACGCATGTCGCGCTGGATGATGTTCCAGTCGTCGTAGTCGTCGGCGTCCCAGTTGGAGCCCGCGAACATGTTGTCGTAGTTGGGGGTGGCGGAGTAGCCGGAGCAGATGTAGTCGGTGCCGGAGAAGAGCTGAGGCACGCTGCGGGCCACCCGGCGCAGGTCGGAGTGGGTGAAGGTCTGGTCGTTGGAGGTGGTGGACTCCAGGTCCAGCAGCATGGCGATCAGGTTCTCAGCGGCGATGGCGCGGATGCCGCCGGGCACGCCCGCGGGCACGCCCACGCAGGACACGGAGCCGTTCTGGGTGCCCTGCACGCCGGCGCCCTTGGTGACGGCCAGGCAGCGGGCTTCCAGGTACAGCATGCTCTTGCCCTCGGCGTAGCCCATCTGAACCTCGGAGCCGGTGCCGGAGGTGAAGCGCATCTTCAGGCCGCGGCTGGCGTAGCAGCTGGCCAGGAACGCCTTGGAGTAGGGGGTGTCGTCGCCGTCCATGAACACGGGCTCGGTGCCGTACACGGAGATGGTCTCGGCGTAGGTGGTGAAGCCGCGCATACCCAGCTGGAGCTCAGTGGCCTCTTCCAGGGCGCACTGGGTCATGATGCCGGGACGGCCGGCCTGAGCGCCCACAAACAGGGCCATGGCGTTGAAGGGGGCGTAACGGGCGATGCCAACGGTGGTCTCCATCTCGGCGAAGCCGCGGACAGCGGCCTCGGCGGCGTCGGCGGCGATCTGGATGGGATTGTCCTTCACGTTGGTGACGTGGCACTGGTTGGCCGGCATCAGGCGGGCGCGCATCTTGGTCATGCCCATCATGATCTCCACGATGGTCAGCTTGCCCACGATCTCAGTCAGCTTGGCGGGGGTGACGGACAGGGTGATGTCCAGGATCTCGTCCCGGGAGACGTTGATGTCAACGATCTTGCGGGCGATCTCCAGAGAGTCGATGGCCATAGCCTTCTCCGCGTTGCCCAGCCGGATGGCGTGGTCGGCGATGAAGGTGTCCAGCATGTCGAAGTCGGCACGGGCCTTGCCGTCCATCTCCACCACGCGGCCATTCTCAATCTTGATGCTGGGCTTGGGGTCGAAGGGGCTGTTCATGGCGATCAAGCCGACCTCAGGCCACTCCTGCACGTACCCGTCCTGGTTGACCGGGCGGGCTGCCAGAGCTTCAAAACGCTTAGATTTCATAGCTTATGCTCCTTCCCGGCTTATATTAAATGATGTAGGGGGTGGTGGCGGACTTCAGCTCCTCGTCGGGAGCCAGGGTGCCCAGCAGCTGGATGCCCACGTCCCGGGCGGCGATGATGGCCTGCTTCACAGCGCCGGAGTCGCCGGAGAAGAAGAAGTTGACCTCGTTGGAGTAGCTGGTGCCGCCGTTGCCCGGGGTGGCGATGGTTACCGCGTCGATGGTAGCGGCCTTGGCGGCGGTATCCGCCAGGACGATGCCGATGCCGGCGGGAGCGCCCACGGTGATGCCGAAGCTCTTGCCGATGGGAGCGCCGAAGGCCTTGTTCAGGGCGTAGGAGGCCCGGGCGGTGTACTGGAACTCCAGGTGGCCGGCGCTGTTGCCGTACACGTCGCCGAAGGTCCGCTCCACCTCGCGCAGGGCCACCTCGACGGCCCGGCGCACGTCGGACACGTCCTCAGCGCCAAAGACGATCAGGGAGCCGTGGCCGGCGCCGCCCTCGGTGTCCCGGGGGCACTCGATGAGCAGGATTTCGCTGTTGGTGGCCTTGATGGCCTCGTCGGCGGCGAAGATCTGGGGGCCGGCGCCCACGCGGTCGGAGATGATGCCGATGGCGCGGTACTTGGGGTCGATCTTCAGGGCCTCGTGCACCTGATGGTCCACGTTGGCGATGACCAGACCGATGGTGTGGCCCATGGCAGTGCCGACAAACTCAGTCAGGTTGCACTGGGGGGCGGCCGCGCAGGCGCACTCCTCGGCGGGGGCGGACGCGCCGATCTTCTTCATGACCTCGTCCATGACCTTGCTGACCAATTCATCCATGTGATTTACCTCCATTTATGAAGTGATGTTTGTTTATGTGGAAACTGTAACGCAGGGGTGTCGCCGGATTTTGGGACTTACTCCATGTGGGGCAGGATCTTCTCCACGTCGCTGTGGGGACGGGGAATGACATGGACGGAGACGACCTCGCCCACCTTCTCGGCGGCCACGGAGCCGGCGTCCACGGACGCCTTAACCGCGCCCACGTCGCCGCGAACCATGACGGTGACCAGGCCGGAGCCAATCTTCTCGTACCCCACCAGAGCCACATTAGCGGACTTCACCATAGCATCGGCGGCCTCAATGGCGCCAACCAGGCCCTTCGTCTCGACCATGCCCAGAGCTTCCTTCTGCATACTTGCTGCCTCCTTTGATTTTTAATGGCCTGCGGGCGCATCCTGCCGTGATACGGCCTACAGCTGCGACATACGCATGCCTATCACGCTTATTATACAAGATATAGGGGATGTTTTCTTGACCGCAGCAGGTACTTTTTTGTCCATTCTTTCCAAAACAAAAATTTACCCATCCCTCTTTTTTCAACGTTTCCGCCAAGTTTCGGCCCTGGAAGGGCGCGGAAACCCGCGCTCCGGCAGATTTCCGGGGCGCGGGTTTTCCATCCAGAAGTTTTCAGTTTTTGGGGTTTTATGGGGAAATCCCCCAGTCTTATCACATAATTTCGGCCAGGATTTTCTCCACGTGGGCAGCCTCCACCGGCCGGGGATTGGTGGCGGTGGTGGCGTCCGCCAGGGCGGCGGCCACCAGCTCCTCCTTCATCTCCTTGACCTTGTCCAAATCCACCCCCTGGGCCTTCAAGGTGGCGGGTATGCCGATTTTCCGATTCAGCTTCTCCAGCTCGTGGATCAGGTTGGTCACCCCCAGCCGCACGTTGGGGGCGGGCAGGTCCAGCACCTTAGCCATGCGCTGGTACTTCCGGGCGGCCACGCAGTACTCTCCCTTGTGCACCGTGGACAGGTCGGCGTTGAAGGCCAGCACCTTGGGCAGCAGCATGGCGTTGATCCGCCCGTGGGCGATGTGGAGCTTGCCGCCGATGGCGTGGGCCATGCCGTGGTTCAGCCCCAGGCCGGCGGAGTTGAAGGCCAGCCCAGCCATGCAGGAGGCGTTGTGCATCTTCTCACGGGCCAGCAGGTCGTTCCCGTCGGCCACCGCCAGAGGCAGGAACCGAAACACCAGGGACACCGCCTTTTCGCACATGGCGTCGGAAAAGTCGTTATAGCCGGTGGACACATAGGCCTCCAGGGCGTGGGTGAGCACGTCCATCCCCGCGTCGGCGGTGACGGAAGGGGGCGCGGACACGGTGAGCTCCGGGTCCAGTATGGCCACCATGGGCCGGAGGGCCTTGCTGCTCAGGGGGTATTTCAGCCCCTTTTCCCGGTCGGTGATGACGGCGTAGTCCGTCACCTCGGAGCCGGTGCCGCTGGTAGTGGGGATGGCGAAGCACTCCATCTTGTCGGTGTCCACGTTCAGCGCCTTCTTGGCCACCTCCCGGATGGCCTTGGCCGCGTCGATGGTGGAGCCGCCGCCCACGGCGATCACCGCCTGGGCCCCGCAGTCCCGGAAGGCCTCCACCCCGGCGGTCACCACCTCGATGGGTGGATCGGGCACCACCCCGTCGAACACGCTGACGGCGCACCGGGTGAGGAAAGCGGCCACCCGCTCGGGCACCCCCAGCTGGTTCATGAAGCGGTCGGTGACGATGAGCACCCGCTTGTCCTCCACCTGACGCAGGCGCTCCAGCGCGCCCTCTCCAAAGTATACTCTGGTACTGACGTTGAATTCCTGCATATATACCCTCCATATTCTGGGGCGCGGGCCTCAGCGGGACGCGCCGCCCTCTTCCGCCGCCCCCCGCGCGTGCTGGTGCTGCTCCCGGTATTCGGTGGGGGTGAGCCCCACCTTCTTCTTGAACGCCTTGCCGAAATAGTTGGTCTCGCTGTAGGACAGCTCGTAGGCAATGTTGATGACGGGCATATCCGTGTCGGTGAGCATGTCCTTGGCGGCGCTGATCTTGCCGTCCATCATATAGGTGATGAAGTTCACGCCGGTGATCCGCTTGAAAAACTTGCTGAAGTAGCTGGAGCTCATGTTGGCGTACTCCGCCGCCTCATCCAGCCCAATGCCCTCCTTCACGTTGCGGTCCACGTAGTTGAGCACCCGCTGTTCGTCGCTGACCGCGTAGCAGCGGTCCTCATCGACGGCGTCGAAGATGACGCCCCACATCTTTTCCAGCACCAGGAAGGAGTCGTGCTTGCGCCCCTGCTGGTCAAACCGCAGCCGGAAGCGCTCCATGATGCCGGACAGCTTCAGCTGGGCCGACGGCCCCAGGGAGCCGCCCAGCCGGGCCAGCCCCTCCGCAAAGGACAGGGTGCTGAAGCGGATCACGTCTATATCATCCGTTTCTTTGTAGAGAGAATCAAGGTAATCTTTTGTGGTATTGATGCACTTTTTATAACAGAACGCCTGCATATGCTCCGCCGCCTGCTTGAGATACCTCTCCCGGTGCTCCTTCTCCCACTCCCCGGCAGGCTTGGCGTTCCACTGTATCATCACTTCCGCCGCCGCCGTCAGCCATGCGGGCCGGTAGGGCTTCAGCAGATAGTCCTGCACCCCCAGCCGCCACACGTTGGCCACGATCTCCGACCGCTTCCCCGCGGAGGTGGCCAGAATAGGCGCCTCCGGGGCCAGCTCCTTGACGGCGGTAATCATGTTGCAGTAGTCCGCGTCGAACCAGGGCACGTCCACGATGACAAGGCTGAAGGGGCATCCGGCCAGCAGGTCCAGGGCCTGCCGGGGGGCGGCGGCGGCCACTATGTCCGCCTTGGGCAGCCCTTCTTCCAGGATCTTCACCATGTTTTCCCGCTCCAGGCGGTTCTCATTTAAAATCAGCACACGGCACACGGCCCCTCACACCGCCTTTCTCTCCTCGCCCGTTCGTTTCCGCTCACCGCCACTTCAGCGGCAGCCGCAGCCGGATGGCGTAGCCCGGCTGACCGTCCTCCCGGGGACCGATGGACAGCTCGCACCGCTTGCCCATCACCCGCTTCAGGCTCCGGTTCAGGTCCCGCAGGGAGCTGTGCTCCCTGGCCAGATATTCGTCCGCCCGGTTCTCCATCTCCTCCGGGCCCACGCTCTCGCTGCTGGCCTGCACCAGCACCAGCAGGTCCTTGCCGTTCTCCTCGGCGTATATGTCGATCTTCCGCTGTCCGTCCTCGCTCTTGAAGGACTGGAGGGTCACGTCGATGATGGGCCGGAACACCAGGAAGGGGCAGTTGATCCCCCAGTACTGCCGGGGCACGGAGATGCTGAAGTCCAGCATCTCCCCCCACCACGCCTTCTGCACCCGGAGAAAGGCCTCGGCGTAGTTCAGCTCCTCCCCCAGCACGGACAGCTTGCGCTCCGCGTCGCTGGTGTACCGGATGATGTCCGCGAAGTCCAGGGCCACCGCCCCGGTGCGGTCCGCCCCCTCCTGATAGGCCAGCTGGGTAATCAGGTTCATGACAAAAAAGAACTGGTCCGAGCCCTCCTGCTGCCACAGCGGACCGTGCTCCTGGCGGCGGACGGCCCGCTCCTGCTCGGACTGGCCCGTTCCCTCCTCCGCCTCCCGGTCCCCCGCCTCCTGGGCGGACTGGAGGCGCTGGTCCTGGAGGGCGTAAAGGATCATATCCCGCACCACCTGCACCGAGGCCAGCAGCTTGTCGTAGGTCATCTCCCGCAGCTGGCCGTAGGCCCGCGTCATGGTATCGCTCTTGCGCCAGCCGGCCCGGGGGACGATGTACTCCAGCTCCCGCTCCTCCATGTCGGCCAGGCGCACCTGCCCGCCCATCACCGACCCCAGGTAGTTGTCGTCCAGGATCAGCGGCACGGCGAAGTCCACCAGGTCCGCGTGGCAGCGGTAGATATAGGGCTGGCCGGTGATGGCGGCGTGGAGCCCGCCGTGGGCGTCGCACTGCTCGCACAGCTCGGAGAAGCCCTGGAGCTCCCGGCCCAGGGCACAGTGGTCGGTGAAGCCGCTGTATTTTGTGATGGGCCTCCCTTTGTAATCCACGGTGACAAAGGCCAGTCCCATGGCCTTGGAGCACTTGTCCTGAATGGACTGAATCAGCTCGATATTGACCTGATCGGATATTTTTTTGAACTCTCCCAAGGATGTTTCGCCCCCTCGCGGCGCATTTGCGCTGTTTCATCGTAAACCGGCCCACTATCAAGTTTATTTGCTCCCATTATAGCAAAAAAACACCCCCGCGCAATAAAATATTTTGAGTCCGGCGGGTGTTTTTTTGTCCTGAGAGGAATTTTTTGACTCCTGGGACAAATTGTCGAAAAGGGAAACGCCAGCGGCGCGGCCCCTTCAGGGCCGCGCCGCGTTCTCCTGTTCTTCCGTCTGTTCTGAGGTCGTTTCCTCCGGCCCGGGCTCCGCCAGAACCGTGTCCGGCGCCTCCCGCAGCACCTGGGCCCCCCTGGCCCGTTCCTTCAGGGAGGGACGGCCAAACCGCTCCCTGCCCATCTCAAGCACGTTGTGGACGCCCCCCGCCCGGTAGGACACCGCCGCTCCCGCGGTAATGCCGCCGATGATTACGCCGCCCACAATGCCCACTGCCGGGTTCACCGCCAAAAGTCCGCCGAACATAAAGTTCAGCGCCACCGCCCCCAGGGACACCAGGCTCAGCAGCCGGGCGTTGCGGTTGATGTTGTTGTTCACAATGGAGGTATAGGTATCCAGGTCCTTGATGACGGTGTTCTTGATGAGCTCGTAGCGCTCCTCCAGGAACTGGAACTCCAGCGCCACCTGACCCTGGAGCACATAGCTGTTCTGCATCTGCATGGGAAAATACCCCTTGTCGATGCGGGCGATGATCTCCTTGATGGCGATAACCTGATCACCGTACAGGGTGTACTTCCGGCGGAAATCCAAAATCTGATAGGTCCCCGTGTTGTCGATGTTCTTGTCCAGGGTGTCCTCCAGCCGCTTCATGTCCTCCACCCCCCGCTCCACTAGGGCGGACAGGTCCGCGATGGCAAACTGGAGGGCGTACATCAGGGCCTGGCCCAGATACTTCACGCTCTTCCCCTCCAGGTACTCCCGGAACAGCCCCTGGGGGGACTCCTCTATCACCAGGTTGCTCCCCGCCTGCCGGAGCCGCAGCTCCCCCGGCATGGCCTCGCCGCCGTAGGTCAGCTCCAGGGTCAGGCTGTCCTCATCGCCAAAAATGCGCTGACGGCCCACCGGGACCTCCACCGGCCCGATAAAAATGCAGTATTCGCTGCCCTCCAGACCCGCCCCCTCAGGGTGGCGGCCCCGGTTCATGCGCTGATAAAAGGTGAGCTCTTCCATAGGACGGCACCTCACATTGCGCGTCTGCGCTGGTCTGGTCTCCATGATACCGCAAAAAAGCCCCCGCCGCAAGGGAATTTTTTGACGGCCCATCCCTCTCCGGCAAAAAATGCCCCCGCCCTTGACACACGATTGGGGCTGTGATAATATACTGGAACGGTATGAAAAATCAAACAGCGCGATGAACGCTGAAAGTAGCCCGATTTGAGAACCGTCAGAGAGGGGCCGCCGCCAGGCTGAAAGCGGCCCTCGGGAAGGCTTCGGGCGAAATGCAGGCGGGAGCGCGGGGGACTTGGACGCCCTCCGTCCGGCCACGTCACGGCCTTTGAGCGAAAAGCGAGAGTGGAACCGCGGTACTGCCGCCTCTCATGCCTTTATGGGGCATGAGATTTTTTGTTTTTTAGAACAAGGAGGCATTTTTCTATGACCCGATTGGGCGAAACCCTGCGGGCCTATCAGGCCCGGGACCCGGCGGCACGCAGCAGATTGGAAATCTTTCTGCTCTACCCCGGGGTGCACGCCACCCTTTACCACCGGCTGGCCCATTTCCTGTACCGCCGCAGCTTCAAATTCCTGGCCCGGTTCGTGTCCCAGTGGAGCCGGTTTTGGACCGGCATCGAGATCCACCCCGGTGCCAAGATCGGCCGCCGCCTGGTTATCGACCACGGCATGGGCATCGTCATCGGCGAGACCGCCGAGGTGGGGGACGACTGCCTGATCTACCACGGCGTCACCCTGGGGGGCACCGGCAAGGACCAGGGCAAGCGCCACCCCACCATCGGAAATAACGTGCTCATCTCCACCGGCGCCAAGGTTCTGGGGCCCTTCAAGGTAGGCGACAATTCCCGCATTGCCGCCAACGCCGTGGTATTGAGCGAGGTGCCCCCCGACGCCACCGCCGTAGGCATCCCCGCTCAAATCGTGCGCATCGCCGGAAAATCCACCCATTACGCCGACGAGGTGGACCAGACCAGCGTGAAAAGCCCCACCCTGGAGCGGCTGACCGCCCTGGACCACCGGGTGGAGGCGCTGGAAAAGCTGCTGGACGAGAAATACCGGGAGCAGGTTCTGTAGGGCGCGACGACCCCGGCGCGCCAGCAAAAGCAACGGCCCCAACGCGCCGCGACAGCAGCAAAAGCGGCGGCCCCAACGCGCCAGCAAGAGAATGAACGGCGTGTCCAGTGGTCACGCCTTACAAACAGAGGAGGACAATACCATGTATCTTTACAATTCCGCCACCCACAAAAAGGAAGAATTCAAAACCCACACACCCGGCCGGGTGGAGATGTACACCTGCGGCCCCACCGTCTACCACTTCGCCCACATCGGCAACCTGCGCTCCTACATCATGGAGGACGTG
>CANASS010000018.1 GCA_947364395.1 uncultured bacterium
GGACCAGCTGGGGCTGAATCCCTCCCTGCCCGCCACCTGCTTCCCCACCGCCGCCGCCGTGGCCAACTCCTGGGACCCGGCCCTGGGGGAGGAGATCGGCCGCCATCTGGGGGCGGAGGCCGCCTCCCAGGGGGTGGGCGTGGTGCTGGGCCCCGGGCTCAATATCAAGCGCTCTCCCTTCTGCGGGCGCAACTTCGAGTATTTCTCCGAGGACCCCTATCTGGCGGGCAAGATGGCGGCCAGCTATATCCGGGGCATCCAGGCCAACGGGGTGTCCGCCTGCCCCAAGCACTTCGCCGCCAACTCCCAGGAGCTGCGCCGGATGGCCTCCGACTCCGTCATGGACGAGCGGACCCTGCGGGAGATTTACCTCACCGGGTTTGAGATCGCGGTGAAGGAGGGACATTCCAAGTCCATCATGTCCTCCTACAACCGGATCAACGGCGCCTACGCCAACGAGAACGGGCACCTCTTACAGGAGATTCTCCGGGACGAGTGGGGGTTCGACGGCTTCGTGGTGTCCGACTGGGGCGGGTCCAACGACCACGTGGAGGGGGTCCGGGCGGGCTCCCACCTGGAGATGCCCACCACCGGCGGCGACTCCGACCTGGAGCTCGTTGAGGCGGTGAAGTCGGGCAGGCTCAGCCAGGAGCTGCTGGACCAGCGGGTGGACGAACTGCTGGACGTGATCCTGTCGGTGTCAAAGGCGGTGAAGCCCCTGGAGGGCAGGCCTTTCGATATCGACACCCACCACGCCATGGCGGCCAAGGCCTCCGAGCAGTCCATCGTGCTGCTGAAAAATGAGAACGGCATCCTGCCGCTGAAGAAGGGGACGAAGGTGGCCGTCATCGGCGAGTTCGCCCAGAAGGCCCGGTATCAGGGGGCGGGCTCCTCCGTGGTCAACCCCACGCGGCTGGACAACGCCATGGACGTGATCAAAAACTTCGGCCTGGACGTGGCGGGCTTTGAGCCGGGCTACCCCCGGTCCGGCAAAGGAAACCCTGAGATGCAGGCCAAGGCCGTTGCGCTGGCGAAAAAGGCGGATGTGGTGCTCCTCTATATCGGCCTGGACGAGATCAGCGAGGCCGAGGGCCTGGACCGCTCCCACATGCGGCTGGCCCAGAGCCAGGTGGACCTGATCGAGGCGGTGAGCGCGGCCAACCCCAACGTGGTGGCCGTCATGTCGGCGGGCTCGGCGGTGGAGATGCCCTGGCTCCCCAAGTGCAAGGCTTTAGTCCACGGCTACCTGTGCGGCCAGGCGGGGGCCTCCTCCGTGCTGAAGGTTATCATGGGCCAGGTGAACCCCTCCGGCAAACTGGCGGAGAGCTACCCCGTGAAATATGAGGACGTGCCCTCCGCCCCTTACTTCCCCGCCAAGGAGCGCACCGCCGAATACCGGGAGAGCCTGTTTGTGGGCTACCGCTATTACGAAACGGCAAAAGTGCCCGTATTATTCCCCTTTGGATTCGGTTTGAGCTACACCACCTTTGAATACAGCGACCTTACTGTTTCCGGCAGGGAGGTCACGTTCACCCTCAAAAATACGGGCGGCATGGACGGGGCCGAGGTGGCTCAGCTGTACGTGTCCAAGACGGACGGCGATATCTTCCGCCCCGCCAAGGAGCTGAAGGGCTTCGCCAAGGTGTTCCTCAAGGCCGGGGAGTCCAAAAAGGTGGCCATTCCGCTGGACGACAAGGCGTTCCGCTATTTCAACGTGGACACCAACAAATTCGAGGTGGAGGGCGGCGGCTGGACTGTGATGGTGGGGGCCTCCTGCGCGGACATCAAGCTGTCCGGCACCGTGGAGGTCCAGGGCTCCGGGGCCAAATCCCCCTACGACAAAGTCAAGTTCGCCAAGTATTTCTCCGGCGATATCAAAAATATTTCCGACGGGGAGTTCGAGGCTCTGCTGGGCCGTCCCATCCCCGACGGCCACTGGAGCGGCATGCTGGACATGAACGACGCCATCTGTCAGCTGTACTACGCCAAGAGCTGGCTGGCCCGGCGGGCTTACGGCATCATGACCAAGATGCTCAACAAGAGCATTGAGAGGGGCGAGCCCGACCTGAATATCACCTTTATCTATAACATGCCCTTCCGGGGCATCGCCAAGATGGCGGGGGGCATGTGCACCATGGAGATGGCGGAGGGCATCCTCACCATCTGCAACGGCCATTTTTTCAAGGGCCTGGGCCGGGTGATCGGCGGGTTCTTCCGCTCCGGCAAAAAGCGCAAAGCGGCCAACACCATGCAATGAGGAGGAGATACCATGAAATCCTGGATTGATTTTGCGGAAAAACATCCGAAAGCGGCCAAATGGATTCGAGAGGGCGGATTGTTCGTCATCGTCAGCAACTTAATCACCGTGATGAAGTATTTCATCCTTCAGTTCCTGCCCCTGGCATTTACCCACCTGTCCAACGTGGATTTCGGCTGGCCGGGGCTCCCGGTGGAGCTGTTTGGGGTGGACTTCAAGTGGAACATCTTCGGCTATGACGTGGCCCACGGCGGGCTGGGCTACTTTATCGCCTATATGATCGCCATGGCCATCGGCGAGATCATCAATTTCCCCATCCAGAAGAACTTCGTGTTCCGCAGCAAGGGCAACCTGGGCAAGCAGATCGCCTGGTATGTGGTGGCCTTTATCGTCATCAACTGCATCGTCAACTCCATCAACTGCGTGTGGGTGGCGGTGGCCGGGCTGTTTGTCCCCGATTTCATCTACAACATCGGCACCGTCATCCTCAACGGCGGTATCTCCATGGTGATCTTCTTCTTTGTCAACAAGATCATCTTCCCCGAGGGAGAGGCCGGCAGCAAAGCGTAAAAGATTAAGCCCCCGCCGGATTTCTCCGGCGGGGGCCCCTTTTGCCGCCCCGTTTTCACGGGGTCAATCCACATCCATCTCGTGCTCCAGAATCCGGCCTGTGGCCGCGTCGATCTTGTATTCATACTCCGTGCGGCCCTGGCGGAACTCCAGCTCATATACCATCTTGCCGTGGTCCCGGTCCATGGAGGCGTGGGTGAAGGCCGCCTGACCGGCGGTAAGCCCCGCGTGCTCCAGGGCGGCGGCCTTGGCCCGGTCCATGCCGATGTAGGCGGAGCCGCCGGAGCCGGTCCCCGCCCCGGTGGTCTGGAAAGCCTCCGCGCTCCGGCTGTACACCCCGCCGGTGGAGGCCAGAATCTCATACTCGTACTCGTGGGTGGCGGTGTGGAACTCGATTTCGTAGACCAGCTTGCCGTCCTCATAGTCCGGCTCCGCTTTAGTAAATGTGGCCTGGGCGGCGGACACCCCCGCGTCTTTCAGGGCGGCGGTCTTGGCCCCCTCGATCCCCACATCGGCGGCGGGGGGATTGGCGGATGCCGGGGGCTGAGTGGCCGCGGGGGTCTGGGAGGGCCTGGCCGTCTGGGCCGGAGGGGCGCTCTGGGGCGGGGTGCTGGCGGCGGGGCCGGAGGCGTCGGCGGTCTCCTTCACCATGGTCCGGACCTCCCCGCTGTTGGCGTTGAGTGTGTACTCGTACCGGGCGGCCTGGGTACGGAAGCGGAACTCATACACCCAGATTCCGTTGTGTTCGGCCAGGGCCTCCCGGCTGACCTCCGCTTCCGCCTCCGACACTCCGGCGTCCGCCAGGGCCAGGGCCCGGGCTTCGTCAATGGTCAGGGCGGGGACCAGCCCCACCAGTCCGGCGCTCTGTTCAGGGGCCTCCGACGGCCCGGGGGAGGCGGATTCCTGGGGGGCGGCGGACGCCGCTCCGCTCTCCGGGGGCGGAACGTCACCCTCCGGGCCGGAGCCCGGGGCCCGGACGGCGTATACAATGACGGCGGCCAGGGTGGCCAGGGCCACCAGACCGCACAGAATGGCGGTTCGTACCTTCTGCGGTGTGTCCAGCAGGGTGTTCCAATCTGGCATAGGCGCATCTCCTTTCATCCGTTGGGGATGTGCCCATTATAGCAGGTTTTCAGGACAGTGGCAATCCAAACTGCGGATTCCGCCCGTTAAAGTATTGACAAGCCCTTGGGTTTCAGGTAGACTTTACCACAGTGCACAACAGCTGGAAAGCTTCCAGCCGGAAGCAGAAAATTGTGGAAAAGGAGATTTTATCATGCTGAAAAACAAGACGGCCGTGGTCACCGGCGGCACCCGGGGCATCGGTTTCTCCATCGTCAAGACTTACCTGGACAACGGCGCCAACGTGATGGTGTGCGGTTCCCGCCAGGAGACCGTGGACAAGGCCCTGGCCCAGCTCACCCAGTACGGAGACCGGGTCATGGGCGCCTGCCCCGACCTGTGCGACCCGGAGGCGGTGGCCGCGGCCTTTGCCGCCGCCAAGGAGAAGTTTGGGGGCCTGGACATCCTGGTGAACAACGCGGGCATTTCTTCCCGGACCAGCCTGTACGACTACACTGTGGAGGAGTTCGGCAAAATCTTTGACCTGAACGTGAAGGCACTGTTCGTGTGCGCCCAGGCGGCGGCCCGCATCATGAAGGAGCAGGGGGGCGGCGTGATCCTGAACACCAGCTCCATGGTGTCCGAGTACGGCCAGCCCTCTGGCAGCGGCTACCCCGGCTCCAAGTTTGCCGTCAACGGCCTGACCAAATCCTGGGCCCGGGAGCTGGCAAAGGACCAGATCCGGGTGAACGCGGTGGCCCCCGGCGTCACCGCTACCGACATGGTGTCCGCCCTCCCCAAGGAGATGGTGGACCGCATCTCCGCCGGGATTCCCCTGGGCCGGGTGGGACAGCCCGAGGACGTGGCCAACGCCTTCCTCTACCTGGCCAGCGATCAGGCCAGCTATGTCACCGGCGCCGTGCTGAAGGTGGACGGCGCGGCGATGACTTAAAAGAAGCGCGGAGCCGTCGTGAGCAGCGCGGATGGAACGGAGCGAAAGCAAAAGCCCAGCCGCCGCCCAGCGAAGGCGGGTTTTGCTTGAGTCGGAGCGAAGCCGCGCGTCGCGAACAGGCGCAGCGTGACAACAAAGAAGCGCGGAGCCGTCGTGAGCAGCGCGGATAGAGCGGAGCGAAAGCAAAAGCCCAGCCGCCGTATTGCGGGGACGGGTCTTGGCCGAGAGGTCGTGAAAGCGGCTGAGCATCCTGGCCGCTTCGCAGCATGACGGCAGAGAAGCGCAAGAGGCCCCCGGCGGGATCGCCGGGGGCCTCTTTATGCTCTGAAAAGGGCCCCGCAAAGCCGTCCTTTGGCTTTGCAGGGAGAGAGAATCAAGGGAGCCGGCCACAGTTTCGCCGCAGGCAGAAACGAAGTGGAGCGGACTTTGCTTCAATGAAAGCCACATGTCGTGAGCAGCGCGGCTACAGGCTGCGCGGGCCCCGGGCGTCCAGCTCCCGCAGGAAGGTCTGGGCGTACTCCACGTCCGACGGGGTGTCGATATACTCCATCCCCCGCTTCTGGCGGGTCTCCGCCCCCTTGCCGGTGATAAGGATCACCGACGGCACGGTACAGCTGAGCACCGCCTGCCTGATGGCCTCTCCCCGGTTGGGCTCGACGCGGCACCGGCAGGCCACGTGGGAGGCGATCTCCCGACAGATGGACAAAGTGTCCTCCTCGCCGGAGTCCTCCTCGGTGAGCACCACCAGGTCGGAGCCGGCCCCGGCCACCTCTCCCAAATCCCGGCGGCGGTCAAAGGCCTTCTTCCCCGGACATCCGAATACGGCGACGATCCGGCGGCCGGGGTACTCCTGCTTCACCGAGCGGAACAGGGTTTCAAAGCTCATGCGGTTGTGGGCGTAGTCCACAATGGCGGTGACATCCCCCAGGGCGTTGGAGTACACCTCCATCCGCCCGGGCACGCGGGCACGGGCCAGCCCGTCCGCAACAGCTTGCCGGGGGATGCCCAGTCCCAGACAGACAGCGATGGCCGCCAGGGCATTGTCCACGTTGAACAGCCCCGGCATGGTCAGCCGGTACTCCCCGCTCAGCACCTCCGCCTCCACCTGAAACAGGATATCGTCCCCGAACTTGCGCACGTCATGGCCGTATACGGCGGCGGCAGGGTCCTTCCGGGAAAAGGTGCGCACCTGGGGGCAGGCGGCGCGGGCGGCGGCCAGGGCCTCCTGGCCGTGGCCGCAGTCCAGGTTGACGCTGGACTGCTCCGCCTGGGCGAAGAGCTTTAGCTTTGCGTGGAAATAGTCCTCAAAATCCGGGTGCTCGATGGGGGAGATGTGGTCGGAGCCGATGTTCAGATAGGCGGCGGCGGCAAACCTGGTTCCCAGCGTGCGGTGGTACTTCAGCGCCTGGGAGGACACCTCCATCACCAGATACTCCATGCCGGAGGCCAGGGCGTGGGCGAAATGCTTTTGCAGCTCCAGAGGCTCGGGGGTGGTGAGATGGGACTCGAACCGCTCCACCCCGTCCCAGGTGTCGATGGAGGAGATCACCCCGCAGGTCTGGCCCCTGGGGGCCAAATACCCGTCCAGGATATATTTCAAATAATAGGCGGTGGAGGACTTTCCCTTGGTGCCCGTGACGCCGATCACTTTCAGCTTTTGGGATGGGTCATTGTAATACTTCACCGCCAGCGGGGCGATCACCTGGCGCATGTCCCTCACCAAAAGGCAGGGCAGGTCCACGCCGGGATAGGGGGTCTGGCTGACGCAGGCGAAAGCCCCCCGCCGGGCGGCGTCCGCCAAATATTCCTCCTTGAAGTGGGCCCCCTTACAGATAAACAGGGCGCCGGGAACCGCCTCCTGGGAGTTGTAGCACACCCGCTCCACCGTCCGCTCCAGCTCCAGCCCTTGGGGCAGTGGCCCGGCCAGCTGGCCCAGCTTGTCCAGC
This sequence comes from uncultured bacterium, assembly GCA_947364395.1. Lineage (GTDB taxonomy): Bacteria > Bacillota > Clostridia > Oscillospirales > Oscillospiraceae > Enterenecus. Next base: position 6,788 of record CANASS010000018.1, read on the forward strand.
AGCCGGACGTATTCTCCCAGGGGATACAATGTCAAATCCATAGCTGCCTCCTAAATCGTTCTCAGGGGATAGCCGCACATCACCACCGCCCGCTCCGCCATCACCATCATGGCGTCCACGTAGAAGGAAGGGAGGGGGTGGTAGGTGGAGAACACCGACAGCTCGGTGCAGGCCAGAATGGCGCAGTCGCACCCGGCCCGGCGGATGGCCCGGTCAATTTTGGCGAATTTGTCCCGGCTGCCCGTCTCCCCCTGCTTGATCTCGTCGTAGATGATGGACATCACCAGCTTCTGGGCGTCCGGGTCGGGGGACACCGCCTCCAGCCCCACCGCGGCGCACTCCTTTTGGTACAGGCCCGTCCGAATGGTGCCGTCGGTGCCCAGAATCCCGGGGCGTTTTTTCCCCTGGGCGGCCAGCGCCTTTGCCGTCTCCCGCAGCATATGGATGATCGGTACGCCAATCTCGCTTTGCAGGCGGTCGGCAAAGTAGTGGGAGGTGTTGCAGGGGATGGCCAGGGCCGTGCAGCCGCAGCCCTCCAGCAGCTTCGCGTCTTTAAGCAGCCGCTGGTACAGCCCCTCGGTGTCCCCGGACAGGATGGCGGCGGTGCGGTCGGGGATGCCGGTATCGGACAGGATGAGGGCGGGCAGATGGTCCTGATCCCGAAGGGCGTCGGTGCGGTCCAGCACGAACTGGTAGAACACCTGGGTGGCCTGGGGGCCCATGCCGCCCAGCACTCCTAATTTAGCTTCTTGTTTCATATTCGCGTCCTTTTTTCGCCATAGGTTGCAGGGAGGGGGCTTGCCCCTCTCTCCTTCACAAGCACAATGTTCCCTCGGGAGGGGCAGGCCCCTCCCCTACTCCGGCTTCTTGCAGTATTTGCGAAAGCGGACCCAGTTGCCGATATGGTTTTTCCAGATGCGCCAAAGCCGTTTTGGCGTGTAGTCCGGCCTGTACTCCATGGAGTGGTGGTCCGCCCCCGCCCGGAACAGGGCCTTCATCTCCTGGTGGTACTGACGGGGGATATACCTGTAGGCCAGCCCCCGGGGGATCATCCGCCAGATGGAGCGGTTATTGGTGATGGTCAGGGACATATCCCGGCCCTCAATGAGGTCGCCCACCAGGTACTGGGCGATGTTGTGGCCGGAGCCGGTGACATAGTAGTTGCTGCGCCCCTGGCGGGTGTTGATCTCGAAGGCCTTGTATTTGCCGTCCCGGCGGTCATACTTGATGTCGAAGTTGGAAAAGCCCACGTACCCCAGGTCCTCCAGCATTTCCCGGATTTTATCGCACAGCCCCTGGTCCTGCTCGGTGATGATGACGGCGTGGTTGCCGATGCCGTGGGGGGAGTGCTCCTCCAGCAGCACGTGGCCCAGGCACATCAGCTTCACCTTCCCGTGCTGGTCGGAGTAGTTGGTGAGCACCCGCATATAGGTGTCGTCTCCGGGGACAAACTCCTGCAGGATCATCTTACCCGGATAGCCTGCGCCGTACACCTCGTCCAGGGCGGCCAGCAGTTCCTCCCAGCTCTGGCAGATGTACACCTTTTTCAGCTCCCGATGGCCGGTGGCCCAGTAGGCCACCCCGTCGGCGGGCTTGGCCACATAGGGGGGCCCCCAGGGCAGCTTGAATTCGTGGCCCATCTCCCCGGAGTACACGAAGGTGGCGGGGTGGTCGATGCCGTACTGATCGCACAGGGCGTAGAACTGCTCCTTGTCGGTGAGGCGGTCCAGCATGTCCCCGCTGATATAGCTGCACTTCACGTTTTCGGGGAACTGGTCCTTCAGGTGGGCGGCCAGCTTGACGTAACTGTCGCCGCAGCCCACCACCAGCACCGTCTTGTCCGAAAACTCCGCCGCAACGTCCTTCACGTTCTTCAAAAAGGCGGCGGCGTCCTCGTTGTCCGGGCAGGGCCGGTAGTCGATAATGGCGCTGAAGGCGCAGGGGAAGGTGGCTGCGAACTTGCCGAAGGCCACGCTTTTCACGCCGTAGGCCTCGTGAAAGGCCCGGGCCACGCTGTACACATTGATGTCCCCGCCGAACAGCAGGGGCTGGAAATTATGCTCTGACACTTGCAATCAGGCTCCTTTTATCATAAACGAACGAGCGTTCCGCCACTGAGGCGCAGAGCGATAGACCTGCCCCGGCCCAATGACCAGACACCGGCGGCAGCACAACTGGAAGCACCAGCGTCGAAAGCCGCACGCGCCGGAAAGGTCAAGCCCGCCGAACATATCGGGCTCTCCCGTAAAGGGGGGTACACAGGGGGTTCTCCCCCTGTGCGCGCTCTTTGGTTACTTTCTCTCGCGGGAGAGAAAGCAACCCCCCGGAGGGCTGGGGTCAGCCCCCGGCCCGCTTCACCAGGAACACGCCGGGGATCTGGGACAGCTTGTTGACGACCCCCTTCAGCTCCTTCTGGTCCCTGACGGCCAGCTCCAGGTTTATTATGGCGTAGCCGTCGGGCTGGCTTCGGGCGGACAGGTTGTTCACCTTCACCTTGACGGCGGACAGGGCCATGGCCACGTCCAGGGCCAGGCCGTCCCGGTCCTTGGCGGAAATCTCGATGGAGGTGCGGTAAGCTGCGTCGGGGGTCTCCGCCCAGGCCACCTTGACCCAGCGGCCTTCCTCCTCCGGCTTGCGCCGGGCGGGGTCGGCGTTGGGGCAGTCCTGCCGGTGGATGGACACCCCGTAACCCTTGGTGATAAAGCCCACCACCGGGTCCCCGGGGACGGGGGTGCAGCACTTGGAGAACTTCACCATGCAGTTGTCCAGCCCGGACACGATGATGCCGCTGCTGGACCGGCGGGGGGCCAGGATGGAGTCCTTGGGGGTGGAGGGGTACACTGTCTCCCCGGTGGAGACGGCCGCCTGTATGGCCTCCTGCTCCGCCCGCTGGCGCTCCATCCGGCCCAGCCGGGTCATCTCCTCCTTGATGCGGGCGGCGGCCTTCTGGGCGGACAGCCCCCCGTAGCCGATGGCGGCGTACAGTTCGTCCAGCTGGCCGCACCGCACCCGCTTGAGCAGGATGTCCAGCAGGTCGGCGTTGGCGGTGATGGCCCCCAGGGACAGCCCCACGTGCTTCAGCTCCGATTCGAACATGGACCGGCCTGTGGCGATATTCTCCTCCCGGCGCTCCTTCTTGAACCACTGGCGGATCTTGTTCCGGGCCTCGTTGGACTTGCAGATCTTCATCCAGTCCCGGCTGGGACCCCGGGCGGATTTGGAGGTGATGATCTCCACGATGTCGCCGTTTTTCAGCGGCGTTTCAAAAGTGACGATCCGCCCGTTCACCCGGGCCCCCGTCATGGAGTTGCCGATGGCGGAGTGGATGGAGTAGGCGAAGTCGATGGGGGTGGCTCCGGCGGGCAGGCTCTTCACGTCTCCGTTGGGGGTGAATACGAACACCTCGTCGGCAAACATGTCCACCCGCAGGGTGCGGACAAACTCGTCCGGGTCGGTGTCCTGCTGGCTCTCCAGCAGCTTGCGCACCCACTCGAAGTCCCGCTCGGTGCCCAGCTTCTGGTTGGCCATCCCCTGTTTGTACTTCCAGTGGGCGGCCACGCCGTACTCCGCCGTCTGGTGCATGTCCCAGGTGCGGATCTGCACCTCAAAGGGGATGCCCTCCCGGCCCACCACGGTGGTGTGCAGGGACTGGTAGCCGTTGGGCTTGGGTGTGCCGATATAGTCCTTGAACCGGCCCAGCACCGGCTTGAACATGTCGTGGACACAGCCCAGCACGGTGTAGCAGCCGGGTATGTCCTCCACGATGACCCGGAAGGCGTACAGGTCGAAAATCTCGTTCAGCGTCTTGCCCTGGGAGTACATCTTGCGGTAGATGGAGTAGATGTGCTTCAGCCGTCCGTAGACCCTGCACCGGACGCCTTCCGCCGCAAGCCGGTCCTCAATGTGGGCCTGCATATTGTCCACAAAGCCGGCGTGGAGGGCGGTGATCTGCTCCAGCTCCTCCTGCACGTCGTGGTAGCCCACCGGGTCCAGGAATTCCAGGGACAGGTCCTCCAGCTCCCATTTCAGCTTCTGCATACCCAGGCGGTGGGCGATGGGGGCGTACACCTCCATGGTCTCCAGAGCCTTTTCCTTCTGCTTGAGGTCGGACTGGTACTGGAGGGTGCGCATGTTGTGGAGCCGGTCGCACAGCTTGATGAGGATGACCCGCACGTCCTTGGCCATAGCCATGAACATCTTGCGCAGGTTCTCCATCTGCTCGTCCTCCCGGGAGGTGTACTGCATCCGGGTGAGCTTGGTGACCCCCTCCACCAGGTCGGCCACCTGGGGGCTGAAGAGCCGGGCGATCTCGTCGTGGGTGGAGTCGGTGTCCTCGATGCAGTCGTGGAGCAAAGCGGACACCACGGAGTCCTGGTCCAGGTCCAGTTCGTTGATGATCTCGGCCACGGCGATGGGGTGGATGATATAGGGCTCGCCGCTCTTGCGCAGCTGGGGCCCGTGGTGGCTGTTGGCATATTCAAAGGCCGCCCGGATGCGCTCCACATCCGCGCCGGGGTTCACGGCCAGGATGTGCCGCTCCAATTCTTCGTATCTCTCATGGGCCAAGTCCATAACAATTCCTCCGTGGTCTTTAACACAAGGTTAAAATCCGTCATTCCTCTTGCAGAAACAGCCGCAGCTGCCGCATCAGGCGGGACTGCTCCAAATCCACCTTGCTCTCCGGGCGGCATAGGTGGAGCCGGTCCCGCTCCAGCCGGATCAGCCCCCGGTCCCCCATCACGTGGAGGCACACCAGGGTCCGGCCATAGGCCCACCGGCCGTCGGGCTGGCGGGCGGCCTGCCGCAGCAGAGAGGGCCCGGCCTCGATCCAGCCGCCCACGCAGTTGTGTTCCAAAAACCGCCACAGCCGGGCGAAGTCCTGCCGGGAGGGGAACAGCAGCCCCGCCTCCCACCGGGAGAGCGGCCCGCCCTCCTTCAGCTTCTGGAACAGCTCCTGCTCCAGCTGGGCCCTTGTGGGCGCGGGGCGCAGGTCGCAGATCTGGAGCTGTACGGCGCGGTTCCCCCGGAACTCGTTGATCTGGGGGGTGAAGATCAGATCCAGCCGGTCCCCCGGGGACACGCCGCAGGCGGCGGTGTTTGCGGAGAAGAAGATGGCGTCCAGCACCACCCCGTCCCGGCGCAGCTTCATCTTCAGGTGCCGCCCCGCCCCCACGTCGCAGCAGGACAGCACGCAGGCCCCCCGCAGCAGGAACACCGGCTTGGGGTTGCCGGCGCCGAAGGGCTCCAGCTGGGACAGGGACTCCACCTGGGGGGCGGTGAGCTGGCCGCAGTGGTCGATCTCCACGTCCACGTCCACGGCGGCCTCCATGGGAGCCCCGCCGGTGCGCAGCTCCACCAGGCGGTACACCGCCTCCCGGAAGGCGGGGATATTTTCCTCCCGAATGGTGAATCCCGCCGCCATCTCGTGGCCGCCGTAGCCCTCCAGCAGGTGGGCGCACTGTTCCAGGGCAGCGAACAGGTTGAACCCGCCGAAGGAGCGGCAGGACCCCTTGCCCTGGCCGTGCTCCAGGCAGATCATGAAGGCGGGGCAGGAGTATTTCTCCGTCAGCCGGGAGGCCACGATGCCCACCACCCCCTGGTGCCAGCCCTCTCCCGCCAGCACGATGGCGGGGGCGGCCAGCTGGGGCCGGGCCTCCAGCAGCTCCAGGCACTGTTCGTATATGCTCAGCTCAATGGCCTGCCGTTCCCGGTTCAGGCGGCACAGGGTATGGGCCAGGGCCTCCCCCCGCTCCTCCTCCCGGGTGAGCAGCAGGTCCAGGGCCACCATGGCCTGCTCCATCCGGCCCGCCGCGTTGATCCTGGGGGCCAGCCCATAGCCGATGGTGACGGCGGTGGGAAGGCTGCCGGGCTCCAGCCCCGCCTCCCCCATCAGGGCCCGCAGGCCGGGGCGCTGGGTGCGCCCCAGCAGCTCCAGCCCCTGGCGGACCAGGGAGCGGTTCTCGTCGGTGAGGCGCATCACGTCGGCCACGGTGCCGATGGCGGCCAGCTCCCCAAAGCGCTGGAACACCGCCGCCCGCTGCCCAGGGGGAACCAAGGCCTGGGCGGTTTTAAGCGCCACCCCCACCCCGGCCAGCTCCGGGAAGGGGTACGGGCAGTCCTCCCGGCGGGGGTCCACCACCGCCACGGCGGCGGGGAGCTTGTCCTTGCAGTGGTGGTGGTCGGTGACCACCACGTCCACCCCCAGAGAGCGGGCGAACTCCACCTCGTTCACGGCGGTGATGCCGCAGTCCACGGTGACGATGAGCCCCACGCCCTGCCCGGCCAGCCGGGCCACCGCCCCCGGGTTGAGGCCGTAGCCCTCCTCGGTGCGGTCGGGGATATAGCTCACCACCCGGCCCCCCTGTCCGGCCAGCGCCTCGGTGAGCAGGCAGGTGGCGGTGATGCCGTCCACGTCGTAGTCGCCGTAGACGCAGATGAGCTCTCCGCCGTCGATGGCGGCGCGGATGCGGGCCACGGCCCGGTCCATGTCCTTGAGGAGGAGGGGATCGTGGAACCGCTGGGCGCCGCAGGAGAGGAACCGGGCGGCTTCCTCCGGGGTATCCAGCCCCCGGGAGGCCAGCAGGCTGGCGCACAGGGGGGACAGTCCCGCCGACTCCAAAGCCCGGCGGGCGGACAGGGGGGCGGGACGGCGCAGGTCCCAGCGCTGATATTTCAAAACCGTCCCTCCTCTCCGCCCCCTTGGGGGCTGTTTTCACAATAACAATTCATTATAGCAAAGTTTTCCCGTTATTTCAACAGGTAAAACAGGGCGGCGGCGGAGAACCTCCGAAGGGCGCAAAAAGAGCCGCTGCGGCTGTCCGCAGCGGCCCTCGGGAGGATCGGCTCTGGTTTACAGCAGCCCCGCCCGCTCCAGGGCCCGCCGCACCGGCAGGCCCACCAGCAGGGCGGCGGCCATTTTAATCAGGTCAAAGGGGATGAAGGGGAACACACAGGCGGCCAGGGCCTTTTCCAGGCTCACCTCGGCCTGTATGCAGTACCAGGCGGTGCCGAAGGCGTACAGCACGGCGGTGGCCAGGGCCATCCCCAAAAACTGAAGGAGGGCGGCCAGGGCCACGCTCTTTTTGTCCTCTCCGTCTCCCAGCCGCCGGAAGGACCACTCCGATACGATCCCGGCAATGAACACCATGGGCAGATAGCCCACCAGATAGCCCCCGGTGGGGCCCAGCAGCCGGGCCGCGCCCCCCATATAGTTGCTGAACACCGGAAGGCCCACAAAACCCAGCAGCAGGTACACCAGAGTGGTCACCAGCCCCCAGCGCCCCCCCAGCAGGCAGGCGGCGAGGTAGAGGGCCAGGGTCCCCCCGGTGATGGAGATGGGGCCGATGGGGACGGAGATGGGGGCCAGCACGCAGGTCACCGCCGCCATCACGGCGCACAGCGTCAGCCGCCGGGTGTCGATCATTGGTTTCGCGGTCATGGGATCGCCTCCTATTGTAAACTAAATTTCGATAGTCAGTATACAATTTAGGGACCCGCTTGTCAAGAGGGTTTTTCAACGCATTGCCAACCCATTGCGTTTTTTTACCAGATGTGATAGTATAAAAAAAATTATGGGGCGAAACGGCTGTCACCTTTGCCCGAAGCGAGTTAAAAGTTCTTTTTGCCTGCTTTTTTTACAAGAAAAAGCAGGGGGAGGCCTCTATGAAAATAAAATATCTGGTTCAGCGGGCTCTGAACATGAATTACAAGGCCATGCTGGACAAAATCAGCTCCATCCACAAAAAGACGGGCCAGTCCCGGTGGTCCATCTTTCAGGACATGCGGGTGTGCGCGGTGAAGTACGGCGCGGGCTACATGGACTACGACCTGTTTGAGATGTACAACCTCACCCCGGAACAGCGGGACACCTACCTCACCCGTGGCCGGAACAACGACATTGTGGTGAAGTACAACAACAGGGACCACATGGCGGACTTCGGGGACAAGATCCGCTTCAACACCCGGTTTCAGCGGTTCCTCCACCGGGACTGGGCGCCGGTGACGGGGGACAACCGGGACGAGGTGCTGGCCTTTCTGGGCCGCCACCCCCAGTTTATGGCCAAGCCCGCCCAGGGCAGCTGCGGCTGGGGCATTGAAAAGCTGAAAACAGAGGATTTCCCCTCCCTGGACGCCCTGTACGCCCGTCTGGTGGAAAAGGCCCCCTTGCTGGAGCTGGAGCAGGTCATCCAGCAACATCCAGCGGTTGCGGCCATCTATCCCGGCTCCATCAACACGGTGCGCATGGTGACCATCCGGGGCCGGAGCGGGAAGGTCTATCTGGTCACCGCCATGTTCCGCATCGGCAACGGCAAGTTTGTGGACAACTTCAACAGCGGCGGCATGGTGGCTCCCATGGACCCGGAGACAGGCACGGTGACCGACCGGGCGCTGGACAAACAAAAGAACCTGTACGCCGACCACCCGGCCACCGGGGCGCGGATCAAGGGCTTCACCTTCCCGGACTGGGACAGGGCCCGGGAGCTGGTCACAGAGGCGGCCCAGGTGATCCCGGAGGTGGGCTACGTGGGCTGGGACGTGTGCTTCACCCCGGAGGGCCCATGCCTGGTGGAGGGCAACCAGTTCCCCGGCCACGACATCTACCAGCTTCCGGTGCACACGCCGGATAAAATTGGCATCATGCCCCGGTTCCGGGCCATCGAAGCGGAAGAGGAAAAGCTGAACAAACAGTAAAACAAGCCGCCCTTTCCAGATGGAAAGGGCGGCTCTTTTGCGCAGAACTCATCGTGGCCGACGAAAAGCAATGGATAACAACTGGGGGCGAAACGATTTAAAGTTTCTTTTTCGGTTCCTTTTCTTTTTAAAGAAAAAGGAACCAAGAAAACGAGATCAAGGAACGGAACGAAACTATTCCACCGTTTTCAGGCTCTCCACCATGTCCACCTTTTTCAGCTTGAAGTGGGCGGCGATGTTCACCGCGGCGGAGAACACCACCGTCAGCGCCGCCGCCAGCCAGTATGCGTAGGGGGGCGCCGTCCGGCCGAACATGACCATCTCCACCTCCACCGTCAGCACCACCCAGGCGTGGAGGAACCGGCCCATCACCAGCCCCAGCACGATGCCGAACAGGGTGAGGAACAGGTTTTCCCGGTAGACGTAAGCGGTGACCTCCCTGTCAAAGAACCCCAGCACCTTGAGGGTGGCCAGCTCCCGCACCCGCTCGGTGATGTTGATGTTGGTCAGATTGTACAGCACCACAAAGGCCAGGGCCGCGGCGGCGGTGATGATGATGACCACGGCGTAGTCGATGGCCTCCATGCTTTCGGTGAAGTTGTCCCGGAGGGTGGCAATGTAGGAGTAGGAGTCCACCCCGTCCAGGGCCATCAGGTCTGCGGACACGGCGTCCGACTCCGCCTCCCCCGCGCCGCCGGCGTAGCGCAGCAGCATTTCGTTGCGCTCCGGCTCCTGGCCGAACAGCGCGCGGTAGCAGCTGTCGGACATGTACACGTAGTGGGAGACATAGTTTTCCGCGATATCCGCCACCCGGGCCTCCACCCGCGTTCCGTCGTCGTCCAGGGTGATGGCGTCGCCTATGGACACCTCCAGCAGCTCGGACAGCTTTTCCGTGAGGACCACGCCGTCGTCCGGCAGAGAGATCTCCCCATCATCCAGCCGGTGGCCCAGATGGATGAACTGCCCAAACCGCTCCTGGTCCTCCACGGCAAAGAGGTACACATTCTGAACCGGGCCGCCGCTGGACGCCTCCAGGACAGAGGAGCTGGTGAGCAGGTAGTCCTCCACCCAGGGGCTTTGGTCCAAATAGTCCTCCACCTGGGCCAGCTTGTCCGCCCCGGCGTGCTTGTCCAGCCCTAGCGTGGCGTCATAGAGGAACACGTGGTCAAACTGCTGGTTCAAAATGGAGAAAATGGACTCGTGTATGCCGAAGCCGGTGACGATCAGGGCGGTGCAGCCGCCGATGCCGATCACCGTCATCCAGAACCGGCGCTGGTAGCGGAACAGGTTGCGCAGGGTCACCTTCCAGGTGAAGGTGAGCCGCCTCCAGAGGGGCCGGATGTACTCCAAAAACACCCGCTTGCCCGCCTTGGGGGCCCTGGGGCGCATCAGGTTGGCCGGGGTGGCCATCAGGGTGGACAGGCAGGCCCACAGCGCCGCCCCGGTGGTGCAGGCCGCCGCGGCCAGCACCGCGCCGGTGTACAGCTCCACCTGGGGCTTGAACTCCAGGGGAGGAATGGCGTACATGATGTTAAAGGCGTTGGCGATGACCAGGGGGATGAGGGTGCAGCCCAGGGCCAGCCCCAGAATTCCCCCCACCAGGCTGGCGGAAAAGGCGTAGCCGATGTATTTCTTGGCGATGGCAAGCCTTGAGAAGCCCAGGGCTTTCAGCGAGCCGATCTGGGTGCGCTGCTCCTCCACCATCCGGGTCATGGTGGTCAGGCAGGCCAGCGCCGCCACCAGGAAGAAGATCACCGGGAACACGTTGGCCAGATTGCTCACCCGGCCGGAGTCCTGGGAATAGCCCACAATGCCCGCGTTGGTGAACCGGCTGAGGACGTACCACTCGCACTCCTCCACATCGTCCAGCTCCGCCTGGGCGTCGTCCAGCTTCTTCTGGGCGTCGGCAATCTCCTCCTCCGCCTCTTTTCTGCCGTCCTCGTACTCCTCCAGGCCGTCGGCGTACTCCTTCTCGCCGTCGTTGAGCTCCTTCAAGGCGTCGTCCAGCTCCTGACGGCCCTCGATTCGAGCGTCGTTCAGTTCCCGGACGCCCCGGTTGTACTCCGCCCAGCCGTCCCGAATGTCAATCTCCGCCTGATTCAGCTCCCCCAGGGAGGAATCCAGGGCGGCCCTGCCGTCATCCAGCTCCGCCTTGGCGCTGTCCAGCTCCGCCTTGACGGAATCCAATTCCGCTTTGGCGCTGTCCAGCTCCGCTTTGACGGGGGCCAGCTGGGCGTATCCCGCGTCAATCTGGGCCTGGGCCGCGTCCAGCTGGGCCTTCTGCGCCGCCATCTGGGCCACAGCCATGTCATACTGAGGGGTGCCCTCATACTGGGCCAGCGCGGCGTGGTACTGGGCCCAGTCCTTGTCCAGCTTGGCCTTCTGCTCCTCCAGGGGGGCGGCGGCCTCCTGGTACTGGGCCAGACCGTCATTGTATTCCGCCAGCCCGCCGTTATATTGGGCCAAGCCGTCGTTGTATCGGGCCAGCCCGTCCTCATAGTCCGCCAGCCCGTCCTGGTACTTCACCCGGCCGTCGGCCAAGTCCCGCTCCCCCTGACGCAGACCGGCCAGGGCGTCGTTCAGCTCCCGCTGGGCGTCGGCGGTCTCCCGCTCCAAGGTGTCCTCCCCGTCGTGGTATTCCGCCCAGCCGTCGTCCAGCTTCTTTCTCGCGTCCTGCAACTCCCGCCATGCGTCGTCCAGCTCCTGTTCCGCGTCCGCCTTGGCGTCCTCAAACTCCGCCCGGGCGTCGTCCAGCTCGGCCTGGGCGTCGCCGACGAGCTCGTCATACCGGGCCTGCGCACGCTCCTCCGCCAGAGGGTCCAGGCTGTCCGTCAGCGCGTCGATCCGGTCCTCGTACTCGTCCCCGTAGGTGTCCAGGGAGGCCAGCCCCTCCCCGGTGAAATAGGCGCAGGTGTAGTGGTCAAAGGTAAAGTTCTCCCCCGGCACGTAGACGAAGGCGTCCACCGAGCCGCTGCCCAGGGAGGTGGCCCCCCGGTCCAGCCCCACGTACAGCGGGGAGGTCACCTTTCCCACAATGGTGTAGGAGGTGTTGACCAGATCCCCCTCGTTGTCCTCCTCCAGGGTGAGTTCCAGCGTGTCCCCCACCTGGAGGCCCAGCTTCACCAGCAGCAGGCCCTCGGTGACACATTCGTCGGGTGCTTCCGGCAGACGGCCCTCCTTGACCTCCAGCAGGTTCAGCTTTTCCGGCATGGACCGCACGCTGACAATCCGGTCCACGGCCACCGCGTCCAGGTCCCGGCAGCCCTCCACCGCCTCAATGCCCTCCGCCCCGGCCAGGGCGGACAGGTCGCCGTCCGTCAGGCCCAGGGTGGACAGCACGTATCCGTCCATCAGATTGGTGCGGTCGTAGTAGTTGTCGGCGGTGAACTGCATATCCGGGGCGGCGGTGCGCAGGCCGGACAAAAAGGCAACCGCCAGCGCCGCCAGCACCAAAATGGACAGGTAGCGGTTCATGGTGCCCCGAATCTCCCGGATGGCGTCGGTGTTCAGATGGTTTTTTCTTCTCGCCGTTACCATTCGATCTCCTCCACAGGGGTGGGATGGGCGTTGCGCTCCACCGCCGCCACCCGTCCGCTCTTGATGTGGATGACCTTGTCCGCCATGGGGGTGAGGGCGGTGTTGTGGGTGATGACGATGACGGTCATGCCCTCCTGGCGGCAGGTGTCTTGGAGCAGCTTCAAAATAGCCTTGCCCGTCACGTAGTCCAGGGCCCCGGTGGGCTCGTCGCACAGCAGCAGCTTGGGGTTTTTGGCCAGGGCCCGAGCGATGGCCACCCGCTGCTGCTCGCCGCCGGACAGCTGGGCGGGGAAGTTGTCCAGCCGGTCCCCCAGCCCCACGTGGACCAGCACGTCCCTGGCGTCCAGGGGGTCCCGGCAGATCTGGGCGGCCAGCTCCACGTTCTCCAGCGCCGTCAGGTTCTGCACCAGGTTGTAGAACTGGAACACAAAGCCGATGTCATGGCGGCGGTAAGCGGTGAGCTGCTTGGGGCCGTAGCCGCTGACCCGGGCGCCGTCCACGGTGATGACGCCGCCGGAGCAGGCGTCCATCCCCCCCAGCATGTTGAGCACGGTGGTCTTGCCCGCCCCGGAGGGGCCCACGATGATGGCGAACTCCCCCTTGTCCACGGTGAAGTCCACCCCGTCCACCGCCTTGATGGTGATCTCCCCCATCTGGTACTCTTTTTTCACATTTTCAAAGGATATGTAGCTCATAAAGGGCCCTCCGTCCGCGCCCCGGAAGGTCCGGCGGGCGCTGTCATATGTTTGATCCTATCTTATACGCTTTCCCCGCAAAACGCAACCGCTCCCGGAGAAAATTCAAGGTTTTTTCACAGGCAGTGGGACATTTGGGTCCAAATGTGGAAAAAACGCCCAGCAGGGGAGCGGTTGCGGTTGACTAACCGCCCGGCAGGGGGGTATAATACGCCTACTGATAAGGGAGTAGTCGGCGGGGCCGTCACGCGGCCCTGCGGCACAGTCAACATACTGACGGCAATGCCGTCTGGCGGTGCCTTTTATGATGAGACTTATCCGCAGCGGGTGCGGGTAGTCTCTTTTTTTATTCTCCCGCATACCTTCAAACAAACAGGAAGGGACGATGTATTATGGGATTTGCCGCGCTGTTTACCCTGGCCGTAGGCCTGTCCATGGACGCCTTTGCCGTGTCCATCTGCAAGGGGCTGTCCATCCGGGCCCTGATGCCCCGGCACGCCGTCATTGTGGGACTGTGGTTCGGGGCCTTTCAGGCTCTGATGCCCCTGGTCGGCTGGCTGCTGGGGGCCGCCTTCGCCGACATGATCGCCAGTGTGGACCACTGGATCGCCTTTGTCCTGCTCTCCCTCATCGGCGGGAACATGATCCGGGAGGCCCTGGGCGGGGAGGAGGAGGACTGCGACCCCTCCCTGGCCCCCCTGGCCATGCTGGTGCTGGCGGTGGCCACCTCCATCGACGCCCTGGCGGTGGGGGTCACCTTCGCCTTCCTCCGGGTGGATATCCTCCCGGCCGTCGCCCTCATCGGGGTGTGCACCTTCGTCATCTCCGCCGCCGGGGTGAAGGTGGGCAATGTGTTCGGCGCCCGCTACAAGTCCAAGGCGGAGCTGTTTGGCGGCGTGGTGCTGGTGCTCATCGGGCTGAAGATCCTGCTGGAGCACCTGGATCTGCTGCCGTTCTGACGCCAATCCACAGGCCAGCGGCGCACCCTCCGCTTCCGAGCAGAGGACGCGCCGCTTTTCATCCGCCGGACGGACGGGCCCGGGGCGTCAGCGGTCCGCCAGCGCCGGGGCGGTGGCGTGGTAGGGCTGGCAGTCCTCCTCCGCCATGGCCCCCAGCGCGGAGCGCAGGAACCCGGCCCCGCCGGAGCCGCACATGATCTCCACGTAGTTCATCCGCCGGGGGTCCAGCTCCCGGATCAGGGCCCCGCCGGAGGAGAAGCGCTCCCCCCGGACGGTGGCCGTCCACACCACGTAGCCCGCCTCCTCCAGGGCCTTCCGGCCCTTGGCGTCCAGGTTGGGGGCGCTCACCACCAGGGCGTTGTACCGGGCGGCGGCGGCCAGCAGCGACCGGCCCTCCTCCGCCTGGGCAAGGCAGCTGTCCACGTCCTCCCCGGACAGGGACAGCCCCGCCGTGTGTCCCGCGCCCACCACCCGGCGGACCAGGCCGCCCTGGCCGGGCAGCTCCTCCGGGCTGAACAGGAACAGCGCCCGCTGGCCCCGGCTCTCCAAAAGCTGGGCGCAGTCCTGGGCGGAGGCCCCCGCCCCCAGGGCCAGATACAGTTCCGTCCCGCTCAGGTCCGCCGAGGGAGCGGGGTCGCCGGAGGGAGGGGGCCCGTTCCCCTCTCCCCGGACCCCGGACTCCAGGTAGCGGCGCAGGCTGTCCGCCAGCAGGCCGTCCGCCGCGTCGATGAAATCCCGGTCGCTGAGGATGGCCGCGCTGCTGGTCAGCCGGACGAGGATGCCGTAAGGGGTCCAGGTCCGGGTACAGCCGATGGTGCCGAAATACTGGCACAGCCAGTCGATGGGCAGGAATACCGTATTGTTGCGCACCATGGCCCGGACCTGCACCGGAACGCCGTCCAGGTCGGCGGCGGTGTTGTTTTGCAGATCAAAAATGATACCCCGGCGGTCGTCGGTCACCAGCACCGTCCGCCGGGTGGTGCTGTACAGGGCGCTCACCCCCAGGTTGACGCCGCTGGCCCGGTTGGGCAGCATGGTGTAGGGCACGTACAGCACGCCCCCCACCGTGCGGGGCATGTTGTCCACCGTCACGTCCAGCACCCGTTCGTTCACCGCCATCAGGTATATAGTCTCGGTGGAGGCGGAGGCGGCCAGAATCCCCGCCAGCAGCCCCCACAGGACCAGCGCCGCCAGGGTGGTTTGCTTCCAGCGCTTCATTTCACCCTCCTTCAGTCAGTCCAGCTCCGCTGGGCGTCACGCCCGCCCGGCTCCAGCCCGGCCAGCCATCTTCTCGCCATGTCCAGGGCGTGGTTGGCGGCCAGGGTGCGGATGCGGTCCCGCCGGGCCCCGGGAGAGGCCAGATTCAGCTTTTTTACCCAGCATCCGTCCGGGGCGGCCAGGGCGGCGTATACCAGCCCCACCGGGTTGCCCCGCTCGTCGGGGTCCGGCCCCGCCACCCCGGTGACGGCCACCGCCAGATCGCAGCCCAGCGTCCGCCGGGCCCCCTGGGCCATCTGCTCCGCCACCTGGGCGCACACCGCGCCCTTCTCGTCCAGCAGGGCCTGGGACACCCCCAGCACCCCCGCCTTTACCTCACAATGGTAGCTCACCACGCCGCCCTTGAACACCGAGGCCGCACCGGGCACGTCGGTGAGGTTTTTGGCGATGAGCCCGCCGGTGCAGCTCTCCGCCGTGCCCAGGGTGAGGCCCCGGTCCCGGGCCCCCTCCAGCACCACCTGGGGCAGCCCGGACACGTCCGCGCCGTAGATCAGGTCCCCCAGCAGGGCCCGGACCTCCTCCTCCACCGGGACGATGAGGGCGTCCGCCTCCTGGGGGGTGTCCGCCTTGGCGGTGATGCGCAGCTCCACTTCTCCCTCCTTGGCGTAGGGGGCCAGCGTGGGGTTGGACAGCCCGTTCATCCGATCCCGCAGCAGGGACTCCACCGCCGACTCCCCCATGCCGAACACCCGCAGGGTCCGGGAGCGGATGACCCCCTCGCTCAAGCGGGCCAGCCAGGGCACGGCCCGCTCCCGGAACATGGGCAGGCACTCCCGGGGCGGGCCGGGGAGCATGACCACATAGGCGCCGTCCGCCTCAAAGGCGCAGCCGGGGGCGGTGCCCCATGCGTTGTCCAGAATGTGGCAGCCCTCGGGCAGGTAAGCCTGCTGAAGGTTGTTTTCCGTCATCTCCTTCCCCATGCGGCGGAAGAAGCGCCGGATGCCCTCGGCGCACTCGGGATGGTAGACCAGCTCTTTGCCGAAGCACTCCGCCAGGGTCTGCTTGGTCAGGTCGTCGCAGGTGGGGCCCAGCCCGCCGGTGGTGACGATTACGTCCGCCCGGCTCCGGGCCAGCTCCACGGCGGATTTCAGGCGGCCGGGGTTGTCCCCCACCACCGAGTGGTACAGCACGTTGAGCCCCAGGGCGGACAGCTCCCGGCTGAGGGCCTGGGCGTCGGAGTTGACGATGCTGCCCAGCAGCAGCTCGGTGCCGACGGATAAAATTTCAACGGTATGGCTCATGGGTATCAGCCTCCTCGGTCATTCTGTTCCCTATTTTAGCCCCCGGTATTCTCCCTGTCAAGAAAAAGGGGTGCCTGAGTCCGAATCGTGCATATCTGCACTCGAAAACGGTATGGCGTTCGGGGCTGGGACGGGCTATAATGTGAGCAGAAGAAGCCCGCCCCAGGCGGGAAAATATTTGATTTGGAGGGTGACACCATGAAATTTGACGTGCGCTACGCCAACCACCCGGAGGATTCCGCCCTGTACACCACCGAGGAGCTCCGCCGCCACTACCACATCAGCGGCCTCTTTCAGCCGGATGAGATCTGCCTCACCTACTCCCACCAGGACCGCATCATCGCCGGGGGCGTCATGCCGGTGGAGGGAGCGCTGAAGCTGGAGAGCTGCAAGGAGCTGGCCGCCCCCTATTTCCTGGCCCGGCGGGAGCTGGGGGCCATCAACATCGGCGGCCCCGGCGTCCTCACCGTGGACGGCGCGGAATACCAGCTGAACAGCCGGGACGGCATTTATGTGGGCATGGGGGCCAAGGAGCTGGTGTTCCGCTCCCTGGAGAAGGACAGCCCCGCCAAGTTCTATGTCAACTCCTGCCCCGCCCACCGCGCCTGCCCCACGGTGCTCATCCCCATGGACAAGGCCCGCTATAACCACCTGGGGGCCCAGGAGACGGTGAACGAGCGCATCCTGCGCCAGTATATCCACCCCGCCGTGTGCGAGAGCTGCCAGCTCAGCATGGGCATGACCGCCCTGATGCCCGGCAACGTGTGGAACACCATGCCCAGCCACACCCACGAGCGGCGGATGGAGGTCTATATGTATTTCGACGTGGCCCCGGACCAGGCGGTGTTCCACATAATGGGCCAGCCCGGGGAGACCCGGCACATCGTCATGCACAACGAGGAGGCGGTGATCTCCCCCAGCTGGTCCATCCACTCCGGCGTGGGTACCGCCAACTACACCTTTATCTGGGGCATGTGCGGCGAGAACCAGGACTTTGACGACATGGACGGCATCCCCACCAGCGAGCTGCGGTAACGCCATAGGAGAAGAGCGGCGCACCCCTTGGGCGCATACCGTAAGGAAGCTGACGCCCGCCGGAAAGAAGCGCTTCCCGGCGGGCACTGCTTTATCGTAAATCGACCAATAAATCGAGTTTTATGGAGGAAAGCGGAATGAACCGTATAATACCAAGGATTGGCTCGGCAATCGTTACAGCGGCGGTATTTCTATTTGCGGCCTGTTTGCTCACCGACTTTCCGTTTGGCTCGTACTTGGTATGTATGTTTCTGCCCATTGGTTATATCATGATGGCGGCGGGACTGCATTATGAGAGTCATGAAAGCCGGCGTGTGGCCGCAAATACTGGAATGGCGTTTGCGGTCGTCTACGCGGTATTGATCTTTGTTGTATATTTCGCACAGACAACCAGCGTCCGCTTCGGCGGGTTGAGCGAACAGGCCCAGAGGATTCTGGATTTTCAAAGAGGGGGCCTGATTTTCAACTATGACCTGCTGGGGTATGGCATGATGGCCCTTTCCACATTCTTCATGGGCCTGTCTGTACAGGCGGACAGCACAGCAGACAAGTGGATGAAAGCTCTCATGGTGATCCATGGCATTTTCTTTTTCGGCTGCTTTATCATGCCGATGACCGGCGCGTTCGCCAGCATGTCAGATGGAAGGACCAATGCCGGGGGCACCGCCGCGCTTGCCGCATGGTGCGCGTATTTTCTTCCTATTGGGATACTGGCATACAGGCACTTTGGGAAAGACCGCTGATAATTTCCGAATTTGTGGTTCTTCTCCGCAGGCGTGTTCCTCGAACGCGGCATCGCGGGTTACACAGTATGAAAAGGGCAAGGCAGACCGCAGTGGTCTGTCTTGCCCTTTACTTTTTACGCATTTTTCGACTTTTTCAGCTTTTGGGGCAGACGCTGGTACACCTTGGCTTCCTTTTTCAGCCGCGCGGCCAGAGCCGGAGTGAAGGCCCCGGGCAGAGCCCGCCACATCCAGTTGGTACCCAGGGTGGAGGGGATGTTCATCCGGGCCTCGCTGCCCAGGCCCAGCAGGTCCTGGGCCTGCATCACCGCCAGATCGGCGGGGGACGCCCAGGCCGCCCGCATCATCCCCCAGTGGTAGCCCTCCCGGCTGTTCAGCCGCAGGTAGGCCTTGGCAAAAGACACGTCCTTCTTGGGGGCGGTGGCCATCCAGCCCAGAATGGTGTCGTTGTCGTGAGTGCCGGTGTAGGCCACGCAGTGGGCGGGGTAGCAGTGGGGAAGGTAGTCGCTGCCGTTGTCCCGGCTGTCGAAGGCGAATTCCAGGATCTTCATGCCGGGATAGCCCGTCTCCCGCAGCAGCTCCCGCACCGAGTCGGTGAGAAAGCCCAGGTCCTCGGCGATAATGTTCTGTTTCCCCAGCTTCTCGTTGACGGTTTTGAAGAAGTCCAGGCCGGGCCCGGGACGCCAGCGGCCGTTTTTGGCGGTCTCCTCCCCGTAGGGGATGGCGTAGTAGGCGTCAAAGCCCCGGAAATGGTCGATGCGCAGCATGTCGTAGACGGTGAACTGATAGGCGATCCGCTTCAGCCACCACTGGTAGCCGTCCTTTTTCATGGCCTCCCAGTTGAACAGGGGATTGCCCCACAGCTGGCCGTCCTCGGAAAAGCCGTCCGGGGGACAGCCCGCCACCTCGGTGGGAATCCCGTTCTCATCCAGCTGGAACTGGTCCGGGTTGGCCCACACGTCGGCGCTGTCGCCGGAGACGTAGATGGGCAGGTCGCCGATGATATACACGCCCTTGCCGTTGGCGTAGGATTTCAGGGCCTTCCACTGGCGGAAAAACAGGAACTGTACCGCCTTCCAGAAGCCGACCTGGTCGGCCAGCTCCTCTTTGGCGGCGGCCAGGGCCTGGGGGCGGCGCAGGCGGATGTCCTCGGGCCAGGTGAACCAGGAGGCCCCGCCGTTCTGGTCCTTCAGGGCCATGAACAGGGCGTAGTCCTCCAGCCAGTCCGAGCCGCCGCAGAATTCCGCGAATTCGGCGGGAGGGGCGGCCAACAGCCGGTCCGCCGCCCGTTTCAGCACCGGGTAACGGGTAGCGTACATCAGGCCGTAGTCCACGTTCTGGGGGTCGTCTCCCCAATTGAGGTCCCGGTACTCCCCGGGCTTCAGCAGCCCTTCCTCCGCGAGATCGTCCAGGTCGATGAAATAGGGGTTGCCGGCGTAGGAGGAGAAGGACTGGTAGGGGGAATCGCCGTAGCTGGTGGGACAGATGGGCAGGATCTGCCAGTAGGTCTGGCCTCCGGCGGACAGAAAGTCCGCGAACTGGCGGGCGGCGGCCCCCAGAGTGCCGATGCCGCAGGGGGAGGACAGGGAGGAAATGGGCATCAGGATGCCAGAGCATCGCATGAGAAGTCCACCTTTCATTTGGACCGCCGTTCCTGGGTCAGAACGGCGGTCCGTCGGTTAGTGTGCCGCCGGGGTCCTGGGCGGGGCCACGCTCTCCCCGGGGATGAGCTGGAAGGGCACCACGCTGTGGACCGGGGGGCGGGGGCGCTGGAGATTGTCCAGCAGCAGGTCCACCCCTTGACGGGCCAGCTGCTGGATGTCCTGCCGGACGGTGGTGAGCCGGGGCAGGGAGAATTGGGACAGGGGGATGCCGTCGTACCCCACCACGGAGATGTCCTCCGGCACCCGCCGCCCCAGGTCCCGGATGGCCCGGATGGCCCCGATGGCCATCACGTCGCTGATGCAGAACAGGGCGGTGAGCTCCGGGCACCGGGCCAGCAGGCGTTTGGTGGTGTCATAGGCATCGGGGAGGGAGTAGCGGCAGGGCTCGCACAGGCGGGCCTCAAAGGGCAGGCCCAGCTCGTCAAAGGCCCGCTGGCAGCCCTGGACCCGGCGGTAGCTGATCTGGGTGCAGGACCAGTTGCCGCCCAGCACGCCGATGTGCCGGTGGCCCTGGCCCGCCAGATAGCGCACCACCTGATAGGCCGCCTCCCCGTCGTCGGTGGTGAGGGAGGACAGGTTGGGGAAGTCCAGCTCCCTGGCCGAGTTGGTGAGCAGCACGCAGGGGACGGTGATGTGCCCGAACTGCGCCTGGAAAAACTCCAGGTCCCCCCCCAGGAACAGGATGCCCAGGGGCTTGCGCTCCCGGCACAGCCGGACGGCGTAGGCCACCTCGTTGTCGTCCTCGTCCAGGTAGTAGACGGCTGCGTCCCGCTCCGCCTCCTGCAAGAGCTGCTGGCAGCGCTCCACCAGATCGGCGAAGAGCATGTTCATGGTGCCCTTGACAATGATAGCGATGGAGGCACTGGTCTGCTGCTTCAGGTGCCGGGCGTTGGTGTTGGGCTGGAAGTTCTGCTCCTCCACCACCGCCAGCACCCTCCGCCGGGTCTCCTCGGACACGTCGGGGTGGTCGTTGAGCACGCGGGATACGGTGGTCACGCCCACGCCGGACAGCCGGGCAATATCCTTGATGGTCATGGGCGTCCCTCCTTTTCGGCCATCTATTTTACCGCTTTTTTGTCTCCCGCGCAAGCCTTATTTTTGAGATTTTCACTTCCCGCCGGAAGCGCGGCGCCGCTTTGCCCCCGCGGGGGCGGGACGACGGGCTCAGCCCTTGACGGCGCCGGCCGCCACGCCCTTGATGATGTGCTTCTGGCAGGTGAGATAGAATACGATGACGGGGATGATGGACAGCAGGATCAGGGCCATGGTGGCACCCAGGTCCACGGTGCCGTAGCTGCCCTTCAGGTACTGGATGTGGATGGGGATGGTGCGGTACTCGTTGATGTCCAGCACCAGCACGGGGAGCAGGTAGTCGTTCCACACCCACATGATCTCCAGGATGCCCACGGAGATCATCGTGGGCTTCAGCATGGGCAGCACCACCAGAAAGAAGGTGCGCAGGGGCCCGCAGCCGTCGATGGCGGCGGCCTCCTCAATCTCCAGGGGGATGGATTTGACGAAGCCCACGAACATGAAGATGGCCAGGCCCGCGCCAAAGCCCAGGTACACGATAGGAATGGTCCAGGGGGTGTTCAGGCGGAGCTTATCCGCCGTCTTGGACAGGGTGAACATTACCATCTGGAAGGGGACCACCATGGAGAACACGCACAGGAAGTACAGCGCCCGGCAGAAGGGGGAGTCCACCCGGGTGATGTACCATGCGGCCATGGAGGTGCACACCAGGATCAGGGCGGTGGACAGCACGGTGACGATGATGCTGTATTTCACGCTGTCCAGGAAGGGGTAGTTGCCGAAGGTCATGCCCTTGATGAAGTTGTCCAGCCCCGCGGACATCTCGCCGAAGGGGAGGGCGAAGGTATCGGTCTTGACGTAGGTATTCAGCTTGAAGGAGTTGATGACCACCATCAGCACCGGAATGACGTAGATCACGGAGATAATGGACAGCACCACGGTGAGAATGGTCTTGTTGCGGCGTTCGGCAGCGAGGGTGTTCATTACTGCTGCACCTCCTTTTTACGGGTGTAGGCAAGCTGAGCCAGACCCAGTCCGGCCACCAGCACGAAGAAGATGACCGCCTTGGCCTGGGCCACGCCCTGGGAGGCGGAGCTGGTGCCGTAGAAGGTGCTGTAGATGTTCAGCGCCAGCATCTCGGTAGTCTTGATGGCGGAGCCGTCGGGCTGGATGATGAAGGGCTGGCCGCCGGTGAGGGCCAGGTTCTGGTCGAACAGCTTGAAGCCGTTGGTCAGGGACAGGAACGTGCAGATGGTGATGGAGGGCATCACGTTGGGGATGGTCACCTTAAACAGGGTCTGGGACTTGGTGGCGCCGTCGATGCGGGCGGCCTCCAGCATGTCCTCGGGCACCGCCTGGAGCCCGGCGATGTAGATAATCATCATGTAGCCGATCTGCTGCCAGCACATGAGGATAATCAGGCCCCAGAAGCCGAACCGGCTCTCCATCAGGATGGAGGTGCCGAACCGGCCCAGGATGCCGTCAAAGATCATGGACCAGATGTAGCCCAGCACGATGCCGCCGATGAGGTTGGGCATGAAGAACACCGTGCGGAAGATGTTGCTGCCCTTGATGTTCTGGGTGAGGATGTAGGCCACGGCGAAGGCCAGCACGTTGATGAGCACCAGGGACACCACGGTGAACAGGGCGGTGTACCAGAACGCGTGGGTGAAGGTGACATCCTGGAAGGCTTTGACGTAGTTGTTGATGCCGATGAACTTGGCGTCGGCGATCAGCTTGAACTCGCACATGGACAGGTAAATGCCCTGGATAAAGGGCCAGACAAACCCGATGATAAAGGCGGCCACCACCGGACCCAGGAACAGCGGGAACCAGCGCCGGGTGGAACTGCGGATGGTACCGCCTTTGCCTTTCTTGTTCCGTTTCAAGGTATCAGCTCCCTTTTCTTAAAAATGCGGGAAAGGGGCTCCCCGTCCCAGCGCCCCGGCAGGGCGCTGAGACAATAGGGCGGGGCGGGCGATTGGGCCCGCCCCACCACAGCTTTCCCTATGATTTTGTGCGAAGCACCCCTTTAGCCGTTGGCGTTCTTGTACTGCACGGCCCAGCCGTCCACGAAGGCGGTGCGGACCTGCTCCCAGTTGGCGTCGGACTGGTCGGCGTTGTAGGCGTTCAGCGCGGACACGATGGCCTTGCGGTACTCGTCCACGTTGGGCTGGAAGTTGGTGGCGGCGTTCATGGAGTAGCAGCCGTCGGCGGAGTACTGCTCGGCGGCGGCCAGGAAGCCGTTGGTGGACTTGGCGGCCTGCTTATAGGGCATAACGCCGAAGGTGTCAACCAGCTTGCGGGAGGCGTCGGGATCGGTGACGCACCACATCATGAAGTCCATGGTGGCCTTCTGGTCGGCCTCGGAGGCCTTGGAGTTGATGGCCCAGTAGTTCTCGGTGCCCACGTTCAGGCCGGCCTTCTCCTCGCCGGGCACGCCGCAGTAGTAGGGGATCATGGTGGCGTTGGGCACGGCGTCGGCCACGCCGCTCTCACCGGAGAAGGCCCAGGAGCCGTTGACATAGAAGGCGGCCTTGCCGGTCTTGAACTCGTTCAGGGGGTCGTGGCCGCCCACGGACAGCTCCTTGGGATCGGTCAGGCTGTTGTTGATGCACAGTAGAGCATCTTGTAGTTGTCCATATACTTGCCGGTGATGCTGGGCGGGCACTCCTTCCAGACCTCGCCCTCCTGCTCGTAGTAGTACTCCAGGTTGGCCATGTGGCCGGTGAAACGCCAGGAGGAGGAGTCGTCCATGTCGGAGGAGCTGAAGGCGTCGAAGCCCAGCTCGGCGGCCCGGGCGTGGATGTCCTCCACCACGGTCTTCAGGGACTCAAAATTCTTGATGTCCTCCACCTTGTGGCCGGCCTTCTCGATGAGGTCGGGGTTGACGATGATGCCGTAGCACTCGTAGCAGTAGCTGATGGACACCAGGTGGCCCTCGTCGTCGTAGAGGGTGTACTCGTCGGTGGTCAGCTCCTTGGCGATGGCGGTGTCCTTCAGGTCCACGGCGTAGTCCTTCCAGTCCTTCACCGCGGCCTGGTTGCCGATGATGAACAGGGTGGGGGGAGCGGACTTGTCCATCTCGGAGTTCAGGGTCTGGCTGTAGGTGCCGGAGGCGGCGGTGACCACCTTCACGGGCACGCCGGTCTTGTCGGTGTACATCTTGGCCACTTCCTGGAGGACGCCGTCGGACTCAGGCTTGAAGTTGAGCCAGTAGACGGAGCCCTCCGCTTTCTTTCCGCCGCAGCCGGCCAGCAGGGACACCAGCAGCAGGCAGGAAAGAGCCAGTGCAGACAACTTTTTCATCATTTTCTTTTCCTCCTAATCATTTCATGTAGCGTGGGGGTGGAAACGTTTCTGGTAGCGTTACCGGGAACGTTTCCAGAACCCTGTGACAACATCATAGCAATATCATACACAGTTTGCAAGAGAAAATTTGTCGTTTTCTACAACTTCGGAGGATTGCAAAAATTCAGGGTCCCATTTTTGTGGAAAATGCTTGATCGACAGGCAGAATTTTCCACAAAATAAAAGAAAAAGCTCCTTTGGCTTCCAGAAAAAGCCAAAGGAGCTTTGAGCTCAGTAGCGGCGAATCACCGCCACCACCCGGCCCAGGATGGAGCACCCCTCGCCGTCGATGGGCTGGTACTGGCCGCTGGAGTTCTCCGGGTGGAGCCAGATGTGGCCGTCGCTGCCCCGGCGGAAGGTCTTGACGGTGGCCTCGTCCTCGAAGAGGGCCACCACAATGTCGCCGTTGCGGGCCAGGGGCTGCTGGTGAACCACCACCACGTCGCCGGGGAGTATGCCCGCCTCCAGCATGGACTCCCCCCGGACCTTCAGGGCGAAGTGCTCCCCGGAAAGGTCCCCGGTGTCGAAGGTGAGGTATTCCTCAATGTTCTCCTGGGCCAGGATGGGGCTCCCCGCCGCCACATAGCCCAACAGGGGAACCTGGTCCTTGCGGGTGAAGGCGGCGTTGGTGATGGAGATGGCCCGAGTCTTGCCCTCGGCCTGGGTGATGCAGCCCGCCTCCCGGAGGCCCTTCAGGTGGAAGTGAACGGTGGCGGGGGATTTCAGGCCCACGGCCTGGGCGATCTCCCGCACGGAGGGGGGATAGCCGTGGTCGGTGGCGAAGGACAGAATAAAGTCGTAGATCTGCTGCTGTTTAGGGGTCAATTTAGCCATGGCGCAAGCTCCTCTCAAAGTCATCCGCCGGCGGGACGCCGAAGGTTTCTGGCTCTATGGCTGTATTATACCACACCTCGTTCGAAATGTCAAACGTTCGTTCTAAAATTTTTGTAATTTTGAGTGACGGCTTTCCCGGCCCCGTTTCCGGGTCAGATCAAAGGCGATGAGGGCGGCGCAGCCCGCCGTTAAAAGCCCCAAAATGAGGATGGCGCAGCTGCGGAAAAATTCCTGGGGCAGGATGTTGATGATCTGGTCCTGGGCGGGGTCGAAAAGCCAGTTGTCCTTTCCGGGAAAGAAGAGGGCGTGGAACGCCACAAAGGCCCGGTCGAAGTCCAGGGCGGCCAGCGCGCCCACCAAGAGGAAGAGTCCTCCCAGCCCAACGCCCGCCCAGAACCCAGGGCCCCGGCCCAAAAGGAGGGCGGGGCGGCGGCGGCCCCGGCGGATGAACAGCAGGCTGGCGGTGACCAGGGCCAGGGTGCACACCAGCACCTGAAGGTCCAGCTGGAACAGAAAGCGCACGTCGGTGAAATGGCTTTTGCCGCTCTCCGACCAGCGGAGCACGCCGGTGGAAAACTCCTCCCCGCCCTGGCAGTAGTCCAGCATCTCGTCGTAGGCGGTCTTGATCTCCGCCTCTGTCAGGCCGGTGGACGCCTCCAGCCCCAGGGGGCCG
Source organism: uncultured bacterium (assembly GCA_947364395.1). Lineage (GTDB taxonomy): Bacteria > Bacillota > Clostridia > Oscillospirales > Oscillospiraceae > Enterenecus. Next base: position 32,521 of record CANASS010000018.1, read on the forward strand.
ATCTGGGCGTAGTAGAAGGGGCGGCACAGGATGGGCACGGCGATGGAGCCGGTGAGCAGGACCAGCGCCAGGGCTATGGCCAGAAAAACGGTAAAGGACTTGCTGTCTTTCATAGGGACTCCTCCTTTTGGGGCAGGGCGGACAGGGCGATGAGGACCTGGGAGGGCAGGTAGAACAGCCACATCCCGACGGAGACGGCGAAATAGAGGGGGGAATCCTGGGGCAGGGCGTTGAACAGCCCCACGCACAGGTCGCAGCCCAGGAACAGGGTGAGGCCCAGGGCAAAGGTCCGCCAGCGCCGCCCCTTCAGCCTCCAGGCCAGCAGGGTGTTGGACGCCAGCTGGGAGAAGTACAGCGCCGCCAGCAGGTTCAACGGGGAGGCCATATGGAGGGCGTACACCCCCAGCCCCGCCCCCAGGGCCAGAGCGGAGCGCAGGGGCCAGGCGCTGTCCGCCCCGGCCCGGCGCAGCCGGAGATAGTAGACCGTCTGGACGCACAAAAACAGGGCGACGCCCAGGGCATAGTGGTCGTTCCGCACCAGCAGGAACCAGTCGGCCCCGGCGGTGAGGGCCAGCGCCAGGGACACCAGCCTGTCCCCGCCCAGCAGGGAAAAGGCAAGGCACAGCAAAATCCCGGCGTACTTGATGGAGGTGGTCCGGTCCCCCTGCCCGGTCAGGTCCAGCACCAGGAAACAGGCGCATAGCGCCCCCTCCACCGAGAGGAAGGAGGACAGCAGGGCCGGGGTCACACGCCTATTCATCCCGGGGGTCCGGCCGGTCGGACAGGTCCCGCTTGACGCCGGAAACCACCTGGTAGAACTCCTCCGGGGTCTGGATTTTGCACCCCCGCTCCTTCCAATAGGAGGCGTAGGGCACCCCCTTCAGATACCAGGCCAGGTGCTTGCGCATCTCTAGGCAGGCGATCTTCTCCCCCTTGTGGGCCAGGGCCAGCTCAAACTGCCGGACCAACCTGTCCATCCGGTCCGCCAGCGGGGGCTGGGACGGGACCTCGCGCCCTTCCAGGGCGGCGGCGCACTGTTCCAGCAGCCAGGGGTTCCCAAAGGCCCCCCGGCCCACCATGGCCATGTCCGCCCCGGTGACCTTCAGAATACGCACCGCGTCCCTGGGGGAGAACACGTCCCCGTTGGCGATGACCGGGATGGACACCGCCTCTTTCACCTGCCGGATATAGTCCCAGTTGGCGGAGCCCGCGTACATCTGGGTCTTGGTCCGCCCGTGGACCGCCACGGCGGACACCCCCGCGTCCTCCATGCGGCGGGCGAACTCCACGCAGTTGATGGAGCCCTTGTCCCAGCCCAGCCGAAATTTGACGGTGACGGGCTTTCCCGCCGCGCCCCGGACCACGGCGGCGGCCACCCGTGCCGCCTTGTCCGGGTCCCGCATGAGGGCGGAGCCGTCCCCGGAGTTGGCCACCTTGGGCACGGGACAGCCCATGTTGATGTCAACGATGTCCGCCCCCGACCGCTCCAGGGCCAGGGCCGCCCCCTTCTCCATAAAGGGCTCGTCACAGCCGAAGATCTGGACGGCGGCGGGGTGCTCCTCCCGCCCCAGCTCCAGCAGGGCGGGGGTCTTTCTGTCCCCGTAGCACAGGGCCTTGGCGCTCACCATCTCCGTCACGGTGTAGCACCCGGACCGCTCCCGGCACACCGTCCGGAAAGCCAGGTCGGTGACCCCCGCCATGGGGCCCAGGGCCAGCCGGGTATTCAGTTCCACATTGCCGATTTTCATGGAATACGCTCCCGCTTCGTAAATTTACCCCATATCATATCAAATTCCGCCCAAAAAGGCAAGACAGGTTGCGACGGCCTTTTTGAGGCGGGCATTTTATAATAAACAAAGTTTCCATAATATGGACTTTTTACTTACGCTAAAACCATGGAGGGATGGACCATGACGGCAAACGAGGGGACCAGGCGGGAAAAACGGAGGCGGCAGCTGCCGCTGCCCACGGTGATGCGGCTCAGCGACTGCGCGGTGCGTTTCCTGCTGGCGGCGGTGCTGGCGGGGGCGGAGCTGATGGGGGGGCACTCCCTGTTTGCCCTGTCCCTGGTGGCGGTGTGCCAGCCGGGGCTGGAGGGGCTGGCGGCCCTGGTGGGAGCGGCGCTGGGCTACCTGTCCTTCCGGGGGGTGCTGGAGGGCCTGCGGTACATCGCCGCCTCCATGATGGTGTACGCCGTGGCCCTGGCCATGGGGGAGTTCGAGCTATACCACCGGCCCTGGTTCATGCCCGCGGCGGCGGCGGCCCTCAACGGCATGGTGGGCTTTGTCTATCAGTCCGCCGCCGGGTGGAGCCGGGGGACGGCGGTGGGCTTTGTCACCGAGACCATCCTCACCGCCGGGGCGGTGGTGCTCTATCGCCAGGCCTTCGACCTGTGGGAGAACCGCCGCCCGGGGGGCGAGATCACCCCCCGCCAGCTGGCGGGGGCCATCGCCCTGGCCGCCTCCCTGATGATGACCCTCACCAGGGTGAACGTGGCGGGGGCCTACTCCCTGGGGCGGGTGCTGTGCGTGCCCGTGGTGCTGGTCGCCGCGTGGCGGGGGGGCGTGGGCATGGGAGCCGCCGCCGGGGTGGCGGCGGGGCTGGCCATGGGCTTTTCCGCAGGCCTGCCCGCCTGGTACACCCTGGCCTACGCCCTGCCGGGGCTGGTGGCCGGCGTTTTCATCAAGCAGAGCCGGCTGATGTGCGCGGCGGCCTACTGGCTCAGCGGCGCGGCGGCGGCCCTGTGGACCTGGGACCTGGGGCCGGGGAACGCCTTTACCTGGGAACTGGCGGCAGGGACGGCGGTGTTCCTCCTCCTGCCGGACAAGCTGCTGCGGCGGCTGTCCGCCCTGCTGCGCCAGGAGGAGCCGGAGGAGGAGAGCTTCCACGCCCGCCGGTTTGCCGCCGGACGGCTGAAGGAGACCGCCGAGGCCTTCCGGGCGGTGTCCGGGGGGCTGCGCGCCTCCTTTCAGGCCCCCGCCGTCCCCAACGACGGGGACGCCGCCCGCATTTTCGACCGGGCGGCGGACCGGGTGTGCGTCAAGTGCAAGCAGAAGGAGCGGTGCTGGCAGCGGGAGTACCAGGTGACCAAGACCGCCCTGGCCGACGCCCTCACCCCCATGCTGGACCGGGGGGCCGGGGCGCTGGAGGACTTCCCGCCCCACTTCTCCAGCCGGTGCATCCGCTTTGAGACCTTTTTGGTGGCGGCCAACGGGGAGCTGTCCGCCCTGCTGAACCGAAGAAGGTACGACAGCCGGGTGCGGGAGAGCCGGGCGGCGGTGTGCGCCCAGTACGGCCACATGGCGGCGGTGCTGGACCGGGCGGCGGCGGTGCTGGCCCAGGAGCCCGTGGTGGATGTGCGCCGCCAGCGGCTGGTGAAGCAGCGCATGGCCGCCCTGGGCCTGGAGGGCAGGGTGACGGTGTGGTCAGACCAGTATGGCCACCTTCAGCTGGAGGTGGAGGGCCAGGGGGCGGAACAGCTCAGCCGGGAGGGGGAGATTGGGCGGCTGTCCGCCATTCTGGGCTGTCCCCTCCGGGACGGGGACAGCCAGCGGGGCCATGCCCGCCTGTGCCAGCGGGAGCCGCTGATGGCGGTGGCCGGGGTGGCCGGGGCGGACCGGGAGGGCCAGCCCGTCAGCGGAGACGCGGGGGTCTGGTTCAAAGACGGCGGGGGGCGGCTGAACTTCCTGCTGTGCGACGGCATGGGCAGCGGGTCCGCCGCCCGGGAGGACAGCGAGAACGCTTTGCGCCTGCTGGAAAAGTTCCTGCGGGCTGGGCTGGCCCCGGAGGAGGCGCTGACCACCGTGGGGGAGGCCCTGGCCCTCCGGGGGGAGGAGGAGGGCGGATTCACCACGGTGGACCTGCTGCAAATCGACCTGTTCAGCGGGAAAAGCGGGGTTTACAAGCTGGGGGCGGCCCCCACCTATCTGCGCCGGGGCAGCGGGGTGGAGCGTTTGTGCGGCGAGTCCCTGCCCGCCGGGGTGGCGGCGGGGGAGCTGTCCACCCCGGACGCCTACGCCCTGTCCCTGGACGCGGGGGACTGCGTGGTGCTGGTGAGCGACGGGGTGACCACGGGGAAGGAGGACCGCTGGCTGCGCAAGCTGGTGGCTGAGTTTGACGGACTGTCCCCCCAGGCGCTGGCGGCCCAGATCCTCCAGGAGAGCGGCCAGCGGTCCGGCGGGGAGGACGACCGGATGGTGATCGCCATCAAGCTGGACGTGAGAACGTGAGAAACGGCCCGGAGGGGGAAGCCCTCCGGGCCGTCTTTTATGGGGCGGGGATAATGCCCCGGTCCAGCTTCAGCCGCAGGACCCGCAGCACGCTTTCGTCCAGCCGCTCCTGGGAGATGGTTCCATCTTCCACCGCCTGGGTCAGGGCGGTCACGGCCTCCTTCAGGTTTTTGGGGCTCAGCAGCAGATCCACCCCGGCCTGGACAGCGCCTACGGCGATGTCGCCGCTGCTGTAGTGGTCGGTCATGGCCTGCATCTTCAGGCTGTCGGTGACGACCACCCCGTCAAAGCCCAGCTCCTGCCGCAGAAGCTCCGTCACAATTTTGGGAGACAGCAGAGCGGGCTGATCGTCCACATCGGCGATGATGAGATGGCCCATCATCACCGCGTCCGCCCCCGCCGCAATGCCCGCCCGGAAGGGGACCAGCTCCGCCTCCCGCAGCTGGTCCAGGGTCTTGTACACGTACACCGAGCCGTAGTGGCTGTCGGCGGAGGTGTCCCCGTGGCCGGGGAAGTGCTTGAGGG
>CANASS010000019.1 GCA_947364395.1 uncultured bacterium
CCGCCTTGGCCTGGCACACCGCGTTGACGTTGAAAGCCCCCTGGGCGTAGTTGTATTTCTCGGTGGCGTCTAAGATCGCTTTCATTGGAACGAGCGGCATAGATATTCTTCCTTTCTCTTTTACCGGCGGGCCGGAGCCCTGTGTTTAAGAGCGGTACGCGGAGTCTCCCCTGGAAAATTTTAATTATTTAATTTATTTAAGAATACCTCAAACCGTCTCCCGCCGCAAGCGGTAAAATTGCCTAGGATTTCCATTCATTTCTTGTGCACAACGCCCAAAGTCAGGGTACAAAACCCTCAAAGATAGAGGTGACTCCCGCCCGGTCCAGGGCCTCCATAGTCTCCCGCTCCCGGACCGTCCAGTCCACCTCGTGGACGCCGTACATCGCCCGCATCCACCTCAGGCTCCAATTCCCCCGGTCCTTCCAGTTGTAGGCAATAAAGTCCGGGCTGGTAAAGGCGGTGGTGAGCAGGTTGGTGAGCGCAAACCGGGCTGGAAGCGACAGATTGCCCACCTCGCTGTCCCGGAGGAAATTTTGGCTCAGCTGGCCCCGGAGCACCCAGGGATACCGCTCCTTCAGCCGCAGCAGCACCGCCGGGTGGAAGGACTCCACACAATAGCAGCCGTCCCAACCCTCCAGCGCCGCCATGACGGCGTCTGTAAGGGCGTTGGCGTTGCCCCCCTCCACCTTCAGCTCAATAATCAGGGGCGTTTTCCCCGCAAACAGGTCCAGCACCTCCTCAAACAGAGGGATCAGCTCTCCTGTCCCCATCAGCGGATAGTCCAAAAGCTCCTCCTCAATGAGCTCCTCAATGTACGCCTTTTTTCCGCACACCCGGGTGAGGTCGCTGTCGTGGACCACCGCCAGATTGCCGTCCGCCATCAGGTGAACGTCCAGCTCCGCGCCGAAACCGCGGTCAATGGCCCGCTGGAACGCCGCCAGGGAGTTTTCCGGGACCCCCGAGTTGATATCGTGGAGTCCCCGGTGGGCAAAGCGCACGCCCTCCAGCTTCTCCCACCCCGGCTGGTTCCGCCGGGGCTTCAGCAGAAGGCTCCATACCCCCAGCACGCCCGCGCAGCCCAGCGCCGCTTTCGCCATCCTGTTCATATTCTGTACCTCCTCCAGCCCAACGTCTCAAAGCCTTGTCTTTTCTTTGCCGGACAGCAGCCCTAAGGACTTAGCCGCCACGGCAGCGGTCCAAAAGCTCTTTTCAGCTCCTTATTCTTCCAAAAAAGGAAACGTATCAATCGTCCATATCCTCAAAGGCGTCCAGCCCCGTTTTTACCTCTGCCCTGCTGTCGCCGTGGCGGACAAACAGCATTGTGACAAAGCTCATAGCCACGAAAAGCGCGGCATAGGGGAATAGAATCTGGTAGCTGATATGCTTCATCAGCGTCCCCGCCAGCACCGGCGTGACCACCTGGGCCGTCATGGAGGCGGTGTAATAGTAGCCGGTGAATTTGCCCACGTCCGAGCCCTTGCACATCTCCACTACCATGGGCAGGGAGTTGACATTGATGGCCGCCCAGGCCAGCCCTACCAAGGCAAAGATCACGTACATAGGAGCGGTAATGGCGTGGGCGGAACGGGTCATAAAGAAGCCTGCGGAAAAACAGGCGGCCAGCAGGATTACTCCCGCCTGGATGGTGCGCTTACGGCCGAATCTGGAAGCCACAACCCCGATAGGGATATAGGATACGATGGCCCCCACGGTGGCCACCATCAGGCAGGTGTTGGTGCCGCCGATGCCCTCCCCCATCACCTGGGACACGTAGGTGGAAAACCATGTGGTGACGCCGTTGTAGCCCACAAACCACAGGGCGATGGAGGCCAGCAGGAAACCCAGGCTCCTCTTCACCGGCCCGGGCAACACCTCGCCCCCGGCGCCGTCATCCTTGGCCAAGTTCCACTCCGGGTGCTTTTTCTCCAGCGCCCGGTTTTCCTCCGCCAGCTGGGGTTCCCGGATGGTGAGCAGCAGAACCACCACTGACACCACCATAATAAGGGATACCAGGAAAAACAGCGGCTGGTAGTCCACATGGACCAGCCCATGGGTCTTTTCCCTAGGGTAGAGCAGTACGCTGATGCCCAGATAGAGCACGCCGCCCACCGCCCCCATCAGGTTGATGATGGCGTTGCCCTTAGAGCGCAGGGGCTTGGGGGTAACGTCGGGCATGAGGGCCACGGCGGGGGATCGGTAGGTGCCCATAGCGATGAGCAGCAGGCCCAGCACAATGACAAAGCTCACCAGCTTGAAGGGGGCGGCCTGCCGGAAGTAGCTGTTGTCCAGCACAGGCAGCAGGTTCATCAGCACCACCGCCACGGCGGTGCCCGCCAGGACATAGGGGGTGCGCCGCCCCAGCTTTGTGCTGGTGCGGTCGGACAGCCCTCCAAAGAAGGGCAGCAGGAACAGGGCCAGGATGTTGTCCGCCGCCATGATGGCTCCGGTGAGGGACTCGTCCATCTGGAACGTGTTTTTTAAAATGAGGGGCACCAGATTGTCGTACATCTGCCAGAAGGAGCAAATGGACAGGAACGCCAGACCCACCAAAATGGTACGCTTGTTGTTCAGCTTCACTTCATTCATGTTCCCACTCTCTTTCCCCTGTTTTGACGGGCGTTCCCTGAGGATTCAGCCCCGCTCCCTCTCCCAGGCTCTGTGGAGGGCGGCCAGATTTTCAAACACCCAGGTGGGTTTTACCGCGCTGGCCTCCAGGTCCGCCAGCGTCCCCTCCCCGGACAGAACGAAGGCGGTGTCGATACCCGCGTTGAACCCCGCGGTGATGTCGGTATACAGCCGGTCCCCCACCATCACCGTCTTTGCCTGTGGGACTCCCGCCTGCGCCATGGCCAGCCGCGCCATGGCGGGCTGCGGCTTGCCGATTATCCGGGGCCGCCGCCCGGTGGCCCGGTAGAGCATCTCACACACGCTGCCGCAGTCGGGCACGGACCCGTACCAAGTGGGGCATACCCAGTCCGGGTTGGCGGCGATGAAGTCCACACCCCGGTTCAGCAGGATGCAGGCGTCCTCCAGCTTCTGAAAGGTCAACTCAGTGTCAAAGCCGATGACCAGACAGTCCACCTCGTCCTCCCTGCGGTCTGTCACAGGGATACCCGCCGCTTGGAGCTGGCCCCGGAAGCTTTTCGTGCCAAACACATAGCACAACCGGTACGGGGGCCTGGACAACAGGTCGGCAATCAGCGCGTCCACCGAGGTGACAAACTCCTCCTGCACCGTGTGAATACCCATACCCGCCAGCTTGTTGATATAGTCCTGTCCCGACTTGGAGGAGTTATTGGTGAGGAAGCGGTATTTGCACCCCTTTTCCTTCAGCGCACTCAAAAAAGGAATGGTCCAGGGAAACAGGTCCCGGTCCAGATAGATGGTGCCGTCCATATCCAGCAGAAACAGCTCTTTCTCCCCCAGCCGCGCCATCTGCTTCCCTCCTTATCTCAGACGGCGGAGGAACGCACCTTCCTCCCGCCAATTTGAAATTTATTTTAACACACTTTTCCCCCGCTGTCTACGAAATTTGTAAAAAATGACTGAAACTTCCGGCTATTTCCTGCCCCCTCCCATTGTTTTTACCATTGCGCTGCGGCGGTCTGCTCTAGCGGGAAATTCTCACCATACCGTCAGCCAGTTGAAATGCTACAGCAGGAGATGGGTGAACCGCGCCTCTCGGGCCGCATCCCAGAAGGGGGCGGAGGTGACGCAGTCCAGCCACCGCTTGGAATCGCGGCACCGTTTGCCAGTGTACAGCTCCAAAAACTGCCGGGTGGCCTCGCCATCTCCAAAGGGGTTGGGGCCGTCCTCCGGCTCCTCCGCCATCATCCAGCCCTCGGGTTCCTCCGACACCCTCCAGGGGCCGCGCGGACTCCGACTCACCCTGCCCCGCCAGGGCGGCATCATCCCGCTGGACACAGTCCAGCATCACCTGATATGCCTCACACAGGCGCAGGAAACCCTCCGGATTCTCCTCCGGGTGGTATTCCTGGGCTTTCCGGATGTCGGCCCACTTGATGGCAGACCCGTCCCGGGCGAGCTCCTCCATCCTTTAATTACGGAGTTCCGATTGAAACATATCGCTTTTATCCATAGATGAAGCCAGAACATTGATCGATCACTATATCTATTTTCTATAACCATCAGCGCATCCAGTTAAAAATCGGAGTGACACCGCTTACGCTGCGCCACTCCGATTAAAACTTATTTTTCCAACCAGGGTCTTTTTTGTACTGTCCACACAAGATGGGGCACGCCATGGCGAGCGGGGACCTTTTACTCAGCTCAAAAAGTCCTTCAGTTTCTTGCTTCTGGACGGGTGGCGCAGCTTTCTCAGCGCCTTGGCCTCGATCTGCCGGATGCGCTCCCGGGTGACGTTGAACTCCTTGCCCACTTCCTCCAGGGTCCGGGTCCGGCCGTCCTCAATGCCGAAGCGCAGGCGGAGAACCTTCTCCTCCCGGGGGGTCAGGGTGGACAGCACATCCACCAGCTGCTCTTTCAGCAGGGTGAAGGACGCCGCCTCGGAGGGCTCGGAGGCGTTGTCGTCCTCGATGAAGTCGCCCAGGTGGCTGTCCTCCTCCTCGCCGATGGGGGTCTCCAGGGACACCGGCTCCTGGGCAATTTTCAAAATCTCCCGCACCTTTTCCACCGGCATGCCCATCTCCTCGGCGGTCTCCTCCGGGGTGGGGTCGTGGCCCAGCTCCTGCAAGAGCTGGCGGTTCACCCGGATCACCTTGTTGATGGTCTCCACCATGTGCACCGGGATGCGGATGGTCCGGGCTTGATCCGCAATGGCCCTGGTAATGGCCTGACGGATCCACCATGTGGCATAAGTTGAAAATTTGAACCCTTTGGTGAAATCGAATTTCTCCACCGCCTTGATGAGGCCCAAGTTACCCTCTTGAATCAAGTCTAAAAACAACATTCCCCGGCCCACATACCGCTTCGCGATGGATACGACCAACCGCAGATTGGCCTCCGCCAGCGACTGCTTGGCCCGCTCGCCCCGTTTGACGGTCTTCCTCAGCTCTTTCAGCGTCTCCTCGGGGATAGGCTCGCCGGACTTCTCAAGCTCGGCCAGCTGCTCCTTGGCCGCCGCCCCGGCCCCCATGGCCTGGGCCAGCTCCACCTCCCGCTCAGGGGTGAGCAGGTCCACCTTGCCGATCTCCTTCAGATACATCCTCACCGGGTCGTCGATGGCGAAGGAGTCCACCAGGGTGTTGGGGTCCACGATCTCCTCCTCGGGGATCTCCTCCAGCTCGGCGGCGGGCGGGAGCATACCGTCGTCGTCCAGCTCGATGGTAAACTCCTCTCCAGCGGTGTCGATGCCCAGGTTCTCCAGCACGTCGTACACCTTGTCCATCTGATCGCTCTCCAGGCTGATGGAGTCCAGCGTCTCCATCATCTCGTTGGAGGACAGCCTGCCCTTTTTATAGCCGGTGTCAATGAGCTCCAGCAGCTTCTCGCCGTTCTGGACCCCCTGGATCATTTTGCTCAGCTCCGCCTTGGCCGCCTCCAGCTTCTCGGGGCTGGCCTGGGTGTGGGGGGCGGCGTCTGCCTTTTTCACGGTCTTTTTCTTTTCACTCATTGGTCTTTCATCCTCCATAGGCTTTTTTCTTTTGCTGCGCCTGTTGAAACTTGAGCAGTTCCTCTACGCTGTGTATATCTCCCCGGCATTGCTCCGCCAGGATGACCTGCTTGCAGTCCCGCAGGGCCTCCAGGGCGGTGTCCCGGGCCTGGGGCTGCTGGATGATGGCGGTGAGCTGATCCATCTCTTCCGGAGTGAACCGGCCCTCCAGGGCCGGCAGGGACACCCCCCTGCCCTCTCTCCACCGCTGGCGCAGCAGAGCGTAGGCCCTTCCCATCAGGGGGGAGGAAAAATATGTCTCGGGCAGGTCCTCCAGCTCCCGGAAGTACTCCCCGTCCAGCAGCAGCACCCGCAGTACGCCTTCCTCCGCCGCGGCGCACTGCATGTTGCCGTACCGCAGGTTCCGGCTTTTGGGCTGCCGCTGCCGAACCGGCGTCAGGTTCTCCCGTTCCTCCTGCCGCCGGGCCTGACGGCCCCGCTTCCGGCGGAGGTTGTCCACCTCCTGAAGCACCGCGTCTTTGGACACCTTGGCCTCAGCCGCGCACCTTCCGGCGTAGATCTCCCGCTCCACCGGGCTGGGCAGGCCGGCGATCACCTCCGCCGCCGCCTGGAGATAGGCCGCCCGCTGGTCGTCCCGGTCCAAATCAAACTGCGCCCGCACCGCGCTCAAGCGGTACTCCGCCGAGTTGGCGCTCTGGTCCATCAAACTCTCAAAGGCCACGGGGCCGAAGTTTTTGATGTAATCGTCCGCGTCCTGCTTGCCCAACGTGCCGTCGGGCATTTGCCGCTTGGGCAGACGCAACACCCGCACGGACAGCTCCGACTTTTTCAGCAGAGCGATGGCCCGCTGGGTGGCGTCCTCTCCCGCGGCATCATTGTCATAGCACAGCACCAGTTCTTTGGTGTACCGCCCCAGCATCCGGGCGTGCTCCTCGGTGAGCGCGGTGCCCATGGTAGCCACCGTGTTGTCAAACCCCGCCTGATGCAGGGTAATCACGTCAATGTTGCCCTCCACCAGGATGAAGTTGGGCCGCTTGGTGTTTTTGGCGTAGTTGAGCCCATACAGGATGGACCGCTTTTTGAAAATGGCGGTCTCCGGGGTGTTCAGATACTTGGGCGTGGAGTCGTCCATCACCCGGCTGGTGAAGCCGATCACATCCCCCCGCACGTCGATCACCGGGAGCATCAGCCGGTTGCGGTACTTGTCGTACACACCGCCGTTCTTCCCCGCCACGGCCAGCCCCGCGTCGATGAGGTCCGTCTTGTCGTATCCCTTGTCCCGCATGGCGGTGATAAGGCTGTCCCATGCGTCGGGGGCGGCCCCCAGGCCGAACCGGGCGGAAAACTTGGGGCTGATGCGCCGCTTGTCCCGGATATAGGACGCCACCGCCGCCCCCCTGGGGTCGGACAGCATGGCCCGGTAAAACCGGGCGGCCTCCTTGTTGAGCTCCAGCACCCGCCTGCGCTTCTCCCGCCACATGCCGTCGCCGGGGCTCTCTTCGGGCACCTGGAGCCCCGCCTGCTCCGCCAGCTTGCGCACCGCCTCCGGGAAGGGCAGGCTGTCCATCTCCATGACAAAGCGGATGGCGCCGCCCCCCTTGCCGCAGCCGAAACAGTGGAAAATCTGCTTGGACTCGTTGACAGAAAAGGATGGGGTCTTCTCGTGGTGGAAGGGGCACAGCCCCCAGTGGTTTGCCCCCTTTTTGCTCAGGGGCAGGTAGGAGGATACCACGTCCACAATGTTCAGCCGTCCGTTCAGCTCATCCAGAAAGGAATCAGGTATGGCCATGGCCTCACCTCCGCATCATAGCCAATTTTACGCTGTTTTATCACTATTTTTGGAATTTATCGGTCAACAGGGACCTCTTTAAAAACCTCGCCCAGCTCCACGGCGGAAAAAGTCCCGGCGGACAGCTCGGTCATTCGGGCCTGGAACCCCTCCGCCCGCCCCTCGGGCAGCAGGGCGTGGACGGTGACGGCAGCGGCGTACTCGATGTCCCCCACCAGCCCCCCCTGGGCGGCGCAGTCCAGCTTCACCCGCTCCAGAAAGCTGTAGGGGCACTCCACCGCCAGCTCCACCCAGCGGCGGACCACGGAGATTCCCGCGGCATCCAGGGCGTCCTTGGCGCTCTGGGTGTAGGCCCGGACCAGGCCCCCCGCCCCCAGCAGCACCCCGCCGAAGTACCGGGTCACCACGCAGCACACGTTGGAGACCCCCTCCTTCTGAAACACCCCCAGCATAGGCTGGCCCGCCGTGCCCTGGGGCTCGCCGTCGTCGGAATAGCGCACCGGGCCGTCCTTCAGCAGGTAGCACCAGCAGTTGTGCCGGGCGTCGTGGTATTTCTTTTTCATCTCGTCTATGCAGGCGCGGGCCTCCTCCTCCGACGCCGCCGGCCAGACGTGGCCGATGAAGGTGGAGCGCTTTTCCGTGAACTGCGTTTCGGAGGGCCGGGTGGGAACCAGGTATTCCGTCATTTTATTACCCACCCTTTCGGAATGAACAGGTCGCTGAACTGCTCCACGGCGTAGGTGTCCGTCATGCCGGCGATGTAGTCCAGCACCGCCCGCTCCTTCCCCTCCCGCTCCAGGATGTCCTGGTACTCCGGGGGCAGCTTGTCCTCGTGTTTGCAATAATATTCGTACAGCAGGCAGATCATGTCCTCCGCCTTGCCCTCCTCCCCCTTGGCCAGGGGGTTGAAGTACACCGACTGGAACATAAAATCCCTCAGCTCCGCCATGGCCTGGGCCACCGGCTCCGACTGGCGGATAAGCATCCCCTCCCCGCTGGAGCGGATGATATCCCCAGTCAGCGTCTCGATGCGCTCCCCGTGGGTAAAGCCCAGGACCTGGGAGATGTGGATGGGGATGTCGGTGGGGAAGATGATGCCCCCGCGCATGGCGTCGTCAATGTCGTGGTTGATGTAGGCGATCTTGTCGGCGAACCGCACCAGCTGGCCCTCCAGGGTGTCCGCCACCGCACCCCTGGTGTGGCACAGGATGCCGGAACGCACCTCGTGGCACAAATTCAGCCCCGCGCCGTCGTTCTCCAGCCGGTCCACCACCCGCAGGGACTGCTCGTAGTGGCGGAAGCCCCCCTCCACCATCCGGGACAACGCCCGCTCCCCCGCGTGTCCGAAGGGGGTGTGGCCCAGGTCGTGGGCTAGGGCGGCGGCCTCGGTGAGGTCCTCGTTGAGCCCCAGTCCCCGGGCCATGGTCCGAGCGATGCGCGACACCTCCAGGGTGTGGGTCATCCGGGTGCGGTAGTGGTCCCCCTCGGGCTGAAGGAACACCTGGGTCTTGTGCTTCAGCCGCCGGAAGGACTTGCAATGGACCACCCGGTCCACATCCCGCTGGAAGCAGGTGCGCATGGGGCAGGGAGGTATATCCACCCGCCGCCCCTTGGACTGGGCGGACAGACAGGCGCGGGGGGACAGGGTCTGACGCTCCAGGGCCTCGGCCCGCTCCCGGATGGTGTGATCCATTCCAAAATCCCTCCTGTCTTTCTCCATGGGCGTAAGCGCTGTCTATTACTTATACCTCATCCGTCGCAAAAATCCTTTTTATTTTGAAAATTTTTCGCATATTTTTTTTGCCGTCCCAATAGTCTCCCTCCGGGGAGGGAGTGCCATGACCATGACCGTCCATCTGGCCCGCACGCTGGTGCTGGCCGTGATTTTCGTCAACGGGTGGACAGATGCGCCTAATGCCATCGCCACCGCCGTGGGCTCGGGGGCCCTCACCTTCCGCCGGGGGGTGTGGCTGGCGGCGGCCTGCAACTTCGCCGGGGCGGCCCTGGCCTGCCTGTGCTTCCCCGCCGTGGCGGACACCATGGGAGAGCTGGTCGCCTTCTCCGACCCCGGCGGCGCCGCGGCGGCGCTGAACGCCGCTCTGCTGTCCATCGTGCTGTGGGCGGTTTCGGCGTGGCGGTTCGGCCTGCCCACCAGCGAGAGCCACGCTTTGCTGGCCGGCCTGTCCGGCGGGGCCATCGCCCTGGGCGCGGGCGCGGCCCAGCTCAGCGCCGGAGCCTGGCTGCGGGCGCTGGCGGGGTTGGCCCTGTCCCTGCCCGCTGGGGTTGCGGCGGGTAGGCTGTTCCGCCGGGCCATAGCGGGGCGGGTGCGCCGCGCCGACGCATGGCAGAGGCGGGCCGCCGCCCTCACCGCCCTGCTCCACGGGGTGCAGGACGGCCAGAAATTCCTGGCCCTGCTCCTACTCACCGACGGCCTGGACGGGGAGCGGTCCTCCTCCCGGCTGGCGCTGGCCCTGCTCACCGCCGGGGTGATGGCCCTGGGCACCGCCCTGGGGGGGAAGCCCATCGTGGAGAAGGTGGGCTCGGAGCTGGCCTCCCTCTCCCCCGCCGACGGGCTGGCGGCGGACCTGGGGGCGGGAGCCGTCCTGCTGGCGTGCTCCGTCCTGGGCCTGCCCGCCTCCACCACCCACGCCAAGGTGTCCGCCGTATACGGCGCGGGCCGGGGGGCGGACCGCCGGGTCATGGGCCAGATGGCGGGGGCCTGGGCGCTCACTTTCCCCGCCTGCGGGGGGATGGCCTTCCTGCTGACCAAGCTGATGATGGGATAACGCAAGCCCCCGGAGCGTACTCCGGGGGCTTGACCCTTCATGCTATTCATAATTTCAGGGGCGGGTCGGTCACACCTGCCGCTTTTCCGCCCGCAGGACGATGTCCTCCCGCTCCACGGCCAGGCAGAGGGTGTCCCCCGCCGTCAGCCCCTCGGACAGCAGCAGGTCGGCGGCGGGCTCCTCCACCCTCCGGCGCACCGCCCGGCGGATGGGCCGGGCCCCCTGCTCCCGCTCGGCGCCCGGGTCGGCCAGCAGGGACACCGCCTCCCATTTGGCGTCCAGGTCCACTCCCAGCCGGTCCAGCCGCTCCCGCACGCCCCCCAGCATACGCAGGGCGATGCGCTCCAGGTCCCGGCGCTCCAGACGGTCGAACAGGATGACCTCGTCCAGGCGGTTGAGGAACTCCGGCTTGAACCGGCCCTTCAGCTCGGCCATCACCGCCTCCTTCCGCTTGTCGTCGGAGCTGCCCCCGGCAAAGCCCAGTGGGGGCGACTTGCTCACCAGCTTCTGGGCTCCCACGTTGGAGGTCAGCACCACCACCGTGTTGCGGAAATCCGCCTTCCGGCCCTGGCCGTCGGTGAGCTGGCCGTCCTCCATCACCTGGAGCAGAATGTTTTGCAGGTCGTCGTGTGCCTTCTCGATCTCGTCGAAGAGCACCACCGACCAGGGGCGGCGGCGGACCTGCTCTGTGAGCTGTCCTCCCTCCTCGTGGCCCACGTAGCCGGGGGGAGACCCCACCAGCCGGGAGGCGGCGTGCTTTTCCATATATTCGGACATGTCAAAGCGGACCAGGGCCTCCTCGCTGCCAAAGAGGGCGGCGGCCAGAGCCCGGCACAGCTCGGTTTTGCCCACCCCGGTGGGCCCCAGGAACAGAAACACCCCCACCGGCCGGTTGGGCTCCTTCAGCCCCACCCGCCCACGGCGGATGGCGGCGGCCACAGCGGACACCGCCCGCTCCTGCCCCACCACCCGGCGGTGGAGCTCCCCCTCCAGCTCCAGCAGGCGCTTGGCCTCCCCCTTGGTGATGGACTCCAGGGGGATGCCCGTCCACTGGGACAGCACCGCCGCGATCTCCTCCCGGCCCAGCTCATGGGCAGTCCCGCCCTTCTGGCGGGTCTGCTTTCGGTCCAGCTCCCGGCGGAAATCCGCCTCCGCGTCCCGGAGGATGGCCGCCCGCTCAAAGTCCTGCATGGCGATGGCCTGGGCTTTTTCTCTGGCCGCCCGCTCCGCCCGGTCGGACAGCGCCCGGAGGGAGACGGGGATCTCCTCCTCCACCCGCATCCGGGCCGCCCCCTCGTCGATGAGGTCGATGGCCTTATCCGGCAGGAAGCGGTCGGGGAGATAGCGCTGGCTCAGCTCCACCGCCGCGTCGATGGCGGCGTCGGAGATGGTCAGGCCGTGGTGCTCCTCATAGCGGCGGCGCAGCCCCCGCAGAATGGCCTTGGCCTGGTCCGAGGTGGGCTCCGCCACCTTCACCGGCTGGAAGCGGCGCTCCAGAGCCGCGTCCTTCTCGATATATTTGCGGTATTCCTCCAGGGT
Organism: uncultured bacterium; assembly: GCA_947364395.1. Lineage (GTDB taxonomy): Bacteria > Bacillota > Clostridia > Oscillospirales > Oscillospiraceae > Enterenecus. The sequence continues at coordinate 11,711 of CANASS010000019.1, forward strand.
GGTGGCCCCCACCACCTGGATCTCCCCCCGGCTCAAGGCCGGCTTGAGAATGTTGGCCGCGTCGATGGCCCCCTCGGCGGACCCCGCCCCCACGATGTTGTGGAGCTCGTCCAGAAACAGGATTACATTGCCCGCCCGGCGCACCTCGGCCAGCACCTGGTTCACCCGCTCCTCAAACTCTCCCCGGTACTTGGTGCCCGCCACCATGGACACCAGGTCCAGGCTCAGCAGGCGCTTTCCCCGCAGCGGCTCGGGCACCGCCCCGGAGGCCATCCGCAGGGCCAGCCCCTCCGCCACGGCGGTCTTGCCCACCCCCGGTTCGCCGATGAGGGCGGGGTTGTTCTTGGTTCGCCGGGCCAGAATCTGGATGACCCGCCCCACCTCCTGCTCCCGGCCCACCAGGGGGTCCAGCGCCCCCAGCGCCGCCATCCGGGTCAGGTCCCGGGAAAAGCGGTCGGTGAGTCGGGTCTCCGCGCCCTCCCGGGTCCTGGGCCGCTCGTTCTGGTACAGGGCCTGGGGGTCGCTCCCCGGCCTGCCCGCCGTATTTTGAGGCTGCTGGTGCCCCTTGTCCCGATCCATCATAAAAAAACCCCGCAATCTTTGAAAAATACTCAGCCGCTCCACGCGATCACTCCCATTGTCCCGGAGGAAAATCTCGTCACCTGGCAAGGATGGGAAATTTTAGCCGAAATTATACCTCCCGCCCCCGTAAAATTTCATGTTGCAATTTTCGCAGAATGTGGTACAATAGAACCCGGTTCAAAACACATCATTTGTTGGAGGTGTATGTTACATGGCTCGTAAAATCACGGACGCCTGCGTCTCCTGCGGCGCTTGCGAGAGCTCCTGCCCCGTGGGTGCGATCTCCATGGGCGACAGCCACATGGTCATCGACGCCAGCGCCTGCATCGACTGCGGCGCTTGCGAGGGCACCTGCCCCACCGGCGCCATCGAGGCTGAGTAACCTGTCATCCAAAAAATCCCCCGTCCTCCCCTGGGAGGACGGGGGATTTGCTTTTTTCGGAAGGTTCTTCCAGTCTTTGGATAACCCCTATTTTCTCCAAAATTCTCCTTCGTCAAAGTGCTCTCTTTTCTCCCGCCCAGCCCCAAAACAGGTTGGTTAAAACGCCGATTTTGTGGAAAGTTTAACAGGCAAAGGGAAATTGTCGTGGATTTAGAAGGGAAGCTATGCTATACTGTGTACTTGGTGGGAAGAGGCTTCCCGCCGGCACCATTAGCCCGCGCTTTCCCTCTCCCCTGGGGGCGGGCGCTGCAGTGATACACCATTATTTAGAGGAGGAAACGTTCTATGGAAACCTACGGACTGGAAAAGTACGGCATTACCGGGATCAAGGAGATCGTCTACAATCCCACCTATGAGCAGCTCTTTGAGGCGGAGATGGACCCCTCTCTGGAGGGCTATGAGAAGGGCCAGCTCACCGAGCTGGGCGCCGTCAACGTGATGACCGGCATCTACACCGGCCGCTCTCCCAAGGACAAGTTCATCGTGATGGACGAGAACTCCAAGGACACGGTGTGGTGGACCTCCGACGAGTTCAAGAACGACAACAAGCCCGCCTCCCAGGAGGCGTGGGAGGCCTGCAAGGCCCTGGCCATCAAGGAGCTGTCCAACAAGAAGCTGTACGTGATGGACGTGTTCTGCGGCACCAACCCTGACTCCCGCATGGCCGTGCGCTTCATCATGGAGGTGGCGTGGCAGGCCCACTTCGTCAAGAACATGTTCATCGCCCCCACCGCCGAGGAGCTGAAGAACTTCAAGCCCGACTTCATCTCCTACAACGCCGCCAAGGCCAAGGTGGAGAACTTCAAGGAGCTGGGCCTCAACTCTGAGACCGCCGCCATCTTCAACATCACCTCCCGTGAGCAGGTCATCCTCAACACCTGGTACGGCGGCGAGATGAAGAAGGGCATGTTCTCCATGATGAACTACTTCCTCCCCCTGAAGGGCATGGCCTCCATGCACTGCTCCGCCAACACCGACATGAACGGCGAGAACACCGCCCTGTTCTTCGGCCTGTCCGGCACCGGCAAGACCACCCTGTCCACCGACCCCAAGCGCCTGCTCATCGGCGATGACGAGCACGGCTGGGACGACAACGGCGTGTTCAACTTCGAGGGCGGCTGCTACGCCAAGGTCATCAACCTGGATAAGGACTCCGAGCCCGACATCTACAACGCCATCAAGCGCAACGCCCTGCTGGAGAACGTCACCGTGGACGCCGAGGGCAAGATCGACTTCGCGGACAAGTCCGTCACCGAGAACACCCGCGTCAGCTACCCCATCGACCACATCGAGAAGATCGTGAAGCCCATCTCCCGCGGTCCCGCCGCCAAGAACGTGATCTTCCTGTCCGCCGACGCCTTCGGCGTGCTGCCTCCCGTGTCCATCCTGACCCCGGAGCAGACCCAGTACTACTTCCTGTCCGGCTTCACCTCCAAGCTGGCCGGCACCGAGCGGGGCATCACCGAGCCCACCCCCACCTTCTCCGCCTGCTTCGGCCAGGCCTTCCTGGAGCTGCACCCCACCAAGTACGGCGAGGAGCTGGTGAAGCGCATGGAGAAGTCCGGCGCCAAGGCCTACCTGGTGAACACCGGCTGGAACGGCACCGGCAAGCGCATCTCCATCAAGGACACCCGCGGCATCATCGACGCCATCCTGGACGGCTCCATCCTCAAGGCCGAGACCAAGACCATCCCCTACTTCGGCTTCGAGGTGCCCACCTCTCTGCCCGGCGTTGACCCCGCCATCCTGGACCCCCGGGACACCTACGCCGACGCCGCCGAGTGGGACGCCAAGGCCAAGGATCTGGCCGGCCGCTTCGTGAAGAACTTCGTGAAGTACACCGGCAACGACGCCGGCAAGGCCCTGGTCGAGGCCGGCCCGAAGGTGTAACAAAGAAGCGCGGAGCCGTCGTGAGCAGCGCGGATGGACCGAAGCGAGGGAAAAAGCCCAGCCGCGCGAAGCGGGGCGGGTTTTGCCCGAGTCGGAGGGAAACCGCGCGTCGCGAACAGGCGAAGCGTGACAACAACACTGTCACAACTGTAATTCATCGGGCGAACGAGGGCGCCGTGCTTCGGCGCGGCGCCCCGCTTCCCTATCCCAATGTATTCATGGTTCAAGAGAAATTTGGAGGTGTTCCAATTTGAAGAAAAAGGTCCAGATCACAGAGACTGTGCTGCGCGACGCCAACCAGTCCCTGATGGCCACCCGCCTGCCCTACTCCGACTACGCCGACATCCTGTCCACCATGGACAAGGCCGGTTATTACTCGGTGGAGTGCTGGGGCGGCGCCACCTTTGACTCCTGCCTGCGCTACCTGGGCGAAGATCCCTGGGAGCGGCTGCGCAGCATCCGCAAGAATATGCCCAACACCCGGCTGCAGATGCTGCTGCGCGGCCAGAACCTGCTGGGCTACAAGCACTACCACGACGATGTGGTGGAGAAGTTCGTGGAGCTGTCCATCAAGAACGGCATCGACGTGATCCGCATTTTCGACGCCCTCAACGACTTCCGCAACATCAAGACCGCCCTGGAGGCCACCAAGAAGTACGCCAACAAGCGCACCGTGGCCTCCGGCTGCATCTCCTACACCCAGAGCCCAGTGCACACCGTGGCCAAGTACGTGGAGATGTGCAAGGAGCTCAAGGAGATGGGCTTCGACACCATCTGCCTGAAGGACATGGCGGGCACTATGTCCCCCAACGAGGCCGAGGGCCTCATCAAGGGCATCAAGGACGCCATCGGCGACATGCCCATCATCCTGCACACCCACTGCACCACCGGCATGGCCTACATGACCCTGATGAAGGCCATCGACTCCGGGGTGGACATCATCGACACCGCCACCTCCTGTTTCTCCAACGGCACCAGTCAGGCCGCCACCGAGACCATGTTCTACGCCATGCAGCAGTACGGCGTCAACACTGGCCTCAACGAGGAGGTCATCAACAAGGTCAACGACTACTTCAAGCCCATCAAGCAGAAGTATATCGACTCCGGCCTCATCAACCCCAAGAGCATGGCCACCGACTCCCAGGCCCTGGTGTACAAGGTTCCCGGCGGGATGCTGTCCAACATGATCGCCAACCTGAAGGACATGAACGCCATGGACAAGTTCGACGAGGCCCTGCTGGAGATCCCCAGCGTCCGCGCCGACCTGGGCTATCCCCCGCTGGTCACCCCCCTGTCCCAGATGGTGGGCAACCAGGCCGTCACCAACGTGCTCATGGGTGAGCGCTACAAGCAGATCTCCAAGGAGATCAAGAACTACTTCAAGGGCGAGTACGGTCAGGCCCCCGGCGAGGTGAGCGCGGAGCTCCAGACCAAGATCCTGGGCGAGGGCGGCCAGCCCACCGACTGCCGCGTCGAGGACTCCAAGCGCACCGGCGAGGAGTTCAAGAAGGCCAAGGAGGCCCTGGGCAGCCTGTGCCGGTCCGAGGAGGACATGATGAGCTATATCTGCTTCCCCGACCAGGCTGAGAAGTTCTTCAAGGACCGTCTGGCCAAGGAGGAGAACGTGGCCACCTACACCATCACCGAGGCGTAAGGGGGGAGCGGTATGAATACTCTCGCTCTTACCGCCGGCTCGATGGGCATTGGTGACGCCGGAATCGCCGCCGTGCTGGGCTATATCGTGGTGTTCGTCGGCCTGGTGCTGCTGATGTGCGTGGTGATCCTCCTGGGCAAGGCCCTGGCGGGCACCAACAAAAAGGCCGCGGCGCCCGCTCCCACCGCCGTGTCCGCCGCCCCGGCGGCGCCCTCCGCGCCCCCGGCTCCCGGCTCCGCCGGCGAGGTCAAGCTGTTCGACGTGCCCGACAAGGAGGCCGCCATGATTATGGCGATTGTGGCCGACAAGATGGGCAAGCCGCTGAACGAGCTGCGCTTCAAGTCCATTAAGGAGGTCAAATAACATGAAATATAAAGTGACCCTGAACGGCCGCACCTATGAGGTGGAGGTGGAGGCTGGCAAGGCCATGCTCACCGACGAGTACGAGGCGTTCGCCCCCGCTCCTGCCGCCGCCCCCGCCGCTCCCGTTGCCGCAGCTCCTGCCGCCGCCGCTCCCGCCGCGGCCCCTGCCGCGCCTGCCGTCACCGCCGCGGGCGAGCCTGTGAACTCCCCCATGCCCGGCACCATCCTCCGGGTGGAGGTGGCCCAGGGCGCCGCCGTCAAGGAGGGCCAGCTGCTGGTGGTGCTGGAGGCCATGAAGATGGAAAACGAGATTCTCGCCCCCAAGGACGGCACTGTCGCCCAGGTGGTGGTGCAGAAGGGCAGCCATGTGGAGACCGGTTCGCCGCTGATCGTCCTGGCGTAAGGAGGGGCTTGTATGGATATCTTACAAACCCTGTCCAAGCTGGTGAACGAGTCCGGCTTCGCCGGGTTCTTCGCGGCGGGCGGCTGGAAAAACCTCATTATGATCGCCATTGCCTGCCTGCTGCTTTACTTGGGCATCGGCAAAAAGTTCGAGCCCCTGCTGCTGGTGGGCATCGCCTTCGGCGTTCTGCTGACCAACATCCCCGGGGCGGGCCTGTATCACATGGGTATGTGGGACGCCTACGTGTACGAGTGCGCCTATGATCCCGTCAACGACTACGCCCTTTACAACGCGGCGGAGGAGCGGCCCTACAACGAGATGGAGATCAACTATTATATCGTGGCCCGTCAGTGCGGACACACCACCGGGCAGATCGAGGAGTACTTCGAGAACCTGGCGGGCGGCGACGCCACCAACGATTTCCTGGCCCTGTTCAACTCGCCCGAGTGTGACCAGAACGCCGCGCAGGAGTTTTCCACCAAGCTGAAAGGGCAGCTGTCCTTCACCGACATCATCCACCTGGGCGGCCTGCTGGACATCCTGTATATCGGCGTGAAGGCTGGCGTATATCCCTGCCTGATCTTTATCGGCGTGGGCGCCATGACCGACTTCGGGCCCCTCATCGCCCGGCCTTCCTCCATGCTCATGGGCGCGGCGGCCCAGCTGGGCGTGTTCTTCGCCTTCTTCGGCGCCTGCCTGCTGGGCTTTGCCGGTAACATTGCCGCCTCCATTGGCATCATCGGCGGCGCGGACGGGCCCACCGCCATCTACCTGACCACCAAGCTGGCCCCGGCTTTCCTGGGCCCCATCGCCATCGCCGCCTACTCCTATATGGCCCTGATCCCCATGATTCAGAAGCCTCTCATGCGGGCGCTGACCACGGAAAAGGAGCGGAAGGTGAAGATGGAGCAGGCCCGGAACGTGTCCAAGGTGGAGAAGATCGTATTCCCCATCGCCGTGTCCACCTTCGTGATTCTGCTGATCCCCTCCACCGCCCCCCTCATCGGCTGCCTGATGTTCGGCAACCTGTTGAAGGAAACCGGCGTCACCGAGCGCCTCAGCGATACCGCCCAGAACGCCTTGATGAACATCGTCACCCTGTTCCTGGGCATCAGCGTGGGCGCCACCACCGTGGCCGCCCGGTTCCTGTCCCTCCAGACCCTGATGATCGTGGTGCTGGGCGTCATCGCCTTCATGTTCTCCACCATCGGCGGCCTGCTTATGGGCAAGCTGATGTATAAGCTGTCCGGCGGCAAGATCAACCCCCTCATCGGCTCCGCCGGTGTGTCCGCCGTCCCCATGGCGGCCCGGGTGTCCCAGGACGTGGGCCGGGAGGCCAACCCCAACAACTTCCTGCTGATGCACGCCATGGGTCCCAACGTGGCCGGCGTCATCGGCTCCGCCATCGCGGCGGGCTTCCTGCTGGCCGTGTTCGGCGGCTGAGCCCGGCTTGAGGTATCTTCAATCTGCGCAAAAAGCTCCCGGTTTCGCACCGCGAAACCGGGAGCTTTTATTTGTACCCTGTCACTCTGTGCAGGCAGTTGCCCGCTCGGTCGCTTTCGCTTCGACTCGACCTGGTCTGCTGGGCGCTCCGCGCCCCTCCGCTCAGTCTCGCTCCGCTCCAAGCTCCCTCGCAGCCGTCTGCTCCGCGCTTAAATTCCCTGCCACAGCATAGCGTCGGCCACCTTCAGGAATCCGGCGATGTTGGCCCCCGCCTGGATGTTCCCCTTCATGCCGTACTTCTCGGCGGCGGCGGCACAGGCGGCGTAAATGCCCTCCATGATGCCCTTCAGCTTGGCGTCCACCTCCTGGAAAGTCCAGCTCAGCCGCTCACTGTTCTGGCTCATCTCCAGGCCGGAGGTGGCCACGCCGCCGGCGTTGGACGCCTTGGCGGGGGCGAACAGGATGCCCGCAGCCTGATAGGCGGCGATAGCGCCGGGGGCGGAGGGCATGTTGGCGCCCTCAAACACGCCGATGACGCCGTTGGCAATGAGAGTCTTGGCGCTGTTTTCGTCGATCTCGTTCTGGGTGGCGCAGGGCAGGGCGATGTCGCAGGGCACCGTCCAGATCCCGGAACAGCCCTCCACATACTTGGCGGAGGGAACGTAGTTCAGATAAGTCTTGATCCGGTCCCGCTTGACCTCCTTGATCTCCTTCACCACCTTGAAATCAATGCCGTTCTCATCTACAATGTAGCCGTTGGAATCGGACATGGCAATTACCTTGCCGCCCAGGGCGGTGCACTTCTGGTTGGCGTAAATGGCCACATTGCCTGAGCCGGAGATCACCACCCGCTTGCCCTGGAAGGACTGGCCGTTGTCCCGGAGCTGGGCGTCGGCGAAGTAGCACAGGCCGAAACCGGTGGCCTCGGTGCGGGCCAGGGAGCCGCCGTAGCTCAGGCCCTTGCCGGTGAGCACCCCAGTGAACTCGTCCCGGATCTTCTTGTACTGGCCGAACATAAATCCGATCTCCCGGGCGCCCACGCCGATGTCTCCCGCAGGCACGTCGGTGTCCGGGCCGATGTGGCGCTGCAGCTCCGTCATGAAGGACTGGCAGAACCGCATGACCTCGCCGTCGCTCTTGCCCTTGGGGTCGAAGTCGGAACCGCCCTTGCCGCCGCCCATGGGCAGGGTGGTGAGGGAGTTCTTGAAAATCTGCTCAAAGCCCAGGAACTTGATAACCGACAGGTTCACCGTGGGGTGGAACCGCAGGCCGCCCTTGTAGGGGCCGATGGCGGAGTTAAACTGAACCCGGTAACCCCGGTTCACCTGGACCTTGCCGCTGTCGTCCACCCAGGGCACCCGGAACATGACCACCCGCTCCGGCTCCACGATGCGGCCGATGATGTTCTGCGCCTCATAGCGGGGATCGGCCTCCACCACAGGCTCCAGAGACTCCAGCACCTCCTCCACAGCCTGGAGGAACTCGGGCTCGTGGGCGCTTTTCTTCTTCAGGTCGTCCAGCACGGACAGCAGATAAGCGTTCTTGATTGACATCGTTGTCAGCATCCTTTCTTCCTTGAACGTGGGGCTTGATTACAATGCAGTATTTTACACCACTAAAGCGCATTTTGCAAGTCTGAAGATAAAAAATTGCAAAAATGATTTTCACAAAAAATTTTGGGTGACCGGGAACCTTTTTGGAATCCCAGACATCTATATACTGTCCGGACGAAAGAGGAAAGGGGATAACGCCTAATATGGATTTTTCTCGGGAGGAATTCGCCGCCGTGGTGACCGAGCACGGGCCCCGGATGTACCGGGCGGCCCGGTCGGTGCTGGACAGCGACGCCGACGCCCAGGACGCGGTGTCCCAGGCGGTGCTCCAGGCCTGGCAGTCGCTGGACAGGCTGCGTGACCGGGAGGCGGTGCGCCCCTGGCTGGTGAAGATTGCGGTGAACTGTGCCTACGCCCTGCGGCGGAAGCAAAAGCGGGTGGTCTACCTGGACGACCTGCCCCAGGAGCCCGCCGCGCCGCCCCCCGCCCAGTACGACGGGCTGTGGGAGGCGGTGTGCGCCCTGCCCCCGGACCGCCGGACGGCGGTGACGCTGTTCTACTATGAGTCCATGACGGTGGACGAGATCGCCCGGCTGCTTGGCGTGCCCCAGGGGACGGTGAAGTCCCGGCTGGCGCGGGCCAGGGCGCAGTTGAAAGAAATGCTGCAAGAACAGGAGGGTGACTATGAACAAATTTGACGAAAAGCTGAGAGCGATGGCGGAACGGGAGGCCATCTCCACCCCAGAGGGGTTTGACAGCCGTTTGCAGGAGACGCTGGCCAATCTGCCATCCAAGGGAAAACGGCGGCTGGGGGCGATGAAGGGTGCGCTGGTCGCGGCGGCGGCCTGCGTGCTGCTGGTAGGCACGGCCTTCGCCGCCTCCCCCGGACTGCGGGATATCCTGACGGAAGCGTTGGGCGGTTTCGCGCCCTACGCACAGGAGCAGGAGGAGAAAACGTACCTCATTGAGGGCATAGAGTTTAAGGTGAAATCCGTGCTGGCGGACGACTTCACCATCCGGGCCTATGTGGAGGCCAGAGATGTGGAGGGGGATATCTTCGACAAGATTGACGACATCACCATACCGACCCGTGTGCACGGCGGGGTGGATGTCCCCACCGTCAATGAGTGGCTGGCAACCGACGCCACCGAAAGCTGGATGAGCGGCGCGGAATGTCTGGGTTATGACGAGGAGAGCAAAACCGCTTTCCTGGTGGTCTCCGCCTGGAAATCCATGCCGGAGGACATGACCCGCGCCGGGGTTGAAGTGCGTGACTTCAACAGCTACCTGACGGGGGACCATGAAGAGGTATGGCGGAATCGCTGGAATCGAACCATCCCGGTAGAGGTGAAGCAGGTGGAAACCACCGTGCTGGGCAAGGACACGGCGCTGGTCTCCGGCCTGGGCGCGGAGGAGGCCCGCCTGTCCCCCCTGGGCCTGACCCTGATCTTCCATGATTATGAGATTTCCCGGGAGGACGTTCGCACCGCCGCCGTCAGTGTCAAGCTGGCGGACGGGTCCGTGGCGGAGGCCCCGTGGGGCGGCCTGTGCGGCATTTTCCTGCCTCCATATGATGAGAACAGCAGCCGGGTGCTCATCTGGAACTTCCGGGAGCCGGTGGAGGCGGAACAGATTCAAGGGGTCTACGTGGGAGAGGACTACTTCCCCATCCAATGACGCAAAACGCAAAAGCCGGACCCGAGGAACTCCCTCGGGCCCGGTCTTTTTTACATCTCCCCTGCCCTGTCCTCCAGGATCACCGCCTCCCAGGGGGACAGCCGCCCGTCAAAGCCCTCCCGCCGGTAGTTGGACCGCAGGAGCGTACCCCGGCTTCCCACCCGGGCGGGTCGGCTGCTGAAATTCAGCGCCACGGTGACGCTCTCCGCCCCCAGACGGCGGCGGTAGACAAACACTTTATGGGTGGCCTCCAGCCACAGGAAATCCCCCCGGCGCAGCGCCTCCCGCTGCCGGCGCAGGGCGGACAGGTCTTTGTACCAGCTCCAGATGGAGTCCGGGTCTCTCTCCTGGTCCGCCAGGTTGACAAAGTGATAGTTGCGGTTCACCCCCAGCCATGCCCGGTCCGCCGTGGTAAAGCCCGCGTTGGGTCCGTCATCCCACTGCATGGGGGTGCGGGCGTTGTCCCTGCTGGTGCGGGCAATGATCTTCCATTTCAGCCGCTCGGGCACGTGGCAGGCGGTCAAAATGCGGTTCACATTGCGGCTCTCCACGTCGTTCAGCTGGTCCACGCCGTCAAAATCGAAGTCCACCATGCCGATCTCCTGCCCCTGGTAGAGGAAGGGCGTTCCCCGCAGGGTGAGCAGCAGGGTGGCCAGCAGTTTGCCGCTCTCCCGCCAATAGCCGTCACAGCCGAACCGGGGGATAGACCGGGGCTGGTCGTGGTTTTCCAGATAAATGGCGTTCCAGGGCAGCTCCCTCTGCCATTTAATCAGGGCCTCAAAAAACGGTTTGGGCCGGAACTCCCGCTTCAGCCACTTGATATAGTACTGATCCGTCTCCATGTGCTCGAAGGAGAACAGCAGGTCCAGCTCCCCCCGGTCCGGGGCGCACAGGTCCCGGGCCATGTCCGGGGTGACGAACACCGTCTCCCCCACCGTGAACGCCTTATAGCCGTCCAGCACCTTCCGCAGGCGCCGCAGAATCCCATGGGTTCCCTCCAGGGACAGGTAGTGCTCCAGCCCGGTGAGGGCCAGCCGCTTTTTGCCGTCCTCCAGGCTGTCCTTCCAGAGGATGTTGATCACGTCGCACCGGAAGCCCGCCACCCCCCGGCCCAGCCAGAAGCGCAGGATATCCTTCACTTCCTCCAGCACCTGGGGACAGTGGTAGTTCAAATCCGCCTGGGTCCGGGCGAACAGGTGAAGGTAGTACTCCCCCCGCACCTCGTCCCACTGCCAGCAGTCCTCGCCGAAAAAGCCTGTCCAGTTGTTGGGAAGCCCTCCGTCCGGCCCCGGCGGGGCCCAATAGTAATAGTCGGTGTAGGGGGCGATCCTCCTGCGGCTCTTCTCAAACCACTCATGGCTGGTGGAGGTGTGGTTGACCACCAGGTCCATCAAGACCCGGATGCCCCGGCGTCTGGCCTCCAGAATCAGCCGGTCCATGTCCTCCAGGGTACCGTACTCCGGGTTGATGTCCTTGTAATCGCTGATGTCGTAGCCGTTGTCGTCGTTGGGAGACGGGTACACCGGGCTGAGCCACACCACCCCCACCCCCAGCTCCTGGAGATGGTCCAGACGGCTGACGATGCCGGGGATGTCCCCGATGCCGTCCCCGTTGGAGTCCTGGAAGCTGCGGGGATAGATCTGGTAAACGATGGCGTCCTTCCACCATTCCATGGCGTTTTCCTCCTTTTTCGCGGATCGGAAAGGGGCGGGGCACCCGGCCCCGCCCCTGCGTACTTTACTTGTCCCAGTTGAGCACGTCCTTGTTTTTGACAAAATACTCCACGCCGGAGTACAGGGTGGTGCCGGCAATGACGGCCACGCACACCCAGTCCAGGGTATTCATGGCGAAGGGCTCGCCCCACAGGTGCATCAGGCTCAGGCAGATCATGGTGGAGAAGGTCTTGACCTTGCCCGACCATCCGGCGGCGATGACCCGGCCGTTGTCCACCGCCACCAGCCGCAGGCCGGACACAGCGAACTCCCGGGCCATGACGATAACCAGCGCCCAGTCGGGGAACCGGCCCATGGCGCAGAAGCAGGTCATGGCGGTGAGCACCAGCATTTTATCCGCCAGGGGGTCCATGAACTTGCCGAAATCCGTCACCAGGTTGTGCTTCCGGGCGATGTAGCCGTCCAAAAAGTCAGTGAGGCTGGCCACTATGAACACCGCCAGGGCGGCGTAGCTGTTGCCGGGAAAGTCCAGGTGCCACAGCACCAGGTACACGGGGATGAGAACGACGCGCATCAAGGTCAGTTTATTGGGTAGGTTCATTTCACGCTTCTCCTTTGTTCGGTCGTTGTGGGGGGACAACCCTATTGTATCATACCGCCTCCGGGGTTTCCACGGGAAAACGCACAAAAATTTTCCAGTTTCTTTGTCTGCTTTGCCGGGTCAGTCCTCGATCTCCCCGGTGAGATCGCCGTCGGACACCCCGGTGATCCGCACCCACACAAACTCCCCCGCCGGGACCAGCCCCGCCGCCGTGAACAGCACCCGGCCATCGATGTCCACCGAGTCGGCGTAGGTCCGCCCCACGTAGCAGCCCGCCTGGGAATCGAAGCCCTCGCACAGCACCTCCATGCAGGCGCCCAGCCGGACCTCATTGTACTGGTCCATGATCCGGGACTGCAAATCCACCACCAGCTCCACCCGGCGGGCGGCGGCCTCCGGGTCCACCTGGTTTTCCATGGCGGCGGCCAGGGTGCCCTCCTCCGGGGAAAACTGGAACACCCCCGCCCGCTGGAGCTTCTGCTCCCGCAGGAACTGGCACAGCTCCTCAAATTCCGCCTCTCCCTCGCCGGGCAGGCCGCAGATCAGGGAGGTGCGGATCACCACATCAGGCATGGCCGCCCGGAGCTTGGCGAACAGCGCCTCGATCTCCGCCCGGGTGCTTCTCCGGCGCATGGCCTTCAAAATGCCGTCGTTGGCGTGCTGGATGGGGATATCCAGATAGTGGACGATCTTCTTTTCCCGGGCAATGACCTGAATCAATTCGTCCGTCACCGCCTCCGGGTAAAGGTAATGCAGGCGTATCCAGTGGAAATCCAGCCTGCACAGCCGCGTCAGCAGCTCCGCCAGCGTGGTGGTCCCATCCTTCAAATCCAGCCCGTAGCGGGTGATATCCTGGGCAATGACGATGAGCTCCTTTGCCCCCCTGTCCGCCAGCCCCTTCGCCTCGCTCAAGAGAGATTCCATAGAGCGGCTGCGGTAGCGCCCCCGCAGCTTGGGGATGACGCAGAAGGCGCAGCCGTTGGAGCACCCCTCGGCGATTTTGAGGTAGGCCGTCCAGGGCGGAGTGGTCACCCACCGCTCCCCGTCGTCGAAGGCCCGGGCCAGCTCTCCGAAATGCTCCGGCCGCTCCCCCGCCATCAGCTCCTCCACGGCGGACGCCACGTCGGTGTAGCTCCCGGTGCCCAAAAGGCCGTCCACCTCGGGCAGCTCGGTTTTGATCTCCTCCCGGTAGCGCTGGCTGAGACAGCCCGCCACCAGCAGCTTCTTCAATTTTCCCTGGCTTTTCAGCGCCGCCAGCTCCAGGATGGCGTCAATGGCCTCGCTCTTGGCGGACTCGATGAACCCGCAGGTGTTGAGCACCGCCACGTCCGCCCCCTCCGGGTCGCCGGTGACGGTGTGGCCCACCTCCCGGCACAGTGCCATCATCTGCTCGGTGTTCACCAGATTTTTAGCGCAGCCCAGGGATTGGAACGCTATTTTATACCCCATCTACTCCCATTCCTCCTCCCGGATGCGGTCCAGGGCGGACGAGATCTCCTCCCAGCCGTAGCCCCGGCGGGCCAGATAGTCCGACACCCTTTTCAAATTCTCCCGCGTGGGCTCGGCCCCCCGGAGCTTCTGCCGGGCCAGCTTTTCCAGCCGGCTCTCATCCGGCTCCCGCTCCTCCAGGGCCTCCTCCCAGAACTCCCGGGGCACCCCCCGGCGGTACAGCTCGTCCCGAATCTTCCGGGGGCCGTACCCCTTGGCGGCGTAATGGCGGACCACCGTGCGGGCGTACTCCCCGTCGTCCAGCAGACCCAGTTCGGCGAGGCGGTCAGCCACCCCCTCCGCCCGTTCCCGCAGGACCTCCCTCTGACTTTGCAGAAGCTCCAAATCGGGCCCCTCGTCCATCTTGTTATAGGGATATTTCTCCCGCTTCTGCCGGGGCGGGGCGGACAGCTTGTCCAGCAGCTCCTTCCGGGACATGGGCCGCTGGGCCAGCAAGCCCACCGCCCGCTCCATGAGCTTGGACCGCTCCCCGGCGGCGGCCAGGGCCTCCCCCTCGGCGGCCGTCAGCTCCTTTCCAGCGTAGAGGCCCAGGGACACCACGTCCCCCTCCCCCACCCGGACGATGGAGGCGTCGTCCAGCCAGACCAGCCAGCGGCCCTGCCTGTGCTGGGATGGCTCCAATTTTTCGATTCTCATACGCACCCCATTACACATTTGTTCCGATGCCGGGCAGAAACGCACCCCATCCTGCTCAGGCCGTCCACGCGCTAAAGGTTCTTTTCAGCTCCTTTTTCTTATAAGAAAAGGAATCAGCCCTCAAAGTCCTCGGCCTCCACGTCCACCGCCCGGCCCGCCGCCTTGGCCGCCACCTGGGACTGCTTGCTCATCAGCTTGAAGGAATTGGCCCGGACCTCGGCCTCCACCTGGGCGGCGATCTCGGGGTTCTCGTTGAAATACTTCTTCACCGCGTCCTTGCCCTGGCCCAGCCGGGTGTCCCCCATGGAGAACCAGGAACCGGACTTCTGCACAATGTCCAGTTTCACCGCCAGATCCACCAGCTCGCCGATCTTGGAAATGCCCTCGCCGTACATGATCTCGAACTCCGCCTCCCGAAAGGGCGGGGCCACCTTGTTTTTCACGATCTTGGCCCGGGTGCGGTTACCCACCACCTCGGTGCCGTTCTTGATGGCCTCGATGCGGCGCACCTCCATACGCACGGAGGAATAGAACTTCAGCGCCCGGCCGCCGGTGGTCACCTCCGGGTTGCCATACACCACTCCCACCTTTTCACGCAGCTGGTTGATGAAGATGACGATGCAGTTGGTCTTGGCAATGGACCCGGCCAGCTTGCGCAGGGCCTGACTCATGAGCCGGGCCAGCAGGCCCACATGGGAGTCGCCCATGTCGCCCTCGATCTCCGCCCGGGGGGTAAGGGCCGCCACCGAGTCCACCACCACCACGTCGATGGCGCCGGAGCGAACCAAAGCCTCACAGATTTCCAGCCCCTGTTCCCCGGTGTCCGGCTGGGAGATCAGCATGGAGTCGATGTCCACCCCCAGGGCCCGGGCATAGGTGGGGTCCAGGGCGTGTTCGGCGTCGATGAAGGCCACCTCGCCCCCCCCCTTCTGGGCCTCGGCCACGATGTGCAGGGCCAGCGTGGTCTTGCCGGAGGACTCGGGGCCGTAGATCTCAATGATGCGCCCCTTGGGCACGCCGCCAATCCCCAAAGCGATGTCAAGGGACAGGGACCCGGTGGGGATGGCCTCCACCACGATGTGGGAGTTCTGCCCCAAGCGCATGATGGAGCCCTTGCCGTAGTCCTTCTCAATCTGGGCGATGCAGGTGTCCAGCGCCTTTTTTTTATCCGCGGCAGGGGCGGCGGACTCCACCTGCTTTTTCTTTTCTGCCATGTACAATCATCCTTTCCCGCCGGCGTGGTTTGAGGGCCGCCGGCCTCTTGCTGTCCCCTATGTTACTCCTATTGATGTCCTATAAAACGGACTTAAGCTTTTTCTCACCCCAGGCGGAACCCGTCATTCCGCGTCGGCTTCCAGGGCCTCCAGCAAAAAGCTGACGGGACGGAAGCCGTCGTTGCAGGAGATCATAGCGGATTTTTTGTCCTTCATCCAGCCGCTGTAAAAATCCCCGCCGCCGTGGGCCAGCGTCATCACAAAGGGGGACATGCTGTCCCAGGCGCTGACGCAGAAGCCCTCCGGCCTCTCCCAGCCGTTGGCCACAAAAACCTGCCCCTCTTTCAAATCGCAGGCGTGCTGGATGGGATTTTCATATTTTTCGATCAGGTCCCCGTAGGACGCGGTTCTCATCACCGTAATTCTGACCTTTTTCATTCCGGCTGCTCCTCCCGCTCCGTGCTCCCCTCCACGACCCGCCAGTGCATCCCCGGGTCCATGGTGGTCTGGAGGTCCTGGAACCCCTGCTCCTCCATGATGGCCCTCACCGCCGGGGCCTGGTCATAGCCAACCTCAAAAATCAGCTTTCCCCCGGGTTTCAGAGCCTTTTTCCACTTCTTCGCAATGGCCCGGTAGAATTTAAGCCCGTCCTCCCCGCCGTCCAGCGCCATGCGGGGCTCGTAGTCCCGGACGGAGGGGTCCAGCCGCCCCACCTCCAGGGTGGGGATGTAGGGGGGATTGCATAAAATCAAATCGAACTCCCGCAGAATACGGGGCGGGGGCTCCAAGGCGTCCGCCTGAACGGGGTTCACCTGGTCCATCAGGCCGCACCGCCGGATGTTCTGCCGGCACACCCGCAGGGCCTCTTCCGACCAATCCGCCAGATAGACCTGGGTGTTGGGGCAGTTGTCCGCAACGGCCAGGCCGATGCACCCGCTCCCGGCGCACAGATCCAGCACCCGCGTGCCGTCGGGCAGGTCCCGGACAAAGAGGATGCCCCTCTCCACCAGGGTCTCGGTGTCAGGCCGGGGGATAAGCACGTCCCGGCACACATCCAGAGTCAGGCCGTAAAACTCCCACTCCCCGATGAGGTAGGCCACTGGCTCCCCCTTCAGGCGGCGGGCCAGCAGGTCCCGGAACCGCTTTTCCACCCCGTCGGAGGCGTACAGGGGCAGGTCCCGGAGGAACTCCCCCCGGTCTTTGCCGGAGACGAAGCACAGAAGCTCCCGGGCCTCCAGCTGGGCCTGGCCCACTCCCGCCCCTTTGAGGGACTTCCGGGCGTCCAGATACAGGTCATTGTAGGTTGCGGGCATGGTATTCTCCCCTCTCTCCCGGTCAGCTTCCTTGTCATGCTGCAAAGCGGCCGGGACGCCCGGCCGCTTTCGCTGCAGCTTAGCCTGTTCTCCGGCCTCGCTGCGCTCCAAGCTCCCTTGCTGTCTGCTTCTCCGCGCTTCTTGTCACCACTGATCCGCGCCCTTTTCTTCCGGCAATACCCGCTTCAGCGCCTCAATGCCCACCTGGATCATGGAGTCGTCCGGCTCGAAGGTGGTGAAGTTCTGCATCCACATGCCCGGCCCCCGCAAAGCCCGGCTCACCGGCCCGTCATGGCCGCCCACATAGCGGTTGAACTCGTAGGTCACTCCCACAATGACGGGCAGCATCAGCAGGTGCAGCGCCATGCGCAGGAAGGTGTTCTCAATTTTCAGCGGCGTAAATACCACGATGGACAGGAAAATGGACACCGCGATCACTACAAACAGAAAGCTGGTGCCGCACCGGGGATGGTGCCGGGGCTGCTTACGGACGTTTTCCACCGTCAGCTCCAGCCCGTTCTCATAGCAGTAGATGGTCTTGTGCTCCGCGCCGTGGTACTCAAACACCCGGTGAATCTCCTTCATCTTGGAGCACAGGTACAGGTAGGTCATGAAAATGACCACTTTCAACAGGCCCTCGATCACCGAGCGCACCCACAGGGGCATGGTCTTCCACACCAGGCCGATGAGGCCGGTCAGGGCGGTGGGCAGCAGGATAAACAGCCCCACCGAAAAGGCGATGCCGATCACCGCCGCCAAGGTGATGACGATGGACATGGCCTTGTCCTGCTCAAAATGTTCGCTGATCCACTTGTCAATGCCGGTGAGCTCCTCTTCCCCCGCCCCGTCCTCGGACACCTCGGCGGAGTGCATCAGCGCCCGCATGCCGTGGACCATGGAGCCGCAAAAGACGAACAGTCCCCGGAGAAAGGGCAGCTTGGCCAGCCCCGAACGGGGCTTGACCGCCTCCTCGGTGATATCCAGCTCCCCGTCGGGCTTGCGCACCACGATGGCCCGCCTGCCGGGGCCCTGCATCATGATGCCCTCCAGCAGGGCCTGCCCGCCGCAGGTGGTCTTGAACGGGGTACAACAGTTCGCGTCTTGTTTTGCCATTTATTTTGTCTCCTTTAAAAATTGTCTGGAACGCAGTATATCAAAAACTGATCCTTTTTGCAAGAGCTCCTTAGAACCTGTGTTCTATCTTTTCAGCCGTCACACGCTCTCCACCCCGATGGGCAGCCGGATGGTGACCACGCAGCCGCCGCCGGAGGCGTTGCCGATATCCAGGGAACCGTTGTGGCTGTTGACAATCTCATCGCACACCGCCAGGCCGATGCCCGATCCTCTAGCCTTAGAGGAGCCCTTGTAGAATTTGTATTTGATGAAGGGCAGCTCCTCCTCGGGCACGCCGGGGCCGTGGTCCCGGATGCGGATAGCCACCTGGTCCTCCTCCCGGCCCACGGACACCTCCACCTGGCCGCCGGAACCGCCGTGCTTATCCGCGTTGTCCAACAGGTTGCAGAACACCTGCCGCAGCCGCTCCGGGTCCCCGCTGATGATGGGCAGCTCCTCTTCGCACTCGGTGTAGGCCAGCTCCAGCCCCTTCCGGCGGAAGAATTCCCGGTAGGTATACACCGCGTCCTCCAGCTCCGCCAGAATGTCGATGGGCTCCACCGACAGGTTGAACCGGCCCGTCTCCATCCGGGAGAACTCCAGCAGCTCTTCCACCATGCGGGTGAGCCGCTGGGCCTCGGACACGATGATGGCCATGCCCTTTTTCACGTCGGCGGCGTCCCGCACCTCGCCGTTGTACAGGGTTTCCGCCCAGCCGTTGATGGCGGTCAGCGGCGTGCGCAGCTCGTGGGACACCGACGAGATAAACTCCGACTGGGTGCGCTCCGCCTGGTCGATCTTCATGGACATGTCGTTGATGCTGTCCACCAGCTCGCCCATCTCGTCGTCGGACTTCTTCTCCATCTGCACGCCGTAGCTGCCCGCGGCGATGCGCTTTGCGGTCTCCGTCACCCGGATCACCGGGTCCAGCACCGAGCGGATGAAGTAAGAGGCGCACAGCCCCATGATGAACAGGATCACCAACCCCACCGAAGAGGTCACCGCCACGATGCGCACCATCTGGGCGTGGACCTGCCGCAGGGAGGTAACCATACGCACCACGCCCACCACCACGCCGTTGTAGACCACCGGGGCGGAGGCGGAGATTACCTCGTCCCCGGTATCCGGGTCCTGTCCGATGTGGGTCCTGACCTTCTTTTCACTGATGGCGGCGGCCACGTCGGGGCTGTGGGTGCTGGCGCCGGATATGTCCATCATGGAGGACATGAGCACCCGGCCGCTGCCGCTGAGAATCTGCACCTCAATGACCGTCTTTTCCTCAAACTGGTTGATGAACTGCCGGGCGGTGGACAGATAGGTGGTCTCTGTGTAGTTGCGGAACATCCCGGCGGCGGTCTGGGCCTTGCTCTCCAGGGTGGCCAGGATGGTGGAGGTATAGTAGCTGTACATGGCCAGGGAGAAGGCACTCACCGCGATGGCCACCACCACCAGCGTCACCGCCAGGGTATTCAGCAGCCAGCGCACCCGCAGGCGGCCCCGGCCCCTGCTCTTGGCGGGGGCCTCCTGGGGGCCCTCCTCCAGCGCCCTGTCCTCCCGCTTGGGCGCCATGGGCAGATTTTTGCGCCGCCTCCGGCGGTTTTCCTGCTCCATTCCTCCGTCACCTCCCTCCGGCTCAGCGCCGTGTCAGCTCACGTCTCCCACTCGTACCCATAGCCCCACACTGTGCTGATATGGGACGGGTTCTGCGGGTCGTCCTCTAATTTAATGCGCAGACGGCGGATATTCACGTCCACAATCTTCAGCTCGCCCAGGTACTCCTTCCCCCAAACCGCCTCCAGGATCTCCTCCCGGGCCAGGGCCTTCCCGGGGTTCTCCATGAACAGCTTCACAATGGAGTACTCCACCTGGGTGAGCTTGATCCGCTTGCCGCCCTTCTCCAAGGTGCGGTTCCGGGTGTTCAGCAGGAATGGGGGCTGGCTGATCTCATCCACGTCGTGGATGGGCACGCCGCCGGTGCGGCGGAACAGCGCGTCCACCCGGGCGGTGAGCTCCGCCGGAGAGAAGGGCTTGGTCACATAGTCGTCCGCCCCGGTCATCAGCCCGCTGACCTTGTCCATCTCCTGGGTGCGGGCGGTGAGCATGATGATGCCCATCTGGGCGTTGCCCGCCCGAATCCGGCGGCACACCTCGAAGCCGTCGATCTCACCGGGGAGCATGATGTCCAGCAGGGCCACCTTCACGTCGGGATTCTTCTGAATAAGGGCCAGGGCCTCCTCGCCGGTGCCGGCCTCGATGGTGTCGTAGCCCGCCCGCTTCAGGTTGATGACCACAAAGCTGCGGATGTTGGTCTCGTCCTCCAAAACCAGTACCTTGCGCATTTTAATACGTTCCCCGCTTTCTTTGCCTATCCTAAAATTATTTTCGTTTTCATCCTCACAATTTGTCTGTTCGCTGCGCGCGGCTTCCTTCCGTCTCAGGCAAAACCAGCCCCCACTGCGCGGCGGCTGGTTCTGCCCTGGCTTCAATCCACCCGCGCCCCTCACGGCGGCTCCGCGCTTACCTGCTTGACCATGCCGCGGTAATGGGCTTGAACCGCCGGCCGATCCCCTCCAGGTCCAACCCGCAGTCCCGCCAGACCTTGGCGTCAAAGGACGCGCAGTAAATGGCGTTGCTGTCGCTGTACAGCACCGTCCGCCCGGTCATCTTGGACCGGGACACCCGGTTGCTCCCCGTAAGGCGGTAAATGGTGAGGAACTTTTCCGGCTCCCCCTGCCTCGACCAGTGGTAGAATACCACCGCCCGCTCGCCCCGCCCGCTCAGGCTGTCGTCCCTGGTCACGGTGATGTTGTTGATATCCCAGCCCACGGGCAGGGTGAAATACCACCCGTCGGTGTACGAGTGATAGGTGATGTCGCTGGTGGCGCTCCTGCCGCTGGAGTCCACCTGCTGCCAATAGATGAGGTACTGAGCGCTGCCGTTCTCCTCGTCCGGCGGGGTGAGCAGCTGGGGCCGGGGAATCTCCAGCACCCCGTCCCCGTTGATGTCGGTGGTGGTCGCGTCGGTGTTGGTCCAGGCGGTGGCCAGGCTCATGCCGCTCTCGGCGTCCCGGGTGACGTTAATCAGCCCCGTCCTGTCCAGGGTGAGCACGTCGGTGACATAGCCCGTCTCCAGCTCCAGGGTGACGTACACCCCGGGCCTCCCGTCCGACAGCAGGCCGGTATCCGCCCGGATCACGTCCTTCAGGCCGTCGGACAGCGTCCCGGTGGAGGACAGCACCATCACCCCGTCCTGATAGTCGTAGTATTCCGCCACATTGTACCCCTCGCCGGTGATGTCCTGCTGGAATATAATGAGCTCCCGGCTGCCGTCCTGGTCCAGGTC
Organism: uncultured bacterium; assembly: GCA_947364395.1. Classification (GTDB taxonomy): domain Bacteria; phylum Bacillota; class Clostridia; order Oscillospirales; family Oscillospiraceae; genus Enterenecus. The sequence goes on from CANASS010000019.1 coordinate 33,119, forward strand.
CGCCGTGACGTAGCCCTCGTTGTAGGTGGTGCTCATCAGCTCGTTGGCCCCGCCGGGGACGAAATTGTAGGCGGACAGGATGTGCACCCCAGCGCTGAGCTGCCAGCTGACAATGAGCTCCCGGCTGCCGTCCCCCGTCAGGTCCTCGTAGGCCACCGAGTTGATGGAGGTCCCGTTCCCCTCCAGCATATACACCTGATGGTAGGACTGGTCCTCCCCCTGGCGGAACAGGCACACCCGCATGGGCTTTTCCTCGCCGGACTTCTCGTCCTTCACAGCGGTCACCCGGAGGAACACCGCCGCCGTCTCCTGGTCGCCGTCCCCGTCCATGTCCAGCAGCTGGATAGTAGAGGTGTTGCTGCCGTAATTGATGGTGGCATACTCCGCCCCCAGCTCGCTCATGGTGGCGTCGATGGTGTTCTGGAGCTCCCGGTACTCCTGGGGCAGCACGGGCAGGGCGTACAGCTTGTCCACCGGCTCAAAAATACAGCCGCTCAGGCACAGCGCCAGGGCCGCCCCCAGCGCCGCCAGCAGAAAACGCCGCGTCATTTCTCCTCACCCTCCTCCATGTGGCCGCAGTTGGAGAGTATTATATCACAGTTTTTCCCCTCTGCCTATGGATTTTTTGTGAATGAGGAAAATTTCCGAAAAAAGTGGGCGGCCCCGCCGGGACCGCCCACACAGGGCTCAATACCGATATTTTTTCCGCAGGCCCCACAGGAACGCCGCCGTGGCCGTCACAGCCAGCGCCTCCGCCGCAACGATGGACAGCCAGATACCGTCCACCCCCCAGATCAGCGGGAATACCAGCACCGCCGCCACCTGGAACACCAGCGTGCGCAGGAAGGAGATGGCCGCCGACACCAGCCCGTTGTTCAGCGCGGTGAAAAAGGAGGAGCCGAAGATGGCGAACCCGGAGAGCAGGAAAGCGAAAGAGAAGATAAAAAAGGCCTGGGCGGTCAGCTCCAGCAGGTCCGGGTCGTAGCCCACAAACAGCAGGGACAAGGGCCTCGCCAGCAGCTGGGCGGCGGCAAACATGGCGGCAGCAAATACGGCGATAACCGCCGTGCTCTTCCGCCGCAGGCTCCGCAGCTCCCCGTGGTTCTGGGCCCCATAGTGGTAGCCGGTCACCGGGGCGATGCCCACCGAGTAGCCGATGAACACCGCCTGAAACACCAGGCTGACGTACATCAGCACCCCGTAGGCCGCCACGCCGTCCTCTCCGGCGTAGCGTAGCAGCTGGGCGTTGTACAGCATGCTCACCACCGAGCCGGAGATGCTGCTCATCAGCTCCGATGAGCCGTTGGTACAGGTCCTCCACAGGGCTTTCCCGTCGAATTTCGTCCTGCCCAGGCGCAAAAGGCTGCTGTTTGGGCGGGCAAAGTAGGCCAGCGGTATTATACCGCCCACGCACTGGCTGAGGGCGGTAGCCGCGGCGGCCCCCTCCAGCCCCCAGCGGAACACCGCCACGAACAGGGCGTCCAGCACCATGTTTGTGACCCCCGCCGCCACCGTCACATAGAGGCCCAGGGTGGGCTTCGCCGCCGTGGCAAACAGGCACTGGAACTCAAATTGCAGGATGAAGGCCGGGACGGCCAGCAGGATGATCCGGGCGTAGGTGACGCTGTCCTCCAGCAGCTGTCCACGGGCCCCCAGCGCCGACGCCACGGGCCGGACGAACAGCACGCCCAGCACGGCCAGCACAACGCCGCAGGCCGCTGAGGCATAGACGATGAGTGAGAAGATCCGGTTGGCCCTTTCTATCGCCCCCTCTCCCATGGTTTTGGCGATGAGGGCCCCGCCGCCGGTACCGAACATGAACCCGGCGCACCCCATGATCATCAGCACGGGATAGATAAAATTCACCGCGGTAAAAGGAGTTTTTCCCACATAATTGGACACGAAGTAGCCATCCACCACGCCGTAGATGGAGGTGAACACCATCATCGCAATGGACGGCAGGGTGTAGCGCAGCAGCTTGGAGTAGGTGAAATGATCTGATAATTGGATGCTCATATTTTCCTCCCGGGGCGGCGTCCTTTGCCGTCCCCTCACATTGATAATCCTTTCGTTTTTTCTTTCAGCGCAGTAAGGAACCGCTCCGTCCTCTCCAAATGCTCCCGCAACTCCTCCCACGTCCAGGACGCATAGATCTCGTCCTCAATTTTCACGATTGGGACCACCTTACGGCGCACCAGCTCCCGGCCCTTTTCGGTCAGGCGGACATTTTTCCCCCGGCCCGCCGCAGCCTCCAGGCCGATGATCTCCTCTCTCTCCAGCCTGCGGATGGCGGAGTTGATGGTTTGTTTGCTGGCCCCGGACTGCCGGACAATAACCTGAAGGGGACAGGGATCTCCCTCGCTGCACAGCGTGTACAGCACCATCATCACGCTGTCCGGCAGCCCCAGCTTCACCGACACCTCGTGATAAACCCCGTTGATTTCCCCCAGCAGGTGGTTGAAGCGTCTCAGTTCCTTTGATGCCTGTGTATTCATGGCGCACCCCCATGGTCCGAAATCATACCCGCATTATAGTACGATTTCGGACGTTTTGCAAGTGGTATTTTCGCAAACCTGTCCTGGACTTTTCCCCCGCTCCGTGCTACAATTTTTACAAGCGTGGAGATAAAAACACAGTCCCCGTCGGGTAGTCGGGGCGCGGGGGTCCGCCCTCCCGCCAGTAACCTGCCTCCTTGGTTGTCCCTTCTCTGCGGAGTTTGTTTTAAGGAGGACAACTGAATATGTGCGTTTCCAAAGCGAGGCTGACCGTGTATTTTGAGCCCCCCTTCTGGGTAGGCCTGTACCAGCGGGAGGACGAGGAGGGTTTCCAGGCGTGCCGGGTGGTGTTCGGCGGGGAGCCCCGGGATCAGCAGGTGCTGGACTACTTCCAGTCCCACTGGCGGGAGCTGGTTTTCTCGCCCTCTGTGGCGGGCGGGCCCGTTCCAGACCGGGCGGTCAATCCAAAACGGGCCCGGCGGGAGGCCAAAAAAGCCGTCCTCCCCACAGGAGCGGGGACCAAGGCCCAGCAGGCCCTTCAGCTCCAGCGGGAGCAGTCGAAGGTCCAGCGGGCGGCTCTCTCCAGGCGGCAGCGGGAGGAGCAGCGGGAGCGGAAGCTGGCCCTCCGGCGGGAGAAACACAGAGAAAAGCGCAAGGGGCATTGAGCCCCTTGCGCCAGCCTGTCGAAAAGTCTGCCGTGGTGCAGACTTTTTCATATTTATGAAGCAAAATAGAGTAGGGTGAGAAAAATGATGGAAAAGGGAAAAATGGCGCGTGGCGTGGTGGAGCTGGTGGACACAGAGAGCCTGGTGCCACAGGAACACCTGCTGCGGAAGGTGGACATGGCGGTAGAGTTCAGGAAACTATATGAAATTGTGGAGCCGCTGTACAGTGAGGAAGAAGGCCGGCCCAGCATTGATCCGGTGGTACTCTTCAAGATTGTGCTTCTCCAACATCTGGACGGGATACTGTCGCTACGGGGGACGCTGCGCAGGACGCAGACAGACATCGCGTACCAGTGGTTTTGGGGATACACGCTGAATGAGAAACTGCCGCATTTCTCCACGGTGAGCTATAACTTCCGACGCCGATTCACAGAGGAGACAATAGAGGCGGTATTCCAATGGGTGCTGAATGAGGCAGGAACAGCGGGGGCACTGTCTCCGGCAGCAGTGTTTATAGACGGAACCCATATCAAGGCTAGGCCTTGTTTGAAAAATAAATATTGCACAAATCATTGACAAGTGCAAAAATAGGGCCATAAAGCGATATGAATTGACAAAAGAACAATGGGAATGCGTGAAGAAACTGCTTCCAGCAAAGAAGACTGGGAAACGGGGCCGGCCTCGGAAAGAAGATCGAAACATGCTCAATGGGATGCTTTGGATCGTCCGCAGCG
>CANASS010000020.1 GCA_947364395.1 uncultured bacterium
GCCAGATGGGCAACAGCGAGGTGGGCCACACCAACATCGGCGCGGGCCGGGTGGTGTTCCAGGACCTGCCCAAGATCACCAAGTCCATCCAGGACGGGGACTTCTTCCAAAATCCCGCCTACAAGGACGCCATGTTGGCGGCGAAAAACGCCGGGAAAGCCGTCCACATCTACGGCCTAATGTCCAACGGCGGCGTCCACAGCCACATCGGCCACATCCAGGCGGCGGTGAAAATGGCCCATGACCTGGGCTGTCCCAAGATTTTCGTCCACTGCTTCATGGACGGCCGCGACGTGCCCCCCACCTCCGGCAAGGACTTCGTGGCCCAGATGAAGGAGACCTGCGACCAATACGGGGCCCAGATCGCCACCATCTCCGGCCGTTATTACGCCATGGACCGGGACACCAACTGGGACCGGGTGGAGCGCGCCTACAAGGCCATGGTGTACGGCGAGAGCGAGCGCCGTTTCACCGGCGACCCGGTGGGGGCCATGCAGGCCAGCTATGACGCGGGCGTCACCGACGAATTCGTGGTGCCCGTCATCACCGCCGACCACGCCGAGATCGGCGAGGGAGACTCCATCATCTTCATGAACTTCCGGCCCGACCGGGCCCGGGAGATCACCCGCACCTTCGTGGACCCCGATTTCAAGGGCTTCGAGCGGAAAAAGGGCTTTTTCAAGGTGAACTACGTGTGCACCACCTCCTACGACGCGTCCATGCCCAACGTGGTCATCGCCTTCCCTAAGGAGAGCCTGGACAACATCTTCGGCCAGTATATCGCCCAGCAGGGCATGACCCAGCTGCGCATCGCCGAGACCGAGAAGTACGCCCATGTCACCTTCTTCTTCAACGGCGGCGTGGAGACCGTGTTCCCCGGGGAGGACCGCTGCCTGATCCCCTCTCCCAAGGTGGCTACCTACGACCTCCAGCCCCACATGAGCCAGCCCGAGGTCACCGCCGAGGCCGTCAAGCGCATTATGAGCGGCAAGTACGACGTGGTGATCCTCAACTTCGCCAACTGCGACATGGTAGGCCATACCGGCGTATATGAGGCCGCCGTCAAGGCCGCCGAGGCGGTGGACGACGGTGTGAATCAGGTGGTGAACGCCACCCGGGAGATGGGCGGCGTGGCCATCATCACCGCCGACCACGGCAACGCTGAGCATATGGCGGAGGCGGACGGCTCCCCCTTCACCGCCCACACCACCAATCTGGTGCCCTGCTGCGTGGTGGGCGCGGACGTGAAGCTGCGGGACGGCCGGCTGGCCGACCTGGCCCCCACCATGCTGGACCTGATGGGCCTGAAGCAGCCTGCGGAAATGACCGGCCAGACCCTGATTGTGAAATAAACAATTCCTGTCCCCGCACAAAACGCACCAACCATGTAGGGCGCGGCGACCCGGTGCGCCCCATCTCCCGGACGCGTCTCCCCCGGCGGCGCACCGGATCGCCGCGCCCTACAATAATCTAAACTTTTATACGAAAAGGAGCTTGATTCCCATGAAACAGATGCTTGAGATCGTTGACGTCCTTGGCCGTGAAATTATCGACTCCCGCGGCAACCCCACCGTAGAGGTGGAGGTCGTCCTGGAGGACGGCACCATGGGCCGCGCCGCTGTTCCCTCCGGCGCTTCCACCGGTATCCACGAGGCCTGTGAGCTCCGGGACGGCGACAAGGACCGCTACCTGGGCAAGGGCGTGGAGAAGGCCGTCAACAACGTGAACACCGAGCTGGCCGAGTGCCTCATCGGCATGAACGCCCTGGACCAGGTGTCCATCGACAAGGCCATGATCGAGCTGGACGGCACCCCCAACAAGGGCCGCCTGGGCGCCAACGCCATCCTGGGCTGCTCCCTGGCCGTGGCCAAGGCCGCCGCTGAGAGCATGGGCACCAGCCTGTACAACTATATCGGCGGCGTCAACGCCAAGACCCTGCCCGTCCCCATGATGAACATCCTCAACGGCGGCGCTCACGCCACCAACAACGTGGAGATCCAGGAGTTCATGATTATGCCCGTGGGCGCTCCCACCTGGAAAGAGGCCCTGCGCCGCTGCGCCGAGGTGTTCCATCAGCTGAAGAAGACCCTGAAGGACAACGGCACTCCCGCCGCCGGCGTGGGCGACGAGGGCGGCTACGCCCCCAACCTGAAGAAGGATGAGGACGCCCTGAAAGTCATCGTGCAGGCCATCTCCGACGCGGGCTACAAGCCCGGCGAGGACTTCATGATCGCCATCGACGCCGCCTCCTCCGAGTGGTGGAACGACGAGGAGAAGTGCTACGTCCAGCCCAAGTCCGGCAAGAAGATGACCCAGCAGCAGCTGGTGAACATGTGGAAGAAGTTCGCCGATACCTACCCCATCATCTCCTTGGAGGACGGCATGGCCGAGGACGACTGGGAGGGCTGGGCCATGCTCACCAAGGCCATCGGCAGCAAGGTGCAGCTGGTGGGCGACGACCTGTTCGTCACCAACGTGGCCCGTCTGTCCGACGGCATTGACAAGGGCGTGGCCAACTCCATCCTCATCAAGGTCAACCAGATCGGCACCCTGACCGAGACCCTGGACGCCATCCAGATGGCCAACCGGGCCGGCTACACCGCCATCGTGTCCCACCGCTCCGGCGAGACCGAGGACGCCACCATTGCCGACATCGCCGTGGCCACCAACGCCGGCCAGATTAAGACCGGCGCTCCCAGCCGCACCGACCGGGTGGCCAAGTACAACCAGCTGCTGCGCATCGAGGAAGAGCTGGGCGACGCCGCCATCTACCTGGGCCGCAAGGCGTTCTTCAACATTAAGTAAAAGGACCCCTTTTGAGCGTTGGAGCGCCCAGCTCGGGGCCCCCATCGGAGCCCAGCGAAGCGGGTCCGATGGGGAAAGGAGCCGCGGCGAAATGACCAAGCCCTCGCCGTCAGGCGGGGGCGAGGGATATGGAGCCTGCGGCGACGCGGGCGACGCCGCAGGCTGCCTGGGCCGCAAGGCGTTCTTCAACGTGAAGTAATCAGGCTTCTATCATAGGCATCAGGGGGCGGCGGAGGACATCTCCGCCGCCCCCCGCCGCATTGAAACAGGAGAAAAACCATGTCGATCCAACGAGTGAAAGACTACTTCCGAGCCCTGGGCCTGGAGGACCGGGTTCTGGAATTTGACGTGTCCAGCGCCACCGTGGACCTGGCGGCCCAAGCCCTGGGCTGCCAGCCCTGCCGCATCGCCAAGACCCTGTCCTTCCTGGTGGACGGCCACGCCATCCTTATCGTAGCCGCCGGGGACGCCAAGGTGGACAACCCCAAGTACAAGGCCCAGTTTGGAACCAAAGCCAAAATGCTCACCCCCCAGGAGGCGGAGGAGCTGGTGGGCCACGCGGTGGGGGGCGTATGTCCCTTTGCTGTCAACCAGGGCGTGACCGTCTATCTGGACCAGTCCCTCAAGCGCTTCGAGACGGTGTTCCCCGCCTGCGGCAGCGGGAACAGCGCCATTGAGCTGTCCATCCCCGAGCTGGAGCAATACTCCGGCTACACCGCCTGGGTGGACGTGTGCAAGGGCTGGCAGTAAGGGCTTCCATCCCCAGGCCGCTCCGTTTCTGCCCAGCTAAACAAAAAGCGGTTCAGAATGACATTCTGAACCGCTTTTTGTGCAGAAGGCATACCATCCCCCTGCATCTGCCTGGCTATACTCCCGTCAAATCAAACGCGGGGATAAATCCCTCCCCGCAGGACTCCAGCTCCTGGACGTACCCCGCCAGCCCCAGGTTTTCCATGTACGCCTTGGCCGCCCGCAGCTCTGAGGGGCGCAGGGGGCGCTGGAGCTCAGGAAAGCCGTCCAGCTCCCCCACCGGGGTGTACTGGGCCATGAGGGAGAACAGCACCGTCCCCGCGGGAAAGGTATCCCCCACCCAGTCCATCACCCGCTTGGCCTCATTCACCTGCCCCGGCAGGATCAGGTGGCGGATGAGCACCCCGCTTTTCAGCAGGCCCCCCTCCAGCCGCGCCGGGCCCCGCTGGCGGACCATCTCCAAGATGGCTGCCTTAGCTGCCTCCGGGTAATCCGCAGCCCCGGAATACCGCTCCGCCACGGAGGGCGTCACATACTTTAAGTCGGGCAGGTACACGTCCACCTTGCCCTCCAGGGCCCTGAGCACACCGGCGCGCTCATAGCCGCCGCTGTTCCACACCACCGGCAGGCCGCCGGGAACGGGCCGCTCCAGCACCCGGGCCAGCACGTGGGTGAACTGGGTGGGGGTGACCAGCTCGATGCAGGACGCCCCCTGACCGGCCAGCCGCTGGAACAGGTCGTACAGCTCATCCAGCCTCACGGCCTTCCCGAAATTCTCCCGGCTGATGGAGCGGTTCTGGCAGAACACACACACCAAGGCGCAGCCGGAGAAAAACACCGTCCCCGCCCCGGTTTTTCCCGAGATGCAGGGCTCTTCCCAAAGGTGAAGGGCGGCCCGGGCGCACACCGGCAGGGCGGGCATACGGCAAAAACCCCCGCCGTGAGTCTCGTCCCGGAGGGCCCCGCATCTGCGGGGGCAGAGGTTACAGACCATGTGCTTTGGCCCAATCGGGCCCCAGGTTCCCGGCCTTCCAGTGCCGCCGGCACAGCCCGATGTAGCAGTCGTTGGCTCCCAGCACCACCTGCTCCCCCTCCTTGAGCACCACCCCGCTGGCGTCGAACCGGGCGTTGCAGATGGCCTTTTTGCCGCACCAGCAGATGGTCTTGACCTCCTCAATCACATCGGCGCAGGCCAGCAGGGCCTCGGAGCCGGGAAACAGCCGCCCGCTGAAGTCCGCCCGCAGGCCATAGCAAATCACCGGCACGTTCATGCCGTCCACAATTTCCGTCAGGTAGTCCACCTGGGCGTGGGTGAGGAATTGAGACTCATCCACGATGACGCACTGGTGCTTTTGGATATCTTCCCGCGTCATTTGCTCCAGCTCCTCGAACCAGACGCACCTGTATTGCAGCCCGATCCGGGAGTTGACCACCCGCTCCCCCTCCCGCTGGTCCAGCACAGGCTTTACCATCAGGGCGCTCTGGCCCCGCTCTTCGTAGTTGTAGCGCACCATCAGCGCGTTGGCCGACTTGCTGGACCCCATCACGCCGTAGCGAAAATACAGCTTAGCCATTTCACATTCCCCCGTTCCATCTCTCTCTCACCAGCCTCAGCGCCCCCTCAAAGGCGCTGGGCACGGCGTATTTCTGTTCCAGCTGGTCCCTGCCCGCCCACACCCAGCCCTCGGGCAGAGCGGCCGTTTCCGCCTCCACGGTCCGCAGGGTCATCTGCCACTCAATGTGCGTAAAGATGTGCCTGGCCTGTCCGGCGTACTCACTGGACAATGCGCTCACACCCTCTTCCGGCGGGAAGGGACCGTCCCCCAGCTGGTTGGGGAACTCCCACAGCCCCGCCAGCAGGCCCCGTCCCGGACGGCGGCGCAGGGCCACGGCGTCCCCATGGAAAATCAGCCACACGGTGCGCTCCTCCACCCGCCGGGGCTTTTTCGGCATCTTCACCGGCAGCTCCCCAATGCGGCCCTGGGCCAGGGCGGCGCAGAACTCCCTTACCGGGCACCTTTCGCACAGCGGCGCGCCGTTGGGCAGGCAGACGGTGGCTCCCAGCTCCATCAGCGCCTGGTTGAAGGTCCCCGGCGCGTCCACGGGGATGATTTTCTCCAGGTCCTGGGTCACTTTTTTCTTCATCTGCGGTGTGGCGATATCTCCATTATCCCCGCAGAGCCGGGCGTACACCCGCAGCACGTTGCCGTCCACAGCGGGCGCCGCCTGCCCCAGGGCGATGGAGCAAATGGCCCCGGCGGTGTAATCCCCCACCCCGGGCAGGGCCCGAACAGCGGCGTACCCAGAAGGGAAAACCCCGCCGTATTCCTCCACGATTACCCTGGCGGCCTTTTGCAGGTTTCGGGCCCTTGAGTAATACCCAAGCCCCTGCCACAGTTTCATCAGCCGATCCTCCGGCAGAGCGGCCAGGGCCGCGACGTCCGGGGCCTCCTCCAAAAAGCGCTGATAATAGCCCAGCACCGCCGCCACCCGGGTCTGCTGGAGCATGATCTCCGACAGCCAGACGTGGTAGGGAGTGGGGTCGTCCCGCCAGGGAAGCTTCCGGGCGTTGTCCCGGAACCACTCCAGCAAGGGGATGGGCAGTCGCTCCAGCGCGTCCATGGCGAACCTCCTTAATAAGCTCAAGGGCATTTGATTATTCCTTTTTCTTGTAAGAAAAAGGAACCGAAAAAGAACTTTCGCGCCCCTTCTTGGGGTTCGCTGATATTCTACCATGGAGGCGCATATTTTTCAACTTGAATCCGCCGTATCTCTGTGATAGGATAAAACCTACAAGTTGTGCAAAATTGGGGGCGTTTTCATGGAGATCAAAGAGGTCAAACACAATAAAAAGCAATACCTCCCCCTGCTCCTGCTGGCGGACGAACAGGAGGACATGATTGACCGCTATCTGGACCGGGGAACCATGTATGTGCTGGACGACGGCGGGGTCAAGGGCCAATGCGTGGTCACCGACCAGGGGGACGGCCTGCTGGAGCTGAAAAGCCTGGCGGTGGAGCCCGCTTTCCAGGGGAAGGGGTACGGAAGGGCCCTTATCGACTTTGTCTGCGTGGCATATAAGGAGCAGTTTGCCGCTTTGCAGGTGGGCACCGGCGACAGCCCCCTCACCGTCCCATTTTACGAAAAATGCGGCTTCGTCCGCTCCCACCGGGTGAAAAATTTTTTCACCCATCACTACAACCACCCCATTTTCGAGGGCGGGGTCCAGCTGGTGGATATGGTCTACCTGCGGAAAAATCTGTGAAAGGAAAGCGCCCCGCCTCTCGGCGGAGCGCTTTTGCTTTGAGGAAGAACGGGCTCTTACTTCACGCCCATCCAGCCGGAGATGACCATCCGCTGGACCTCGGAGGTGCCCTCGTAGATCTCGGTGATCTTGGCGTCCCGCATCATGCGCTCGAAGGGATACTCGCGGGTATAGCCGTAGCCGCCGGTGAGCTGGAGGGTGCGGCGGGTCACGTCGGAGGCGGTCTCAGAGGCCACCAGCTTGGCCATGGCGGCAAGATGGCTGTGAGGCTCGTGGTCCTGCTTGGCCTGGGCGGCCCGGTACACCAGCAGACGGGCGGCGTCCACATGGGCCTGCATGTCGGCCAGCTGGAACTGGGTGTTCTGGAACTGGCTGATGCGGCGGCCGAACTGCACGCGCTCCTTGGTGTACTTCACGCACTCGTCGATGCTGGCCTGAGCGATGCCCAGAGCCTGGGCGGCGATGCCGATGCGGCCGCCGTCCAGAGTGGTCATGGCCACCTTGAAGCCCTTGTTCTGCTCACCCAGCAGGTTCTCCTTGGGCACGATGCAGTCCTCGAACACCAGCTCGCAGGTGGAGGAGCCGCGGATGCCCATCTTCTTCTCGTGGGAGCCCACCTTGAAGCCGGGGAAGTCCCGCTCCACGATGAAGGCGGAGATGCCCTTGGTGCCCAGCTCCTTGTTGGTCATGGCGAACACCACGAACACGTTGGCGAAACCGGCGTTGGTGATGAAGATCTTGGAACCGTTGAGCACCCAGTGGTCGCCCTTGTCCTCGGCCACGGTCTTCTGCATGGCGGCGTCGGTGCCGGCGCCGGGCTCGGTGAGGCCGAAAGCGCCCAGCCACTCGCCGGTGCACAGCTTGGACAGGTACTTCTGCTTCTGCTCCTCGGTGCCGTACTGGCTGATGGGCCAGCAGCACAGGGAGGTGTGGGCGGACACCATGACGGAGGTGGTGGCACAGTGCTTGGCCAGCTCCTCGCACACGCCGATGTAGTTGAGGTAGCTCAGGTTGGCTCCGCCGTACTCCTCAGCGAAGGGCACGCCCATCATGCCCATCTCGGACAGCTTGTGCCAGGTCTCCTCGGGGAAACGCTCGTTCTCGTCCACCTCGGCCGCCTTAGGGGCGACCTCCTTCAGGCAGAAGTCGTGAAGCATGTCAAGGATTTCCTGCTCTTCCTCACTGAAATGGAAATTCATGGCGCATTATCCTTTCTTGATTTAAATTTGTACCCGCCCCGCTAAGGGCGGGTACGAAATCACGCAATCAGCCGCGAACCTTCTTGATCTCGTCCACCAGGACGGGGAGCACCTCGAACAGGTTGCCCACCACGCCGTAGTCGGCCACGTCGAAGATGGGGGCGTCGGGGTCCTTGTTGACAGCCACGATGACATCAGAGCCGCTCATGCCAGCCAGATGCTGGATGGCGCCGCTGATGCCGCAGGCGATGTACAGCTTGGGACCCACGGTCTTGCCGGTCTGGCCCACCTGATGGGCGTGGGCAATCCAGCCCGCGTCCACGGCGGCGCGGGACGCGCCCACGGTGGCGCCCAGAGTGTCGGCCAGGGCCTTGATGGTGTCGAAGCCCTCCGGGCCGCCCACGCCGCGGCCGCCGGCCACGATGATCTCAGCGCCTTCCAGGTCCACGTTCTCGCCGCCCATCTCCTTGATGAGCTCGATCACCTGAGTGCGGATCTGGTCGGCGGGCACGTGCAGGTCCTCCTTGACGATCTCGGCGCTGGCCGCACCGGCCTCGCCCTTCTTGAACACGCCGGGACGCACGGTGCCGATCTGGGGACGGTGGTTGGGGCAGATGATGGTGGCCATCAGATTGCCGCCGAAGGCGGGACGGGTCCACGCCACGTTGCCGGTCTCCTCGTCGATATCCAGCGCGGTGCAGTCGGCGGTCAGGCCGGTGTGCAGGCGGCAGCTGACACGGGGGCCCAGATCACGGCCATTATTGGTAGCGCCAATCAGCATGCTGGTGGGGCCGTACTTCTCTACCAGGGTGCACAGGGCGATGGCGTAAGCGTCGGTGGTATAGTGCTTGTACTCAGGACCGTCCACCACGATCACCTTGTCCGCGCCGTGCTCGGAGGCGGCCTTGACGGCCTCGTCCACACCGCTGCCGATGACCACGGCCACCAGAGCGCCGCCCTGCTTGCCCGCCATCATCTTGCCGGGGGTCAGCAGCTCGATGCCCACGTTCTTGGCGGTGCCGTCCTCATTGGTTTCAACAAATACCCACAGGTCCTTGGTCTTGGCTTCCATTGTGCTTCCCCTCCCTTAAATGATGCTGGCCGCAGTGAGCAGCTCGAACAGCTTCTTGGCGGACGCCGCGTTGTCCTCTTCCGCGATCTTCACGCCGCCGGTTTTCTTCTGGGGCACGAAGGTCTTCTTCACGTTGGTGGGGGAGCCCTTCAGGCCGATGCGGGTGGTGTCGATGTCGGGGAAAGCGTCGTCGCCCAGAACGGGGATCTCCGCCTTGTTGGCGGCCATCTTCCGCTTGATGGTGGGGTAACGGGGGTCCCAGGCGGGCTTGGTGTAGGTGACCAGGCAGGGGAACTTCACGCCGATGACCTCGACGCCCTCTTCCACTTCCTTCTTCACCTTCAGCATGTCGCCGTCCACCTCGGCCTCCAGGCCGTAGGTGACCTGGGGATAGCCCAGATGCTCGGCCAGCTCGGGGCCAACCTGGGCGGTGTCGCCGTCAATGGCCTGCTTGCCGCAGAAGATGGCGTCGAACTTGGCGCCCTCCAGCTCCTCCACCTTCTTCACGGCGTTATACAGGATGTAGCTGGTGGCCAGGGTGTCGGACCCGCCGAAGGTGCGGCCGGACACTAAGTACGCCTTGTCGGCGGCGATGGCCAGGCACTCCTTCAGGGCCGCGGTGGCCTGGGGGGGGCCCATGGACAGGACCACGATCTTGGTGTCGGGATTCTTGTCCTTGATCCGGGCGGCGGCCTCCAGGGCGTAGCCGTCGAAGGGGTTGACGATGCTGGGCACACCGTCACGAATGAGGGTGTTCTTCACCGGATCGATCTTGATCTCGGTGGTGTCAGGCACTTGCTTGACACAGACCAGAATGTTCATCTTGGGTTCCTCCTAACTAGATTTTTTGCCGGGCATTGTGGCAGGTATATAGTTTACCATGACCGTATCTTACCACACTTTAATCGACAATTCAATGCCCAGTGTGAAGCCTGATCGTTTAATTTTTGACAAACTCAAAATTTGTCCATCCAATTTTTAGTTAATCCCCGGTTTCCGCCGGTTTTCCCCGGCGGCATTGCAAACCGGCCCTCCCCCTGGTATAATGGTTTCCATCACAGGCGGATGAGGAGGAAAACGGATGAACGACATCCTGTTTGTAGGGGAGCACTCCCGGACCTTTGAGGTCCAATGGCACAGCCACGAGCACTGGGAGCTGGTGTACTGCACCGGCGGCGTGGGTGTGTTCCAGCTGGACAACGGCGTCCAGGTGAACTACCGGGCGGGCGAGGTGGTGGCCATACCGCCGGGCGAGCGCCACGCCAACCACAGCCAGGAGGGCTTCACCAACATCCACATCCGCATGGGGGACCCTTCCTTTCCCTATCACGCCGCCTTCCGGGTGGCGGACGGGGAGGAGGGCCACCTGGGGTCCGCCTTCAACCAGGCCAAATACTACTACCTGTCCGATCTGAAGCGGCAGGACCTGGTGCTCTCCGCCCTGGGGGATCTGATCTCCGGCCACCTCATGGCCCTGCGGGACAACGACGGCTATTCCCAGCCGGTGGAGCGGCTGCGCAGCCTGATTATCCGGGACTATGCCCAGCCCGGCTTCGCCCTGGACGAAGCCATCCGGGCCCTGCCTTTTCACTATGACTACGTGCGCAAGCGGTTCAAAAAGGAGGTGGGGGTCACCCCCCTGGAGTACATGACCCGCCTGCGGATGAAAAAGGCCCGGGCCATGCTCAGCGGCATGGGCGCCACAGGCTATACCGTGTCGGAGGTGGCGGAGCTGTGCGGCTACGACAACGCGCTGTACTTCTCCCGGGTGTTCAAAAAGCACGAGGGGGTGTCCCCCTCCGCCTTCGCCGGAGGGCGGGGCGGCCTGGATGAACCATAATTTACAAGGAGGGGACGCCCCATGGAGCGTCCCCTCTCTTTTTTGCCTCTGCTATCTCGCCTGGAAAATCTTCACGCTGCGCGGCCCGATGGTGAAGCAGCAGCCGTCCACCGGACGGGGAAACTGCTCCTCCTCCCAGGTGTCCGCCACCAGCTCCCAGCGCATGGAGGCGGGGAGCTGGGGCAGGGCGGCGTTCAGCTCCTCCCAGTAGGAGTTGGAGGCCACATAGACGATCTGAGGCCCCACGTTGCGCTCCGCCCCGGCAAACATAACGCCCACATAGCGCTCCTCCGGCCCGAAGGACTCCCGCCAGGGGGCCACGCCGTGGAAGCTCACATCCGGGAAGCCGCAGGCCCCGCCGCTCATGTCCCGGCGGAGCACCTTGTGCTGCTTGCGGAAGCGGATCATATACTGGAAGAATTTGAACAGCTCCCGGTTTTTCTCCAGCAGGGACCAGTCCAGCCAGGAGGTGATGTTGTCCTGGCAGTAGGCGTTGTTGTTGCCGGACTGGGTGTTGCCGAACTCGTCCCCCGCCAGGAACATGGGGATGCCCCGGGAGCACATCAGCAGGGCGAAGGCGTTGCGCACCATCCGCCGCCGCAGGAAGTTGATCTCCGGGTCGCCGGTCTCCCCCTCCGCGCCGCAGTTCCAGCTGTTGTTGTCGTTGGCCCCGTCGGTGTTGTTCCAGCCGTTGGCCTCGTTGTGCTTGCGGTTATAGGCGTACAGGTCGTGAAGGGTGAACCCGTCGTGGCAGGTGAGGAAGTTCACCGAGGCGTTGCCCCGGGCCGCGGTGTCGTAGATGTCCTTGGAGCCGGTGAGGCGCAGGGCGGCGGCCTGGGCCATCCCCCCGTCCCCCTTCAGATAGCGGCGCATGTCGTCCCGGTAGCGGCCGTTCCACTCCGCCCAGCGGTTCCAGGCGGGGAAGGTGCCCACCTGGTACAGCCCCCCCGCGTCCCAGGCCTCGGCGATGAGCTTCACGTCCCCCAAAATAGGGTCGAAGGCCATGGCCTGGAGCAGAGGCGGGGACACCATGGGCGCCCCGTGCTCGTCCCGGCCCAGAATGGAGGCCAGATCAAACCGGAAGCCGTCCACCCGGTAGGTGGTCACCCAGTAGCGCAGGCAGTCCATAATCATCTGGTGGACGATGGGGTGGTTGCAGTTCAGGGTGTTGCCGCAGCCGGAGAAATTGTAGTAGTATCCCTCCGGAGTCAGCAGGTAGTAGATGTTGTTGTCAAAGCCCTTGAAGGAGAAGAAGGGGCCCATCTCGTTGCCCTCGGCGGTGTGGTTGAACACCACGTCCAGATAGACCTCGATGCCCCGCTGCTTGCAGGCCCGGATCAGCCGCTTGAGCTCGTTGCCCTCCCGGTTGTACTCGGTGGAGGCGGTGTAGCTGGTGTTGGGGGCGAAAAAGCTCACCGTGTTGTACCCCCAGTAGTTGTACAGCTTCTGCCCGTTCACCTCCCGGTAGTCCAGCATCTCGTCGAACTCGAAAATGGGCATCAGCTCCAGGGCGTTCACCCCCAGCTCCTGGAGGTAATCCAGCTTCTCCATCAGCCCGGCGAAGGTGCCCGGGTGCTCCACCCCGGAGGAGGGGTCCTTGGTGAACCCCCGGACGTGGAGCTCATAGATAATCAGGTCCTCGGCGGGGATCAGGGGCTGGCCCATCTTGCCCCAGTCGAAGTCGTCCTTCACCACCCTGGCCTTGTAGTGCTGGCCGTGGGGAGTGGTCTTGCCCCACCCGCTCTGGCCGGTGACCGCCTTGGCGTAAGGGTCCAGCAGGTAGCGGCTCTTGTCGAAAATCAGGCCCTTTTCCGGCTCGTAGGGCCCGTCCACCCGGTAGGCGTACTCGAACTCCTCGATGTTCAGCTTGAACACGATCATGGAGTACACGTTGCCGATGCGGTAATGGTCCGGGAAGGGCAGCACCGCGAAGGGCTCCGACTCCTCCCGGCGGAAGAGCAGCAGTTCCACGCCGGAGGCCCCGTGGGAGTGGACGGTGAAATTCACCCCGCCGGGGATGGCGGTGGCGCCGTTGGTCTCATAGAAGCCGGGGCGCACGTCGAAGCCGTTGATGTTGTCCAGAGGGACCAGATGGATGGCCCTGGGCAGCAGGGTGCTGGGGGCCATAGGGGGATCGGAGGCGCGTTTCGGACTCATCTTACCACCACTCCTTCCCACCCGCTCAGGCCAGCCAGGTGACCTTGCCGGGGTCGTAATGCCCCCTGGCCGCAGGGCTCTCATCGGGAACGCCCACGGCCACGAGGGCCACGGGGACGGACTGAGTGTTCAAGATCTCCTGGAGGGCGGCGGCCCGGGGGCTGGGCCAGCATCCGCACCAGCACGCGCCGCAGCCCAGGTCCACCGCCTGGAGCAGCAGGTTTTCCACCGCCGCGCCGCAGTCCAGGGGCCAGTAGCCGTCGCAGACGCCGGACTGGTCCTCCGGCCGGGCGCACACCACGATGGCCAGGGCGGCGGTTTCCAGCATGGAGGCATAGGGGTGGGCCTTTCTCAGCGCCTCCTTGCGCTTCGGGTCCTCCACCACGAAGAACTCCCAGGGGCGGGTGTTGCAGGCGCTGGGGGACATCATGGCCGCCTCCAGCATGGTTTCCACGTCCTCTCTGGGGATGGACGCGCCGGGCTTGAACTTGCGGATGCTCCGCCGGGCGCGGATGGCCTGGGTCAGATCCATGTCAAAACCTCCTAAAATGATATGATTTTCCCCGTATAAAAACCGGGCGGGCAACCGCCCGCCCGGTCCGGAACGCTATTCCGAGATTCAGAAATATTTCTTCACGCCGTCGCTGGCCTTGGAGGCGTCCTCACTGATGGAGATGGTATACTTGATGCCGCTCTTCTGGGAGAAGGACTCCAGCCAGTCCAGGAAGGGCTCCACGTCCTCGTTGCCCACGGTGGGGACCAGCTTGTTCAGGCTCTCGATGAACACGTGGGTGATATCGTAATTGCTGGCGTACAGGCCGTACAGGAAGCCCCGCAGGGTGTCGTAGTTGGGGATGCTGTAGTCAGAGGTGTCCACCAGGCGGATCTTGTAGTTGATTTTATAGTTCAGCTTGGAATTGTGGGCGATGGCAACCACATTGCCGTGCTCCGTATCCACCGCTGTGTTGATGAGGTCGATCATCTGCTTGGTCTTTCCGGTGCCCTTCAGGCCCATGATAACCTTGACCATTTTGACCACTCCTTAACTTGGTATTGGGGGGAGTCCCCCTTTGATATCTCTATGTTACCATCTTTCCGGGAAAATTTCAATACAGGAAAACGAAGTTCACGAAAAATTAGGAAAATCAGCCCTCCCGCCCCATGTCCTCGATGGCGGAGTGGGCGGCAGTCTGCCCCTGTCCCACCGCCTTGGCCAGCTGGAGGGGCTGTCCGGTGCAGTCCCCGGCGGCGTACACCCCCGGCAGGCCGGCGGCCATGCGGCGATCCACCTTGATGTAGCCTCCTTCGGTCTCCAGCCCCGGGGCCAGCCGGGCGGGGGCAATGGAGGAGCGCAGCAGGAACACTCCGTCGCAGGGGGTCTCCTCCCCCTTGGCGTCCCGCACGCCGGAGACTCCCTCCTCCCCAAGGATGGACAGCCCCGCCAGCCGCTTCACCTCCACCTGGCAGCCGATGGAGCGCAGAAACTCCACCTCCTCGTCAAAGTTGGGGGCGTCCCCGGCGCACACTACCCGCCTGCCCCGGTAGAACATGCCGTCGCAGGTGGCGCAGTAGCTCACCCCCCGGCCCAGCAGCTCCGCCTCCCCCTTCAGCGGCGCGGCCCGGGACACCCCGGTGGCCAGGATCACCGCCCGGCCCTCCACGGCGTCGTTTTCCACCGACACCATGACGGACTTTCCCATGGGCATGACGGACAGGGCCCGGCCCTGTTTGAACTCCGCCCCCATGTCTTTGGCCTGGGCCAGCAGGCGCTCCACCAGCTCCCGGCCGGCGACGCCGGGCAGGCCGGGGTAGTTGGCCATGGCCGGGGCCCTGCACAGCGGCGAGCCCAGGGGGTCGTTGGATATGACCAGCGCGGACTTGTCCCTGGCCCGGGCGTGGATGGCGGCAGTGAGCCCCGCGGGGCCCGCGCCTACGATGAGCAGGTCGTATTTCATAGCGGAATCCCTCCAAAATTCTTTTGTCCATAGTATATCAGCCTTCCCGGCTATTTACAATACTTGCAAAGGCCCCGCCAATCCGCTATACTTGTCTGGCCGATCTTCTATGACAGGAGGGATTCTTTGTGAACAGCTGTGTCGTCTCCTTCAGCGGCCGGAAAGAGGGAAACTGCTCCGCCGCCGCCCGGATTCTGACAGAGGCGCTGTCCAGCCGGGGCGGCGTCCAGTATTTCGATTTTTCCGCTCTCCGCCTCACCCCCTGCGGCCAGTGCGGATGCCAGTGCTTTCAGGAGCGGACCCGGTGCCCCTACTTCGGCGACCCGGTCTTTTCCATCTATGACGCAATTACCCACAGCGACCTGTCCTGCTTCATTGTGCCCAACTACTGCGATTATCCCTGCGCCAACTTCTTTATCTTCAATGAGCGCAGCCAGTGCTATTTTCAGCATCACCCCCAGCTGCTGGAGCGGTACGAGCGGGCCGCCAAAAAGTTCATCGTGGTCAGCAACACCGGCCAGAACAATTTCATCACAGCCTTCCAATACCATACGGGGGACGCGCCGCCGGAGGTGCTGTTCCTCTCCGCCCGCCGCTTCGGCAGGGTCAGCATACGCGGGGACCTGATGGATGAGCCGGAGGCCCGGGCGGCGGTGCTCCGCTTCATGGACGGACAGGAGGCCCTGGGATGAAACGCATTTTACTGCTCACCACCGGGGGCACCATCGCCTCCCGGCTCACCGACGAGGGGCTGGCCCCCGGCCTGGACGGGGCGGCCCTCACCCACTACCTGGGGGGCCTGCCCGACAGCTATGACCTCACCGTCCGGGACATTCTGCACCTGGACTCCTCCAACATCCAGCCGGAGGAGTGGCGGCTCATCGCCCGCCGCGTCTATGAGGCCCGGAACAGCTTCGACGGCATCGTGGTGTCCCACGGCACCGACACCATGGCCTACACCGCCTCGGTGCTCAGCTATATGGTGCGCAACATCCCCGTCCCCGTGGTGCTCACCGGGGCCCAGCTGCCCATTGAGCACCCCCTCACCGACGGGCTGGACAACCTGCGCACCGCCTTCGCCATGGCCGCCTCCGGCCATCCCGGGGTGTTTCTGGCCTTCGACCGCCGGGTGATGCTGGGCTGCCGGGCGGTCAAGACCCACACCACCGCCTTCGGCGCCTTTGACAGCGTGAACTGGCCCCTGGCGGCCCAGGTGAACGGGGCGGGGCTCACCATCCGCCGGGAGGCCATCCCGCCTGTGGACGGCCCCTGCCTCCTCCGGGACCGGCTGTGCCAGCAGGTGTTCCTCATCAAGCTCACCCCCGGCCTGGACCCGGAGATCTTCGACATGCTGCTGCGGATGCACTACCGGGGGGTGGTCATCGAGGCGTTCGGGGCGGGAGGGCTCCACTTCATCCGCCGCAACCTCATTGAAAAGCTCCACGCCGCCGCCCAGGCGGGGATGGCGGTGGTGGTGTGCAGCCAGTGCCTGTACGAGAGCAGCAACTTCGCCCTCTACCAGGCGGGGCAGAAGGCCCTGGCGCAGGGGGTCATCCAGGGCTGGGACATGACCACCGAGGCCGCCGTCACCAAGCTGATGTGGGCCCTGGGCCAGACGGACAGCCTGGAGGAGGTCCGGGCCCTTTTCGCCAGAAGCCTGGCCGGAGAGAGAAGCGTTTGACCGCAAAAAACCGCCGCTGACGCGGCGGTTTTACCCACTCGTTCCCATGTCCCGGTAGATGTGGTTTTTCAGCGCCTCAAAGGACTCCACGCTCAGGTCGTGCTCGATGAGGCAGGCGTCGTTGGCCGCCGTCTTCTCCGGCACCCCCAGGTGCACCAGCCACTTGGTCAGCAGCAGATGCCGCTCATAGATGCGCCGGGCGATCTCCAGCCCCTCGCCGGTCAGGGTGAGGAATCCCCCCTGGTCCATCACCACGAACCCCCCCTCCCGGAGCAGGCTCATGGCCCGGCTGACGCTGGGCTTGGAAAACCCCAGGTGCTGGGCCACGTCGATGGACCGCACAGGGCCCTTTTCTCCCAGGGCCAGGATGGCCTCCAGATAGTTTTCCGCAGACTCGTGGATGTTCAATTCGTTCACCCCCGCTCGGATGCGTCCCGCCAGTCTTTGTCCAGCCCCAATATACCACAAATCCGGCTCCGTGGCAACCTCTTCTTTCCCCGGCCGCCCATTGGGCCACGGCTTCCCTTTTTGGCAAAACTTGTATTTTTTCTCCCCTCTTCCTGCCCTTACTGGGAATTCAGCACGGGAAAGCGGCGGATTTCTCACAAAAAAAGTCTTGCCAACAGCGGAAAAAGACGGTACAATGTCCTGGACTAAACCGGCCCTGACGGGCCGATACGCGAGGAGTTGGATACGAATGGTAAAGCTGTGGAACCAGGAGGCCGCCGACTGGCGGCTGGAGCTGGAAATCGGCAGGGACAGCGCCCCGCTGTCCCTGCGCGCCGGGCCGGAGGGGCGCGTCTTGATCCTCTGCCTGGGCAAGGACCCCAACGCGGAGACCGCCCGCCGCGCCGCCGCCAAGGCGGTGACCGCCATCCGGGAGCTGGGCGCCCGGACCGCCCTGATGGACGTGGACCCCGCCGCCCGGGCGCTGGGCCCGGGGGGGCTGTCCGCCCTGGCCCAGGGGGCCCAGCTGGCCTGCTACCGCCAGCCCGCCTGGAAGGAGCGGGAGGAACAGCCCTTCACCCTCTATTTCACCGGCGGCCAGTGGCTGGACGTGCCCGCGATTCTCAAGGAGACCAGCGTGGTGACCCGGGCGGTGTGCTATGCCCGGGACCTGACCAACCGGCCGGTCAACCTGCTCACCCCGGCCATGCTGGCTCAGTCCATGAAGGAGGCGGCGGAGCCCCTGGGGGTGGAGGTCCAGATTTTGGACGAGTACCAGACCCGGGCCCTGGGCATGGGGGCCTTCCACGCCGTGGGGGACAGCGCCGCCCACCCGCCCCGGCTCATTGTGCTGCGCTGGAAGGGGGGCAAGGAGGACGCCGCCCCCATCGCCCTGGTGGGCAAGGGGGTGTGCTACGACGCCGGGGGCTACAACCTGAAAACCGCCGCCGGGCTGAAAACCATGCGGGCGGACATGGCCGGAGGGGCGGCGGTGTGCGCGGCCCTGCTGGCCCTGGCGGAAAACCGCATCCCGGTGAATGTGACGGCGGTGGTCCCGGCGGTGGAAAACCGCATCTCCCCGGACAGCATGGTGCCCGGCGACATCGTCACTTCCATGTCGGGCAAGACCATCCAGATCGACAACACCGACGCGGAGGGCCGCCTTATCCTGGCCGACGCCATCACCTACGCCATCCAGAAGGAGCGGGCCTCCCGGGTGGTGGACATCGCCACCCTCACCGGAGCCTGCGCCAACGCCCTGGGCCACCTCACCGCCGGACTGGTGAGCAACGACGACGCCCTGTGCGCCGCCCTGCTGGAGGCCGCCTCCCGCTCCGGGGAGCAGTACTGGCGCTTCCCCGCCTTCCCCGAGTACGCCAAGATGATCGAGAGCCCGGTGGCCGACCTGTGCAACCAGTCCAGCGACGGCTGCGGCGCCATCACGGCGGGGCTGTTCCTGGGCGCTTTTGCCGGGGATGTGCCCTGGGTCCATGTGGACATCGCCGGCACGGCCTGGGCCGACCGGGCCCGCCGGGAGTACCAGTCCGTGGGGGCCACCGGCGCGGGGGTCACCACCCTGTACCAGCTCTGCCTGGGCCTGGCGGCGGAGGTGTGACCGCCTCCCCGGAAAGGAGGGCCTTGCCATGAAAATTCTCATTGTGGAGGACGACAGGCCCCTGTCCGACTCCCTCCGGGCCCTGCTGGAGGACCGAGGCTACCAGGTGGACGCCGTCTACGACGGCGAAGCCGGGGTGCAGTACGCCCTGCTGGGGGTGTACGACCTCATCATCCTGGATGTGATGCTCCCCCTGCTGGACGGCCGGCAGGCGGCCCGGCGGCTCCGGGCCCAGAAGTGCGCCGTGCCCATCCTCATGCTCACCGCCCGCTGGGCTTTGGAGGACCGGGTGGAGGGCCTCAACGCCGGGGCGGACTACTACCTGACCAAGCCCTTCGACACCCGGGAGCTGCTGGCCTGCGTGGGGGCGCTGCTGCGCCGCCAGGGCGGGCAGGTGGACCAGCTGTCTTTCGGCGGCACGGCCCTGGACCTGGACGGCTCCACCCTGGCCTGCGGGGACAAGTGGGTGCGGCTGTCCGCCCGGGAGTTCGACGTGATGCGCTGCCTCATGCAGGCCAAGGGCAAAAACCTGTCCAAGGAGGCCATCCTGGCCCGGGTCTGGGGGTACGACTCCAACGCTGTGGAGAACCACGTGGAGGTGTACGTGGGCTTTCTGCGCAAAAAGCTGGCCAGCATCGGCTCCAACGTGCGCATTGAGGCGGTGCGGCGGCTGGGCTACCACCTGGAGACGGACGAGGCATAAGGAAAGTCCCCGCTCGGACGGAGCGGGGACTTTTTGTCAATACCGCAAAATAAAATAGATCACGTACACCCAGCTCATGAGCCCGTGGACGATGGCCCAGAACACGGAGCCCCAGGTGGTGTAGCTGATGACCATGGCCAGGGCGCTGCCGAAGCTGATACCGGCCTTCGCCGCGCTTCCGGCGTTGAAATTGCCCTTACGTTCGTCCATATGCCTCTCCCTCCTTTACAGCAGAATCACGCCCGCCTCTTTGCAGGCCTCTATGGTCCGGGGGTCCCAAATGGACGCCTGGACCTCCCCGATGTGGGCCTTGCCCAGCAGGTACATGGACACCCGGCTCTGGCCGATGCCGCCGCCGATGGTGAGGGGCAGCTCCCCCGCCAGCAGGGCCTTATGGAAAGGCAGTTCCCGCCGGTGGTCGCACCCGGCCACGGACAGCTGGCGGTCCAGGGACTCCGGGGACACCCGGATGCCCATGGAGGAGATCTCAAAAGCATGGCCCAGCAGGGAGTTGTACAGCAGGATGTCCCCGTTCAGCGCCCAGTCGTCATAGTCCGGGGCCCGGCCGTCGTGGGGCCTGCCCGACTTCAGCGCCCCGCCGATGCCCATGAGGAAGGTGGTGGGGTGGTCCTTCACCCAGCGGTCCTCCCGCTCCTTGGGGGACAGCCCGGGCCATTCGTCCTCCAGCTCCTGGGCGGTGACAAAGGACACCTCCCGGTCAATGAGGGGCAGGGTGGTGAGCTGGGGGTACACCGAGCGCAGGGTCTGCTGGGTGTTGGCCAGGGCCTTGATGATGGCGTTCACTACGCCCTTTAAGTAGTCCTCATTGCGGTCCCGGGGGGCAATGACCTTCTCCCAGTCCCACTGGTCCACATAGACGGAGTGAAGGTTATCCAGCTCCTCGTCCCGGCGGATGGCGTTCATGTCGGTGTACAGTCCCTCCCCCACCGAGAACTGATAGCGGTGGAGGGCCATGCGCTTCCACTTGGCCAGGGAATGGACCACCTGGGCCTCCCGGCCCGCGTCGGGCACGTCGAAGGACACCGCCCGCTCCACGCCGTTCAAATCGTCGTTCAGGCCGGTAGACGCCTCCACAAACAGGGGGGCGGACACCCGGCGCAGGTTCAGGGCCCCGCCCAGGTCGTCCTCAAAGAGCCGCTTCAGCAGGCCGATGGCCTTCTGGGTGTCGTACAGGTTCAGCAGGGGGGCGTACCCCTGGGGGATCACGGTGGTCAGCATAAGCTTTGCTCCTTTGCTCTGTTAAACTGAAATACATTATACAGCGCCTCAGAAAAAAATGCAAATTGAATTGTGTTTTGGAATTCAATATGGTATAATTTCTATATATGCGTGGACAGAGCCCGTATTTTCCAGCAAAGTGCCCACTCTTAAAGAAGCGTTTGAGCCCTCTCGCGCAGGCGAAACGCGATATCCCACCCCAAAGGAGACAGATCCAATGATTCAAGATTTTCAGGCAAAGCTTAAGGAATACGCCCACCTGCTGGTGGAGGTGGGCCTGAACGTCCAGCCCGGTCAGACCCCCTGCATTTCCAGCGACATAGAATACGCCCAGCTGGCCCGCATGTGCGCGTCCGCGTGCTATGACCGGGGGGCTCGGGACGTGGTGGTCACCTACGGGGACGATCTCATTACGCGGGAGTCCTTCCTTCGGGCCGACGCCGCCGTATTTGAGGAGTATCCCAGCTATTTGAAGGCCCGGTTCGACTGGTTTCTGGAACAGAAATCCCCCCGCCTGTCCCTCACCGGCTCCGACCCGGAACTGCTCAAGGGGGTGGACCCCGCCCGCATCCAGGCCCGCCGGAAGGCCAGCGGCCCTCCCACCAAGCCCTATTTCGACGCCCTCACCGCCGGTCGCTTCCAGTGGTGCGTAGGCTCCTGCCCCACCCCGGCCTGGGCGGAGAAGGCGTTCCCGGACAAGAAGGGGGAGGAGGCCGTGGACGCCCTGTGGGAGGCCATCTTCTCCGTATGCCGCATCACTGGGGACAGCAGGGCCGTGGAGCGGTGGCAGGCGCACGTGGCCGCCGCCGCCCGCCGGGCCAAGCTGCTCAACGAATACAATTTCGCCTCCCTCCACTACGCCAACGCCCTGGGCACCGACCTGACCATCACCCTCCCGGAAAACCACGTCTGGGGCGGGGGAAGCGAATTAACCCCGGAGGGTGTGGAATTCGTGGCCAATATACCCACCGAGGAGATTTTCACCGCCCCCCGCTGGGACGGGGTGAACGGCCGGGCATACGCCTCCCTGCCCCTGGCCCTGGACGGCAATCTGGTGAAGGATTTTTACCTGGACTTCCAGGACGGCCGCATCGTGGACGTCCACGCCGGGGAGGGGGAGGAGATCCTCCGCCGGGCCATCGGCGCCGACGAGGGAGCCCACTACCTGGGCGAGGTGGCCCTGGTCCCCTATGACTCCCCCATCCGCAATACAGGCATCCTGTTCTATGAGACTCTGTTTGACGAAAACGCCTCCTGCCACCTGGCCTTCGGCCATGCCTACCCCAACTGCGTCAAAGGGGGCGAGGACATGGACCAGGAGGCCCAAAAGGCCGCCGGCCTCAACGACTCCATCACCCACGTGGACTTTATGGTGGGCACCTCCGACCTGTCCATTGTGGGAACCACCCACGGCGGAGAGGAAATTCCTGTGTTTGTCAATGGCAATTTCGCGTTTTGATTTCAAGAAGGAGGAAGATACCCATGGACTACAAAAAGAATTACGAACAGTGGCTGAACTCCCCCGCCCTGTCTGAGGCGGAGAAGGCGGAGCTGGCCGCCATCGCCGGGGATGAGAAGGAGATCGAATCCCGCTTCTTCTCCCAGCTGGAGTTCGGCACCGCCGGGCTGCGGGGCACCATGGGGGTGGGCCTGTACCGGATGAATATCCACGTCATCCGCCACGCCACCCAGGCTTTCGCCAAGGTCATCCTGAACGAGGGCCCCGAGGCCGTCAAGAAGGGCGTGGCCATCTGCTTCGACTGCCGGAACAACTCCGACCTTTTCGCCAGGGAGGCCGCCTGCATCATGGCCGCCTGCGGCATCCCCGTGCGGCTGTTCGAGTCCCTGCGCCCCACCCCCGAGCTGTCCTTCGCCATCCGGGAGTACGGCTGCACCGCGGGCATCAACATCACCGCCAGCCACAACCCCAAGGAGTACAACGGCTATAAGGTGTACTGGTCCGACGGGGCTCAGCTCCCCCCCAACCACGCCGACGAGGTGGCCAAGATCATGCGGGAGTCCGATGTGTTCGACGTGAAGGCGGCTGATTACGACGAGGCGGTGGCAGGCGGGCTCATCACCATCATGGGCTCTGAGACCGACGAGAAGTTCCTGGCCAACGTGATGGCCCAGGTCAACGACCAGGCGGCGGTGGACGCGGTGGCGGACACCTTTAAAATGGTGTACACCCCCTTCCACGGCACCGGCCACAAGCTGATCCCCGAGGCCCTGAAACGGCTGGGCATGAAGCACGTGATCTGCGTCCCCGAGCAGATGGTCATCGACGGCGACTTCCCCACCGTGGCCTCCCCCAACCCGGAGAACCCCGAGGGCTTTGCCCTGGCGGTGGAGCTGGCCAACAAGGAGGGCGCCGATTTCATCCTGGGCTCCGACCCCGACGCCGACCGGGTGGGCCTGATGGTCCGGGCGGGCGACGGGTTCAAGGTGCTCACCGGCAACCAGACCGGCGTGCTGCTGCTGGACTACCTCATCGGGGCCAAGCAGCGCACCGGCAAGATGCCTCAGAATCCCGTGGCCCTGAAAACCATCGTCACCACCGAGATGGCCCGCAAGGTGGCCGAGGTCAACGGCCTTCAGTGCTTCGACACCTTCACCGGCTTCAAATTCCTGGCCCAGAAGAAGGACCAGCTGGAGGGCAGCGGCGAGGGGAACGTCATCATGTCCTATGAGGAGAGCTACGGCTACATGCTGGGCAGCTACGTCCGGGACAAGGACGCCGTCACCGCCGCCGTGGCCATGACCGAGATGGCCGCCTACTACGCCGGCAAGGGCATGACCCTATACGACGCCCTGCTGGCCCTGTACGAGAAGTACGGCGATTACGGCGAGCGCACCATGAATCTGGTGATGCCCGGCCTGGACGGCCTGAAGAAGATGGCCGACCTGATGGCCAATCTGCGCAAGGACCCCCCGAAGGAGATCGGCGGCGAGACCGTCAAGCTCTGGAAGGACTACAAGGACGGGTCGGTGGTGGACGCCTCCACCGACGAAAAGACCGCCATGGAGCTGTCCGGCTCCAACGTGCTGCGCTACGAGCTGTCCGACGGCACCTCCGTCATCGTCCGGCCCTCCGGCACCGAGCCCAAGGTGAAGGTGTACATACTGGCCCAGGGGGCCAGTCAGGCTGACTGTGCGGATAAAGTTGCCCGCTATTCCGCCTGGGCCGAAAGCCTGAAAAACTGACCCATCAGCCCCAATGGGCCCCCGCGAAAGCGCCCCTCGGCTTTCGCGGGGAGAGGAGAGGCGGCGAAATGAACGAGCTTTCGCCAGCGGCGGAAGCGAGTGATATGCAGCTTGCCTCGACGAGGGCCGAGGGCCTGAAGAACTGATCCCGCCCCATACGACGCAAAACGCCCCTTGCTGTGGAAACAGCAAGGGGCGTTTTATCGCGTTCATCCTCTCCGCCGCCGGACCTCCGCCACAGCGCCCACGGCGGTCAGGGCCAGGGCGCACACAAGCATGATCTGGAAGATCAGCGGATTGACCCAGGACAGGTCCCCGGCGGCCCGGCGGACCAGCATGTCCCGCATCGAAAAGTATTCCAGAAAGCCGGGACCGCCCATGTCCTCAATGAGCAGGTCGCACAGGCTGTTGAACGCCGGGGTGGCAAAGGAGACCAGCAGGGCGGTGATTCCGGCCTTCAGCCAGGGCCCCGCCTTCAGCCAATAGAACAGGGAAAATCCCGCCCAGAAAAAGGCCGCCCCCGCCAGCGCCAGGGGAAAAGCCACGGAAAACAGCCAGTCCCCGCCGGTAAAGACCCAGACCACCGCCAGCAGCAGGAACACCCACGCCGTCAGCGCCCCGGCGCACAAGGGCAGGACATGCTTCCCGTAAAACCGCCAGATGGCCCACCATGCCCAGGGCAGGGCCAGGCAGACCGCCGTGATGGCCATGCCCCCGATGATCCACCAGCCCCCCACATTGATCCAGCAGGCCAGCAGCAGCAAAATGAGGCACCCCGACGCCGACCCCAGGCAGATGGACAGCCGGTTTCCCTTAAACAAAAAAGGCAGGTTGGTGAAGCAGAAAGCCAGGGCGCAGGCCGTCAGCACAATCCAGAACCAGTCCAGGGCGTGGAATACGGCCAGATCACAGATGAAGCACACCACAATGGCGATGGCGTAGCCCGCCGCGAAAAACCGCCGGGTCCCGGCCGTCATTCCCCGCCACAGCGCCGCCTGCCGCTCCCGGGCGTGGGCCTGGTCGTCGTCGCAGGCGGTGAAGAACTCGTGCTCCGTGATGTGCAGGGCGGCGCAGATGGCGGTGACCATGGACACGTCCGGGTAGGACAACGCCCGCTCCCATTTGCTTATGGTGGACTCTGTGACAAACAGCTGCTCCGCCAGCTCCTTTTGGGTCAGACCCGCCTCCAGCCGCTTTTTTCGGATGTACTCGCCGAAGGGTTTTTTCTCGTTCATGTTTGGCATTCCCCTTTGCTTGGTTGTGCCTCCACCCTACCCCGTCGCCAGGAAAATGTCAAGGCTTTGAACTCAAAAACCGACTCGACTGTCAGGAAAGTCGGCCTGTACCAACGGTTTGAGGGGTGCGCACCCTTTCTCAATACTCCCAGTCCGCCGGGTCCCGGCTGTAGTCCACATCCAGAAAGCGGTCCTGCCCGCCGGCGGTAAACCTGACGGCGTCGCTCCGATCAGCCGCCACCCATTCCCGGCCGAACTCGTCCTCCACCACTGCCGCGACGCAGTAGGTGGAGTCCAATTCCAGTTCCATCCTGTCCGGCTCCATTCGGAAGACGTAAGCTCCCTCCCTGCCGCTCTGCTCTTCCTCGTTGAACCACGCCACCAGCTTCTGGTCCTGGAACAGGCCCACCCGCACCCTCTCCATCTGGACCGCCTCGCCATACATGTTATAGCAGTCCATATACACCGGGTGGAATTCGGCGGTCCAGCGGACGGCCTTGCTGGACTTTATGAACGCCCCCAGCCCCCCGGAGATTAGGATGGTGGCAAAGCTGTCGGAATACAGGCCGAAAAATTCCTCCAGCACCTGGGTCTGCCGCTGCTCCCCGGCGAGGAAAGCCACAGACACGGCAATCTCATCGGTGAGGGGCACTGTGGTCCGGGCGGTGAAGGCGTGGTCCTCCCCCAGCTCCCCCGGCACGGTGAAGCTCTCCCCGCCGCTGGCCAGGACAAATTCCGCCCCCATGCCCTCCACATAGGTCCGGGGCAGGGCCCGGGCCTCGATGGTGACGGTGTTGGCCCGGTAGTCGGTGGCGGTGACTTGGGCGCTCTGCTCCGCCGTCAGGGCGTTCTGACTCTGGAGCGCCTCCTCCACCCGGCTGGTGATGCTATAAATCTGGCTGTTCACATCGGAGCGAATATTTGCCACGGTCATTTGCAGGTTTTGGTTCTCCTGGCGCATCTGGTCCAGCCGGGAGAACAGGTTGAAGAACACCCCCACCAGCACCAGCCCCGCCAGCACCCAGGGCCAGCGGCGGCGCTTAGGGGGTCTGGCCTTCTCCCCGTCCTCCTGTTCCGCCTCCACAGTCTCCCTCAATATAACGGTCTTTTCAGCGGGCTGGGCGGCCAGATACCGCCCCACGATCTCCTCCACCATGCGCAGCTGGTCCGGGGTGAGCTCCCGGCTCTCCTCCCCCTCCCCCAGCAGCCAATCTATGGACACGGAAAACACCCGGCTCAGGTTCACCAGCTTCTCGATCTCAGGCAGGGCGGCGTCCGACTCCCATTTATAGATGGCCTGCCGGGACACCCCCAGGCGCTCCCCCAATGCCTCCTGGGACAGCCCCAGCTCCTTTCGTTTCTGCGCGATGCGCTGCCCAACTGTCATGGGCTCCACCTCCTTTCCCAGCCCATCATACCATAAATTTCCCTCTCCGAACCACCAATCGAGGGTTATTTTTCTGTCAACCAGGGGTTTACATCGCCGGAACCGTTCTGAAACGCCCAAGTCTCAAAGTTTCTTTTTCGCTTCCTTTTTCTTTTCAAAGAAAAAGGAAGGCCCTTGACCTGGACCTGGCCCTTCAGCGGCGCGGGATCTCCCGCAGCCCCTCCGGTCCCAGCTCCAGCACCTGGGTGCACACCTGACCCAAATACAATCTGTCATGAGATACGCTGATAATAACTCCGGGGAAATCCGCCAGCACCCGGCGGATCACCGGGGCGGACAGAGGCGAAAAGTTTCGGGTGGGCTCATCCAGCACCAGCACATTGGCCCCGTTGAGCACCATGGACAAGAACAGCAGCTTGGCCCGCTGGCCCCCGGACAGCCCCGCCGCCGGGTGCTCCATCTCCTCCGCCTTGTACTTCATGCTGCCCAGTAAGGTTCGGGCCCTTGTCACGTCCTCCCGGCGGCCAGATGGGGCCAGTACCTCCACCGGGGTTTTCTCTCCCAGCAGCAGGTCGCCGTAGTCCTGGGGCATGTATGCCGCCCGCAGGTCGGTCCGGGACAGCAGCTCTTCCGCCGCCAGCTTCAGCAGGGTGGATTTCCCCGCCCCGTTGGGTCCGGCAATCCCTATTTTTGACCGCCCGTCCACCCACAGGCGCACATTTTGGGCTAAGACCCGCTCCCCTGCGGTCAGCTGGGGCAGGTCCAGCCGCAGCACGGTCTTGCCCGCCGGGAACGCGGATTCCCTCTGATCGAAAGCGGTCAGAATGGCCTCCTCCCACTGGGGCAGGGCGGTCATGTCCTCCTTTTCCCGCTGGAACCGGCGGCCCATGGACTGCACCGCGTGCATTTTCTTTTTCAGCAGCTGCCCGCCATGGGGGTCCTGCCGGGTAATCGTGGCCTGCTGGTGGTCCACCTTGTCCCGAATCTGCCTGTATCTCTCCATTTTCGCCTGATACTCCGCCCGTTCCTTCCGGGCCGCCTGCTCCTGGCGGGCAAAACCCGCCGCCCGTTCCTCCACATACTGGGTGTACCCCATTTTCGCCGTTGTGCACCTGGGCGCCGTCCGCCGCCGCAGGCGCTCCAGGTGGATGACCATGTTGGCGGTGCGCTCCAAAAGGGTTTCGTCATGGGAGATGTACAGCACCGGCACTTTACACTCCAGCAGAAAATGTTCCAGCCACTCCAGGGTGGCCAGGTCCAGGTCGTTGGACGGCTCGTCCAGCAGCAACAGGCCGGGGCCATCCAGCAGCAGCAGGGCCAGCCGCAGCTTCACCCGCTCCCCGCCGGACAGGGTGGACATGGACCGCCCATCCCAGAACACCCCGGCTTCCAGCCCCACCTGCCGGGCCGCCCGGTCCAGGGCCCTGGGGTCTGCCCCCTCGAAGGCCGGGAACTGTCCGCAGAACGCCCACACCGGCATTTCCAGCTCCGCCGGGGAGAGCTCCTGGGCCAGCCAGCCCTTCCGCAGGCCCCTGTCCACGACCTCCCCCGTCCACTCCGCGTAGGGCTCCACCAGCGCCGGGTCGTACAGCAGCTTGAGGACGGTGGATTTACCGTTGCCCTCCTCCCCGATGATGGCCGCCCGGTTCCCCGGGCCCAGGGTGAAGGACAGCCCCTCCACCAGGGTGGTCAGGTCCTTTTTATGGGTGACAGTGAGGTTTTTCACTTGAAACATACGCATCCGCTCCTTTTCGCATACAAAAAATCCGTCCCTCCCACAGCGGAAGGACGGATTACATGACGAAAAGGCAGGGACGCAGTCCGCCCCCGGTCAGCAAGCCGCCCTTCGCGCCATGAGAGCCCAGGCCCATGAAATATGGACCTCAACTCAGTGTTCACAGCTTGAAGTTCGACTTACTTGCGCATCTTTTCACCCTTTTCCATTGAAACTGCGGCTAGTATAGCACAGCAGGACCCGGCTGTCAACCGGGAAAAGCCATAACATTTCGGATACTTCCCGCACACTTTAACTCTGCGTTTTATCTCCCCGTTCCGAACGGAAGGCGGGCACCGCCTGGGGCCGCCGGACGTAATCCGTCAGCCCCTCCAAAGCGTCCCGCCCCTGGAGACGGAAGGACCAGCCCCCCTCCTCCGTCCGGAGGACAAAGCCCTCCCGGTCGCTGATAAACAGGGGCGCGCCGGGGACGGGGGTGCGGGACACCTGGTAGCCCATCCGCTCCAAGGCCAGGGTGAGGGCGGCGGGACCCTGGGCGCAGGCAGGCCCCAGCTCCCCACGGTATTCCCCCGCCCGGCTGGCCGCCCAGGCGCAGTCCGCCCCGGCCAGCAAGTCCCACTCCCCTGTACAGGCGGGGAGCGACCCTTGTTTTTCAAGCGGTGTAAAGGGTTTCCCCTCGCCATTGAGCAGCAGGCGTTCCACCTGCCCTTCCTCCTGGCGGACAAAGAGGGCGGCGGGTACGCCGTAGTACCCCGCCAGCCAGGCCCCGCAGGCGGCGCAGGTCCCGTCGTGAAATTTCACCTCGCCCCCGGCCAGCGCCGCGCCGCACCCCGCCGCCCGGGCCAGCGCCCGGGCCAGCGAACCGCCGCCGCTCCCAATCAGCACCGTGCCCAGCCTGCCCAGCGACAGGCCCAGTTCGTAATAATCCCGCCCCAGCTGTGTACGCTCCATGGAAAGTTCCTCCAATTCTGGGCCGTCGGCCCCGTTTTGGCACAGTCTTCCCATTTTATGGCCGGATTATTCCCTCCGGCACTCCTCCGGCGGTTTTTCCTCTGGGGCTTCCTCCTCCCCGGGACCAGCCTGCCGGCCCCGGTACAGCGCCGCCGTCCGCTCCAGCCGGTCGGCGAAATCCGCCGCCGCCCAGTCGGGGCCCAGCACCTCCACCCCCGGCCCCAGGCCGAACAGCCACCCCCACAGGGGCGGGCTGACCACCAGATCCACCGCGGCGGTAAAGTGGCTGTCCCCGTCGGGGACCAGGGACACCTCCAGCCCGAAGCGGTCCACCACCACCCCGGCCAGACGGTTTTCAAACCGCAGCCGCAGCTGGCAGGGCCTGCCGGAGAACATTCCGAAATGCTTCCGGGCATAGCCCTCCGCCGTCCAATTCCCCTGGGGGTGGCCCGGCGTCTGGGAGACCACAATGTCCGCCATCTTATCCACCCGGTAGTGGCGCACCTCCTGGCGCAGCTCGTCCCATCCGGCCAGATAGTAATTCTCGCTGTCCCAGATGAGGCCGTAGGGGGTCAGCTTGTACCGGGCCCCCTCCCGGCGGAACACCCGCTCTCGCTGGACGTTGTACTCAAAGTAGCGGAAAGACACCACCTTGTTGGCCGCGATGGCCCCTTGGAGCTTGTCCACGTTGTAAAAAATGCTCTCGTTCATGGTCTTGACCCGCCGGTCCACATACACCTGCCGCTGGAGCTGCCGGGCCTGGTGAACGCTGGTCAGCCCCTCCAGCTTGTGGATCAGCGCGTCGCTCTTGCGCTTGGTGAGGAACCGGCTGGACTGCACCGCGTCCACCAGCAGCTTCAGCTCCGCCAGCTCAAAGTCCCGGGCCCCGATGTACCAGCCCCCGTTCCGCCCCCGGCGGGACTGCACGTCCAGCCCCAGCTCCCTGAGCTGGTCCATATCGTCATAGATGCTTTTGCGCTCGGAGCTCAGCCCCCACCGGCTCAGCTCCTCCTGCATCTCCTCCCGGGTCACCGGGTGCTCGTCGTCGCTGCGCTCCAGCAGCAGCTTGGCCAGCAGCAGGAGCTTTCGTTTCTGATTGGCGCTCTTGGCCATGGCCAACCCTCCTTCCGCCCTCATCCTAACAAAAATACAGTCCTATAAACAGGGATATTATAGCAGGTCTTTCCCCCCGGCGCAAGCAAAGGACGCCAGCCGGGAGAGCGTCCGCGAACCGCCAAGCCGCCTTTTTGGTCTATTTATCTAAAAAAGCGGCGGAAAACCCCAAACCCGCGGTGAGAAAACAGGCTTGTATTTTTGGCAGAAATGGAATACAATAGAGTGGCAAAATTGAAAGGCAACCCTCTTGCAGGTAAAGAAAGGAAGGTTCCCATGAAAATACAAACTGAAAAGGGTCTCGTCCGGGTCACCAGCGACGTGTACTCCAACCTCACCGGGGCGGTGGCCACCAGCTGCTACGGCGTCAAGGGCATGGCGTTCCGCTCCCGAACCGACGGCCTGGTCCACCTGCTGCGCAAGGAGTCCATGTCCAAGGGCGTCAAGATCATCTACAACGACGACCAGTCCATCTCCATCGACCTCCACATCATCGTGGACAATGGGGTGAACCTGATGGCGGTGGGCGAGTCCATCCAGAACGAAGTGAAGTATAACGTCCACCGCCTCACCGGGGTGGAGGTGCGCAGCGTCAACGTCTGCGTGGATTCCATGGTGATCGGTTAACCCGGCCCAGAAAGAGAGGACATCCGACTATGGTAGATATCATTGACGGCGCGCTGTTCCAGCGCATGGTCATCCACGGCTCCGCCTCCATCAACGTCCAGAAGCAGGCCATCAACGATCTGAACGTGTTCCCTGTCCCCGACGGGGACACCGGCACCAACATGTCCCTCACCATCGGCACCGCCGCCGCCGAGGCCAGAAAGAAGCCCGCCCAATCCATCGGCAAGGCCGCCTCCATCAACGCCTCCGCCCTGCTCCGGGGGGCCCGGGGGAACTCCGGCGTCATCCTGTCCCTGCTGTTCCGGGGGGTGTCCAAGGGCTTCAAGGAGAAGGATGAGGCGGACGGCGTGGTTTTCGCCGCCGCCCTCAACGAGGGGGTGTCCGCCGCCTACAAGGCGGTGATGAAGCCCGCTGAGGGCACCATCCTCACCGTGTCCCGGCTGGCCGCCGCCAAGGCCGCCGAGACCGCCCAGGAGCATAACAGCGTGGAAGCCGTGCTGGAGGCCGCAATCAGCCAGGGCCAGATCGCCCTGGCCGACACGGTGAACCAGAACCCGGTGCTGAAAAAGGCCGGGGTGGTGGACGCGGGCGGCAAGGGCTTCCTCACCATTCTCCAGGGTATGCTGGACGAGCTGCGGGGCCTGCCCGTCCCCGCCGAGGAGGACGATTCCCTGCCCGCGAAGGAGTCCGCCGACTTCGCCGCCCTGTCCGAGGAGGACATCACCTTCACCTTTGACACGGTGTTCATCGTCCGCAAGACCGCCGGCAAATCCATTGGCCCCTTCCGCTCCTACCTGAACAGCATCGGCGACAGTTTGGTTATCGGCGAGGACGACGAGACCTTCAAGGTCCACGTCCACACCGACACTCCCGGCGCGGCCCTGTCCGAGGCCCAGAAGTACGGCACCCTGGAGCTGGCCAAGATCGAGAACATGCGCACCCAGGCCGAGGAGCTGGCGGCGGGCAGGCAGGCCCAGAGCACCGACGACCTGGAGCAGGTGGAGGCGGAGCTGGAGGCCCAGGAATCCGGGGACGCCATCGCCGCCCCGGAGAAGAAGTACGGCGTGGTGGCGGTCAGCGCCGGGGAGGGCATGGCCTCCGTCTTTCGGGACCTGGGGGTGGACGGCATCATCTCCGGCGGCCAGACCATGAACCCCTCCACCGAGGACATCCTTCGGGAGATCGCCCGCACCCCCGCCGAGGTGGTGTTCGTTCTGCCCAACAACAAGAACATCATCATGGCCGCCCAACAGTGCGTGGGCCTGGTCGAGGGCAAGGAGGTGGTGGTGGTGCCCACCCGCACCGTGCCCCAGGGCATCTCCGCCATGCTGGTGCTGGACCCGGAGGCGGACACCGAATCCAACGCCGCCGCCATGGAGGAGGCCCGGAAGAACGTGCGCACCTCCGAGATCACCTACGCCGCCCGGGACTCCGATTTCGACGGCTTCGACATCCACGAGGGAGACTACATGGCGCTGGCGGAGGGCCAGCTCTTTGGCACCGACCGGGCCATCGACTCCCTGCTGGAGCGGCTGGCCCGGGCGGACAGCCAGCAGAACGCCGAGTTTATCAGCATCTTCTACGGCGAGGACGTGACCGAGGAGCAGGCCGGTCAGGCTCTGGCCATTTTCCAGAAGGCGTGCCCCAGCGCCGAAATCACCCTGCTGTCCGGCGGCCAGCCCGTCTACTACTATATGATTTCCGCCGAATAAGCGGGCGGGCGCAGGCATCCGGACAGAAAACAGAATACCCTTTGATATCAGCTCTAACATTGAACCCGCCGCTGAGGGCCCAGGCGCGCGCCGTCTGCCCCGGCGGCGGGGCTGCTTTTTTACAACGGCCCGCACAGGTCCCATTTTGCGCGTTTTTTCGCTCTGGCCTTTCCCTCCCATATGTGATATACTGTGACAACACATGCAAAGGAGAACCGACATGGAAAACGAACTTCGCCTCGCCGTTCTCATCGACGCGGACAACGCCCCCCGCACCGCCCTGCGGGAGATTATGGCGGAGGTGGCGGTGTACGGCTCGGCCACCATCAAGCGCATCTACGGCGACTGGACCGCCCCCAATATGGGCAGCTGGAAGCCCCTGCTGCTGGAGCACGCCATCACCCCCTTCCAGCAGTACAGCTACACCACCGGCAAAAACGCCACCGACTCGGCCATGATTATCGACGCCATGGACATACTCTACTCCGGCAACTGCGGCGGCTTTGTTCTGGTGAGCAGCGACAGCGATTTCACCCGGCTGGCCACCCGGCTGCGGGAGGCCGGGATGAAGGTGTACGGTATGGGGGAGAAAAAGACCCCCAAGCCCTTCATCGTGGCCTGCGACAAGTTCGTATACATCGAATCCCTGAAGGCGGCGGAAAACCCGGAACCTCCCGCCGCGTCGGGGAAGAGCGCCAAAAAGAAGGCCGCCCCGTCGGAGTCCCCGGCCCTCACCGTCCAGGAGCTCATCGCCCAGTCGGTGGAGGACCTGGCCGACGAGGACGGCTACGCCTACCTGGGGGATTTGGGCACCCTGCTGATTAAAAAGCAGCCGGATTTTGACGCCCGGAACTACGGCTTCGCCAAGCTGTCCAAATTCATCGCCGCTTTGGAGGGCTTTGAGATCGACGAGCGGCACAACGCCAAATACCAGGGCACCCAGGTGTTCGTCCGAAATAAAAAGTGACAAGAGCCCCGCCGGCCGGCGGGGCTCTTTGCTGTCCAAAGCGCAAAAGGACAGCCCCTCTCTTTTGAGAGGGGCTGTCTTGATACAGCGGATTTGAGAAAGCTCTCTTACTTGTACAGCTCGATGAGCTTCTGCAGGTGCTCCCAGCGCTCCATGGCCGCCGCCTCGTTCTCCTTGAAGAGCTCGTTGGCGCGGTCCGGGAAGGAACGGGTCAGAGAGCTGTAGCGGGCCTCGTTCAGCAGGAACTCCTGATAGCCTCCGGCGGGAGCCTTGGAGTCCAGGGTGAAGGGATTCTTGCCCTCGGCCCGGTTGGCGGGATTGTACCGGAACAGGTTCCAATAGCCGCAGGCCACGGCCTTCTTCATCTCGCTCTGGCAGTTGGCCATGCCGCCCTTGATGGAGTGCATCTCGCAGGGGCTGTAGCCGATGACCAGGGAGGGGCCGTGATAGGCCTCGGCCTCACGGATGGCCTGGAGGGTCTGGTTGGGATTGGCGCCCATGGCCACCTGGGCCACGTA
The DNA here is from genome assembly GCA_947364395.1 of uncultured bacterium. GTDB lineage: Bacteria > Bacillota > Clostridia > Oscillospirales > Oscillospiraceae > Enterenecus. The sequence goes on from CANASS010000020.1 coordinate 34,178, forward strand.
CACATAACCGTACTGCATCACAATCTCCGCCAGGGACTTCTTGGCGATGGACTTACCAGCGGCGGCAAACTGCGCCACCTGGCCGATGTTGGAGGACTTGGAGGCCTGACCGCCGGTGTTGGAGTACACCTCGGTGTCGAACACGAAGATGTTCACATCCTCGCCGGAGGCCAGCACGTGGTCCAGGCCGCCGTAACCGATGTCGTAGGCCCAGCCGTCGCCGCCGAAGATCCACACGGACTTCTTGTTCAGGTACTCCTTCTGAGCCAGGATCTCCTGGATCAGCTTGCAGGCGTCGCAGTCGCAGAACTTGGCGCCGGAGTCCTTCAGCTCCTTGGCGTGGGCCTGGAACTGGGGCAGCTGCTCACCAAACACATCCTTGGCGGCGGGGCTTCCAGTGAACTCCACGATCTCATCGACGCTCATCAGGCCCTCTTCCAGCGCGGCGATATAGGCCTTGGTGGCCTCGGCGTTGGCCTCGCCGTCGTCCATGGTGTCCAGCCACTTCTGAGCCGCCTCCTTCAGGGGGGCGTAGGTGTACTCGACGGCCAGCAGGGCCCGGGTCTTGTCGGCCAGGGCGTTGCGGATGGCCTTCTGGCCCAGGTGCAGGCCCAGACCGTGCTCGGCGTTGTCCTCGAACAGGGAGTTGGCCCAGGCCACGCCCTTGCCGTCCTTATTGACGGTGTAGGGAGAGGTGGCGGCGGGACCGCCCCAGATGGAGGAACAGCCGGTGGCGTTGGAGACATACATGCGGTCGCCGCAGACCTGGGTGACCAGGCGGGCGTAAGCGGTCTCGGCACAGCCGGCGCAGGAGCCGGAGAACTCCAGCAGGGGCTGCTTGAACTGGCTGTCCTTGACGGAGGCGGTGCCCTCCATGTCGGCCTTGGGGGCCACCTTGGCCACCATATAGTCGAAAGCGGGCTGACGGACGGCCTCCTTCTCCAGGGGCGCCATGGACAGGCTCTTGGTGGGGCACACGCCCACACAGACGGAGCAGCCCATGCAGTCCATGGCGGACACGGCCAGGGTGTACTTGTACACGCCCTTGCCCTTGCCGGCCTTGATGTCCACGATCTGAGCGCAGTCGGGGGCGTTCTTGGCCTCCTCCTCGGTCAGGGCAAAGGGACGGATGGTGGCGTGGGGGCAGACGTAGGCGCACATATTGCACTGTACGCAGGTGTCGGGGTTCCAGGCGGGAACGCTGACGGCCACGCCGCGCTTCTCATAGGCGGCGGCGCCCTGCTGGAAGGTGCCGTCCACGTGGGGCACGAAGGCGGACACGGGCAGGCTGTCGCCGTCCATGCGGTTGATGGGCTCCATCACGTCCTTCACCTGCTCCACCAGCCCGGCGCGGCCCTCCAGCTTCTCACCCTTGTCCTCATCCTGGGCGGTGGCCCAGGAGGCGGGCACGTCGAACTTCTTGAAGGCGGTGGCGCCGATGTCGATGGCCTTGTGGTTCATGTCCACAACGTCCTGGCCCTTCTTCAGGTAGGAGTGGGTGGCGGCATCCTTCATATAGCCGATGGCCTCTTCCTCGGGCATGACCTTGGCCAGCTTGAAGAACGCGGACTGGAGGATGGTGTTGGTGCGCTTGCCCATGCCGATCTCAATGGCCAGGTCGATGGCGTTGATGGTGTAGACCTGGATATTGTGCTCGGCGATATAGCGCTTGGCCACGGCGGGCATGTGCTTATCCAGCTCCTCGTCGGACCACTGGCAATTGATGAGGAAGGTGCCGCCGTCCTTCACGTCCCGGACCATGGGGAAGCCCTTGACGATATAGGCGGGCACGTGGCAGGCCACGAAGTCGGCCTTGTTGATATAGTAGGGGGCGCGGATGGGCTGGTCGCCGAAGCGCAGGTGGCTGATGGTCACGCCGCCGGTCTTCTTGGAGTCGTACTGGAAGTACGCCTGGATATACTTGTCGGTGTGGTCGCCGATGATCTTGATGGAGTTCTTGTTGGCGCCCACGG
>CANASS010000021.1 GCA_947364395.1 uncultured bacterium
GTGCTGGTGCTGGTGGACTCCGCCGAGCGGCCCGAGGAGATCGACGAGGCCCGGGCCCGCCGGGAGGCCGACCAGGCCAGGGAAGCGCTTCTCCAGAAAAAGAGCCGTCAGGAATACCAGCTGGCCCAGGGCTCCCTGGCCCGGGCGCTGAACCGTCTGCGGGTGAAGGGGCGCAGCCCCAATATCTGAGCGTTTCAATGGGAAAGGACGTGGAGATGTGGCGAAAAGAGCGCTGAAATGGGTGGGAATCGTGCTGGGCGCGGCGGTATTAGCCGCGGCGGGGCTGGTCGGCTGGCTCACGGTGCGGGAGTATAAGCCCGCCGCTGTGGAGGACGTGGAGATCAGCCGGACAGACGCACCTAAAACCGTCTTTCTTTCTCCCGGAGATTCCCTCACGCTCCTGTCCCAGAATACCGGGTACGCCGGATTGGGCGCGGATTCCGATTTTTTCATGGACGGCGGCAAGGACGTGGCCCCCACCCGGGCGCAGATGAACGCCAATCTGGCCGGTATCTCCGAATTCCTGGAGGAGAAAAAGGTGGACGTCTTTTTTCTTCAGGAGGTGGATACCAATTCCGGCCGCACCAAAGGCGTGGACCAGAGCGAGATTTATTGGCATCAACTTCTTTCCGACGGAAAAGGGGCCTATTCCAGCTCCCACGCCCTGAACTACTCCTGTGACTTCGTCCCCTTCCCCTGGCCTCCCATCGGAAAGGTCCACAGCGGGGTGCAGACCCTTACCCGCCTCCATGTGGACAGCGCCCAGCGCGTGGCCCTGCCCTGTCCCTTCTCCTGGCCGGTGTCCGCCGCCAACCTGAAGCGTTGCCTGCTGGTGAGCCGGGTCCCGCTGGAGGGGACGGACAAGGAGCTGGTGCTGGTGAACCTCCATCTGGAGGCCTACGACGACGGCGAGGGCAAGGCTGCCCAGACCAAGGCGCTCATGGACCTGCTCACCGACGAGTACGAAAAGGGCAACTATGTGATTGCCGGGGGCGACTTCAACCAGACCTTCCCCGGGGCACTGGACGCCTTCCCCATTCAGGACCCCTCCCTGTGGACCCCCGGCGTGCTGGACGACGGCATCCTGCCGGAGGGCTGGCAGTTCGCCTGCGACCTGTCCGTCCCCAGCTGCCGCCTGCTGAACCACCCCTATGACCCGGCGGGCAGCCAGTTTTATATCATCGACGGCTTCATCCTCTCCCCCAACGTGGGGCTGGACAGGGTGGAGACCATAGACTGTCAGTTCCAGTACGCCGACCACAACCCGGTACTCATCCAGGCGGCGCTGAAAGAGGAGCCCTAACCGCATATGGAAAGAGCGCCGGAAGCCTTCCGGCGCTCTTTTTCATGTTTCCCCGGAAACTGCGCGCGCTACGGAAAAGGGGAACCGGCCATGGACATTTTCAGCTTTTGAGCACGGCGGGCCGTCCCCGTTCCTGTCCGGCATGGACCTGACGGGCCCCGCCCTGGAGCATGGCCGCCCCCCTCCGGGAGGCTGGCCCGGACTTCCCGCCTCGGTACTGCCAATTTTCCAAAAAGTATGCCCTGAACTGACCCCTCCCGCCATTGACAGACGGCCTCCGTCCCGTTACAATAGAGCGGGATATGACCGATTTCGAGTAAGGGAGGCGGCGGCGTGAACAGAGATCTGACAAAAGGCCCGGTGATGGGCTCCATGCTGGCCTTTGCCGTCCCCATGATTCTGGGCGACCTGCTCCAACAGTGCTACAACGTGGCGGACACCCTCATCGTGGGTAAGTATCTGGGCAAAAACGCCCTGGCGGCGGTGGGCTCCTCCTTCACCCTGATGACCTTCCTCACCTCTATCCTGCTGGGTCTGTGCATGGGCAGCGGGGCGGTGTTCTCCATCCGCTTCGGCCAGCGGGACGAGGAGGGCCTCCGGGAGGGGGCCCACGCCGCCTTTGCCCTCATCGCCGCCCTCACCCTGGCGCTGAACGCCGCCGCGTTCCTGTGCCTGGACTGGGTGCGGGTATTCCTCCGGGTGCCGGAGGAGGTGTGGGGGATGATGCGGGAGTATCTGGCCGTCATTTTCTGCGGCATCGCCGCCACCTTTCTCTACAACTACTTCGCCTCCTTCCTCCGGGCGGTGGGAAATTCGGTGGTGCCGCTGGTCTTTCTGGCCGCCTCCGCCGGGCTGAACATCGTCCTGGACCTGTGGTTCGTGCTGGGACTCCAGCGGGGCGCAGGGGGAGCCGCGGAGGCCACCGTTATCGCCCAGTATGTCTCCGGGACCGGCATTGCCGCCTACACCCTGGTCAAATACCCCCAGCTCCGGCCTGGCGGCGGGCGGTTCCAGGTCAAGCCCGCCCGCGTCCGGGAGATCGCCGGGTTTTCCATCCTCACCTGCGTCCAGCAGTCGGTGATGAACCTGGGAATTCTCATGGTTCAGGGTCTGGTGAACAGCTTCGGGCCCACGGTGATGGCGGCCTTCGCCGCCGCCGTGAAAATTGACGCCTTCGCCTATATGCCCGTTCAGGATTTCGGCAACGCCTTCTCCACCTTCATCGCCCAGAACTACGGCGCAAAGCGGGAGGACCGCATCCGGGCAGGGCTGAAGGGGGCGGCGCTGGCCTCCCTGGCCTTCTGCGTCGCCGTGTCCGCCCTGGTGTTCGCCTTTGCCGGACCGCTGATGGGCCTCTTTGTGGAGGCGGGCGAGGCGGAGACCATCTTGGAGGGAGTGCGCTACCTGCGCATCGAGGGGGCCTTTTACTGCGGCATCGGCTGTCTGTTCCTGCTCTACGGCCTGTACCGGGCTCTGGGACGGCCGGGGATGTCGGTGGTGCTCACCGTGGTCTCCCTGGGCACCCGGGTGGCCCTGGCCCACATTCTGTCCAACCTCCCCGCCTTTGGTGTAGCGGGCATCTGGTGGTCCGTGCCCATCGGCTGGGTGCTGGCCGACGTGGTGGGCCTTCTCTATTATCTGGTCCGGCAGAAGCGTCTCTTCGCCTGGGACCGGGCTGATTCTCTCCAAAGCGTATAGCTTTTTCCCGCCGGATGTGGTACAATACCGGCATATCACGCGCAAGCACAAAAAGGAAGTGGAATACATATGGCGGAAGACCGGAATGACGCCCTCCTGCCCGACGGGCCGGAGACGGTGATGGTTTATATCAATCCCGAGGTCATCCAGAGCCTGGCGGACGTGTCCGCCAAAAAGGAGCGGGATTTTCGGGAGCTGCTGGACGCCGCCGAGGAAGGCGACCTGGACGCCCAGTACCGGGCGGCTATGAACTACTGCAACGGCACCGGGGGCGCTCAGCGGGATGAAAAGCTGGCCTTCTACTGGTTCCAGAAGTCGGCGGAGGGGGACTATATCGCCGCCCAATACGGCCTGGGGCTGTGCTACCTGCGGGCCATCGGCACGGAAAAGGACCCGGAGCGCGGAACCCGGCTGCTGTCCCAGGCGGCGGAGCAGGGCTATCCCCCCGCCCAGTGCGAGCTGGGGCTGTGCTACGAGCTGGGCACCGGGGTGAAGATGGACAAGGAGCGGGCAGCGGAGCTCTACCGGGAGGCGGGAGAGCAGGAGCACGCCCCCGCCCAGTGCAATCTGGGGTTCTTCTACTACCGGGGCATCGGGGTGGAGCGGGATTACCAGGAGGCGGTCAATTGGTTTGAGAAGGCCGCCCAGCAGGACTACCCCCGGGCCCAGACCCTGCTGGGCGAGTGCTACGAGCACGGGCTGGGGGTGGAAAAGGACGTGGACCGGGCCCTGGAGCTCTACCGGACCGCCCACGAACAGGACTATGACGCCGCCACCTGCGCCCTGGGGGTATGCTATGACCAGGGCATCGGGGTGGAGAAGGACCCGAACCAGGCGGCGGAGCTCTACCGCCAGTGCGCCGGCCAGGGCTACGCCAAGGGACAGTTCCTGCTGGCCCAGTGCTACGAGCTGGGCCAGGGGGTGGAACAGGACCTGGAGAAATCCGCCCAGCTCTACCGTCAGGCCCACGAGGATGAATATCCCCCCGCCACCTGCGCCCTGGGGCTGTGCTATGAGCTGGGCCAGGGGGTGGAACGGGACCTGCCCAAGGCGGTGGAGCTCTACCGCAAGTCGGCGGATATGGGCTACGTGCCAGCCCAGTGCAACCTGGGCTTCTGCTATTACCGGGGCATCGGCGTGGACATCGACGACAAGGAGGCGGTCCACTGGTTCGAGCTGGCCGCTGAGGAGGGCTATCCCCGGGCCCTGGGCCTGCTGGGGGACTGCTACGACTTCGGCTACGGCGTGGAGGTGGACCACCTCAAGGCCGCTCACCTCTACCGGGCCGCCAGCGACGGGGGCTATCCCCCCGGCACCTGCTCCCTGGGGCTGTGCTATGAGCTGGGCCAGGGGGTGGAACAGGACCTGGACCGTGCCTTAGAGCTCTATCAGCAGGCCGCAGACGCCGGAGATGCCCGGGCCCAGTGCAATCTGGGCTACTGCTACTACCGGGGCATCGGCGTGGAGGAGAACAACGACCTGGCCGCCGCCTGGTTTGAGAAATCCGCCCAGCAGGGCCACAGCCGGGCACTGTTCCTGCTGGGCCAGTGCTGCGAGGGAGGCTATGGGGTGGAAACCGACCTGGAGCGGGCCGCACAGCTTTACGCCCAGGCCGACGAAAAGGGCCACCCCGCCGGGTCCTGCGCCCTGGGCCTGTGCTACGAGCTGGGCCGGGGGGTGGAGATGGACAGGGCCCGGGCCGCAGAGCTCTATCGCAAGGCCGCCCAGGGGGGCGAGGCCCGGGGCATGTGCAACCTGGGCTTCTGCTACTACCAGGGCATCGGGGTGGAGCGAGACGAGGCGGAGGCCGCCCGCTGGTTCCAGCAGGCGGCGGACGAGGGCAGCGCCCGGGCCCAGCAGCTGCTGGGCGAGTGCTACGACGGCGGCTTCGGCGTGGAGAAGGACGAGAACAAGGCTTTCCAGCTGTACCTCCAGTCCCACGAGGGGGGCTATCCCGCCGGCACCTGCTCCCTGGGCCTGTGCTACGAGCTGGGCCAGGGGGTGGAGCAGGACTTGGCCAAGGCGGTGAAGCTCTACCGTCAGTCGGCGGACCAGGGCTCCGTCCAGGCCCAGTGCAATCTGGGCTACTGCTACTACCGGGGCATCGGCGTGGAGGAGGACAACGACCAGGCCTTCCAGTGGTTTTCCAAGGCGGCTCAGGCAGGCCAGCCCAGGGCCCGCCAGCTGCTGGGGGAGTGCTATGAGAACGGCTACGGCGTGGAGCCCGACATCGACAAGGCGGTGGAGCTCTACCGCCTTGCCCACGAACAGCACTTCGCCGCCGCCACCTGCTCCCTGGGCACCTGCTACGAGTACGGAAAGGGCGTGGAGGCGGACAAGGCCAAGGCGGCCCAGCTTTACAGGGAGGCCGCTGAGAGCGGCAGCGCCTGGGCCATGTGCAATTACGGCTACTGCCTGTACCAGGGCATCGGCGTGGAGATGGACGACCCCCAGGCGGTGGAGTGGTTCCGCAAGTCGGCGTCGCTGGGCAGCGCCCGGGCCCATTTCCTGCTGGGGGAGTGTTATGACTACGGCTACGGCGTGGACCAGGATTACCAGGAGGCCGCACGGCTGTACGCCATCGCCCACCAGGGGGGCTATCCCCCCGCCGCCTGCTCCCTGGGGCTGTGCTACGAGCTGGGCCACGGGGTGGAAAAGGACCTGGAAACTGCGGCGGAGCTGTACCGCATGGGGGCGGAAAAGGGCAACGCCCGGGCCATGTGCAATCTGGGCTTCTTCTACTACCACGGCATATCTGTGGAGGAGAACGACGCCGAGGCGGCCAAATGGTTCGCCAAAGCCGCCGAGCAGCAGTTCCCCAGGGCGCAGTATCTGCTGGGCGAGTGCTATGAAAACGGCTACGGGGTGGAAAAGGACGAAAAAAGGGCGGTGGAGCTGTACGCCCTGGCCCACAAGGGCGGCCACCTGGACGGCGCCTGCTCTCTGGGCGACTGCTACATGAAGGGTACGGGCGTGGAAAAGGACCCCTTTAAGGCCGCCGCTCTCTACGAGGAAGCCGCCGCCCAGGGCAGCCCCCGGGGATTGTACCTGAAGGCCCGGTGCTGCGAGCTGGGCCAGGGGACGGACCGCGACCTGGAAATGGCCCGGACCCTTTACCAACAGGCGGCGGACAAGGGCTACAAAAAGGCCGCAGAGGCCTTGAAGGCCCTGGACGCCGCACAGACCCCGGCACCCAGCGGACGGAGGGCGGAGGTCCCCCCCGCAAAAAAGCCGGTGGCTACCAAAAAGCGCTCCTGGTGGCCGTTTAAAAAGAAATAGCAAACAAGAGGGACCCAGCCACAGCTGGGTCCCTCTTTGCGGCTTTTATTCAGAGTGCCGCGAGTCTGCGTCAGCGCTCCCCCGCGCATGGGTAACAATGAGACCCCCCCTGAAAGCAAAACCGCTTTCAGGGGGCCGCGCTCAGACCTCAAAGCCGTCCAGCACTTGAAGCAGAACAGCACGGGCCTCCGCGCCGCTGCCATCGACTTTCACTATAAAGGGAATCCCGTTAAGGGAAAATACCGCCCTAGCTGCATCCCGGTCCCCACCGCGTTTCACCTCCAAAAGCTGGGCAGCTAGTCCGCTGGGTGCGGTATAGACACCCCGCTCCATTTTTATCCCCTCTGGGTATCGGAATCCATAGAATCGTTCATCCCAATCTTCCGACTGGTCCGCCTTGCGGTCAGTGAAAAGCTCAGCTTGCACGGTTATGTCTGTATCCCCAACCTCATAGCTTCCATATATCATGATATTGGTCAGTGCAGGGCGCGTTATGACCAGGTATTTACCGTTTACCCCGTAAAAGACGTGGCTGAAGTTGGTAGCAGGAGAAGCGTCCAGCACAGGATTTTCCATTAGATCAAAGCCGATAAAGCTCTCCAACTCCTCCCAGGAATCAAAGCAACGGATGAAAAGCCCGTTTTTTGTCTCTCTCATGCCTTCCATCGCTTTAAGCTGGTCGGATAAATCGTCATGGGGATAATAGGCCATGCCGCCTTGCAGATAGGTAGTTCCATCCTCTCCCTTCACAATTCCCACATCAGAGAAACGAATGGCCCCCGCCGTCCCCACCAGCGCCAGGCACAGGCAGGCGGCAATCAGCGCCCCCCGAACCCCCTTGGAAAACCTGCGCTTAACAGGGGCCTGAATATCGGCCTCCTCCACCAGATCGGGAGGAACGGCGTTCATCAGCTCAAAAATCTGCTCTTTTTTCACAAAAAGCCCTCCTTTCGCAGTTGTTCCCGCAATTTGTTCCGCGCCCGGAACAGGGCGCTCTTGGTCTTGCTCTCCGACCACCCCAGACGATGGGCGGCGTCCTCCATGCTGTCGCTGTACCAGTACCGCCGGACAAAGGGAATGCGCACCGCCTTGGGCTGTGCCCGGAGAAACCGCTCCACCGCCTCCCCCAGCGCCTGGAACTCCGCCTCTTTCAACGGGTCGGACCCCGCCGGAAGGCAGGAGGCCAGCTCTAAGGCAGCTTCATCCACCGTGGTCGGGCGGCGGCTGTTCTCCCGCCCCATGGCCAGAGCCCGGTTGCGGACCACGGCGGCCAGCCAGCCCTTGAACCGCTCCGGCCTGGACGGAGGGATGGCCCGCCACACCGCCAGCCAGCAATCGTTGAGGCACTCGTCCACGTCCCGCGGGTCGGACAGCACCCCGGCGGCCACCGCCCGGCAATAGGGGCCGTACCGCTCCGCCAGGGCGGGCACCGCCTCCTCTGCGCGGGCCAGGAACAGCTCCACCAGCTCCTGGTCGGTCATGGCCTCTCACCCCCTCTTTTCACGGATCTCAAAAGCGCTTTCTGCCTATATAGAGTGTCCCAGGAGGCCATCGGTTGCGCCCAGGGGCAAAATTTTTGTAAAAAAAGCCGCCCGGATTCCCCGGACGGCTTCTGACCTATCCAATTATTTCTCCCGCCACTGTTCGCCGCTGGTGCCGCACCACACCACCATGTTCCGGCCAAACCGCTTGGCGTCGTACAGCATGGTGTCCGCCATTTTCAGGCAGGTATCGTAATTGTCCACCTCTTTGGGCTGGACGGTGACACCTCCGGCGCTGATGGTGAGCCACGGCCCCACCTCGGGATTATGGGGGATGTGCAGGTCCTCCACCGACTGGCGGACGGACTTCATAAACTCATAGGCAGTCTCCCCAGCGGCGCCCATGAACACCGCCACAAATTCCTCCCCGCCATACCTTGCAAACAGGTCGGTGGAGCGTTTGAAGTGGCTGGAGGCCGCTTTTGCCACCGCCGTGATGGCCCGGTCCCCCGCCGGGTGGCCAAAGGTGTCGTTGTACACCTTGAACTTGTCGATGTCAAACATGCACACGGAGAAGGGCAGGCCAAACCGCACCGCCTCCCGCCACCGGGCAATGCTCCGCTCCTCATAGCTCCGGCGGTTGGACACGCCGGTGAGCCCGTCCACCATGGCCTGCTGCATAAACTGGGTCCGGTAGCGGTACAGCTGAACATGGGTGTTCACCCTGGCCTTGATGATGGCCGGATTGAAGGGCTTGGTCACATAGTCCACCGCCCCCAGCACCAATCCCCGCTCCTCATACTGCACGTCCGCCAAGCTGGTGATGAGGATCACCGGCACATACCGGGTGGCCTCGTCGGCCTTCAGCGCCTGAATCAGCTGGAAGCCGTCCATCCCCGGCATGACCACATCCAGCAGGATCAGCGACCAGCCCCCTTCCCTGGCCGCCTGAAGGCCCTCCTGGGCCGTGTGGCGGGCGGTAAGCTCATAGTCGTCCTTCAAGATGGAACAAAGGAACGTAGTTTGCACCGGACTGTCGTCGATAACCAGAATTTTATCCACAGGTCTTCCCTCTCATCTGTTTCCTCCGTCCCCACATCCGGGGCGGAGCTGATTTAGAAAAATAGGAGCGGTTCAGCTCCCTCCTGCCGCCGGCCGTACCTACCGCCGGTCAAGCGCGCCGCTGGTCGTGTATGCCGCCGGTGAGGTCCTGGGCCACGTAAACCGCCGTCAGGGGCAGGTCGTCCGGGCCAGTGCGTGCCAGCACCACCGACGCCCGCACCCATCTCCAGGGGTCGTCTGGAATTCCAGGCTCATCCTCCAGCCTGCGGTACTCCACCGCCACGCAGGGCTGCCACCACCGCAGGCTGCCCCGCAGGTTTTCCATGCTGATGGTTTGCAGATACAGCTCCCGGTCGTCCGGGTGGATAAAGTGGTTGGCGTAAATCTGCAGGGCGGCGGTGCAGTTCACCTCATTGCCCAGCAGGTCCCCCACCCGGCGCAGCTGGGTCACCGCCCGGAAGGTATCCTGTTCCAGATTCAAATAGTAGGTAGAGAAAAACAGGCTGCTCAAGCTGCTGATGATATAGGCCCAGTCCTCCACCAGCTCCGAACTGCGGCCAGCGGCCTCCGGCAGAATTTCCCCCAGTTTTTCCGGGTCCATGCTTTCCATGTTCCCCCTCCTCAAAACAGCTGGTCCACGTCAAATTCCTCCAGCGTTTTCCAAAACCGTCTATCGGCTTGCGGCCCGCTGTCCTCCACAGCGCACCACATGTAGCATTATAGCACAGACAAAACAACAAATCAATGTGTTGTTTCGATGATCGCAAAATTTTCATTCTCAGCACCTTTGGCTGGAATTTCCGCTGAAAACGCCGCCGAAAAAAGTAAATAATCATTCACTTGTATCCCAATATAGGTGGCGGCCTCGTCCAAGACCGCCATCCATATTGCCATTCAAATCTCGCCCGGCCCCCAGGTCCGTCCCGTCAGCTCCTCCATGGTGCGCAGGAGCAGGGCCAGATCCATGGGCTTGCGCAGGTGGGCGTCAAGGCCGCACTCCCGGGACTTGCGCAGGTCCCGCTCCAGCGCGTTGGCGGACAGGGCAATGATAGGCACCCTGGCCTTGGCCTTGTCCGGCAGGGCCCGGATGGCCACCGACGCCTGCCAGCCGTCCATCACCGGCATTTGCAGGTCCATAAGCACCACGTCGTAATAGCCAGGGTCGGAATCCCGCATCTTTTCCAGGGCGATCATTCCGTTTTCGGCGGGGTCGATCTCAAACCCCAGCTCCCCCAGCAGCTCCATCTCAATCTCCCGGTTGATTTCGTTGTCCTCCACCAGCAGGATGCGGAACGCGGCCCCCTCTTCCGCCTGCTTCCGGGCGGAGGCATGCCATTCCTGGACCCGGAAGCGGAAGGCGGCGGTAAAGGTGCTGCCCTTGTCTATGGCGCTCTGGACGCTGAGCACGCCCCCCATCATGTCCACAATGTTCTTGGCGATGGTGAGGCCCAGGCCGATGCCGTGAACCCCTCCCAGGGTGGTGTTCTTCTCCCTGCTAAAGGGCTCGAACAGCTTATCCAGGAACTCGGAGCTGATGCCGATGCCGGTGTCCTCCACCGTGATGCGGTAGACGGCGTACTCGGTGGACAGCTCCTCCCCCTCCTCCACCCGGATGGACACCCGGCCGCCGGGGTTGGTGTAGGTCAGGGCGTTGTTGGCCAGATACATCACCAGCTGGCGCAGCTTCTCCTGGTCGGTGAATACGATGTTGTGCCGCAGGGAGTCGCAATTCAGGGTGAAGGAGATGTCCTTCTCCTGGGCCTGGGGCTCCAGGAAGCTGTACACATCCCCCACGGTCTGGCGCAGGTCGCACTCCGTCTCCTCCAGCTCGGCGGTCTCGCCGTCCAGGGAGGACACCTCCAGCACCTTGTCGATCATATCCAGCAGCTGGCGGCTGGCGGTCTCCACCCGGTCCAGGTAATCCGCCGCCTCCGCAGTGTTTTCCAGGTTCAGCTTGGCCAGGGAGGTGAAGCCGAAAATGGCGTGGAGGGGGGTGCGCATGTCGTGGGACATATTGGACAGGAAGGTGTTCTTGCTGTTGATGGCCAGATTGGCCTTGGCCAGCGCCTCAGCCAGCAGGGACTGCTGCTCCATCTGCTGCTGGATCTCCTCATCCACCCGGCGGTAGCCCATCACTACCTGGCAGACCCCCTCCTCGTGGCTCACGTTCACCACCCGAAGCTGGATATACTGCAGCTCCCCGGACACCAGCACCCGGTAGTTGATATAAAAGGTAAGGCAGTCCTCCAGCTTCTCCTTCAAATACTCCGGGGAGGTGGCCTTGGTCACCAGCTCCCGGTCCTCCGGGTGCACCCACATGTCCACATAGCCGGTGGCGTAGCTGGAATAGGCCCGGTCGGTCAGCTTGTTGTAGAACAGCGCGGCTGTGCGCACGCTCAAACGGTAGGGAATGACCTGATCCCGGTCCAGGTCCACGTAGCAGATGGCCTCGTAGTTGACGCTCAGGCCCTCAATGACCTCCAGCTGGCGGAGATACTCCTCATTGATGAGGGTGCGCTCCTTGTCATACTCCTCAATGAGATGGCGCAGCTTCCGCTCCCGCTCCAGCCGCTCGTTCATCAGCCGGGTTTTCTCCTCCATCAGGCTCTCCCGCTTTTCCGTGGCGTCCCCCAGGAAAACGTAGAAAATGCCGCCCTCCGACTCAGTTTGGACAAAGTGGCCGTAGTCCTCGATCCAGCGGATGGCGCCGTCCCTCCGGCGGACTCGATACTCCACATAGTCAAAGTCGTGCTGGCTGGCCTCCACCTGGCTCCGAATACTCTCCTCCACCGCCTTCAGGTCGTCCGGGTGCACCAGCCCCCGAAAGGAGTTGCCGGTGTGGGCCCGGAATTCCTCCATGGTCTCGCACTGGAAGATGCGCAGCAGGCTGCGGTTGGCGTAGATGATCTCCTCCCCCTGGCTGGCCCGGTAGATGAGAAAACCGCCGGGCATCTCGTCCATAAAGTGGACAAACGCGCCGGTCATCCCGTCCTTCTGGGAGAGTTCATCTCTGGAGGCGCCATCCGGCTGGCACAGCACCCGCAGGACCTGTTCTATGAAAAAACGCTCATGCGCTTGGTCGCTCATGGGTCCAACTCCTCTCTCTTGCGCTAGAAGTTTACCACAAAAAAGAGCGTTTGTCATTATCTTCTGGAAAATAAAATAAATTTTCACAGAACTTCCATCATTCTGCTTTTTCTTCCAGAGCGAATAGGGGCTTGCCATCTCCCCCGCAATCCAATATAATTCTGATATACGATATTTTAAGGAGGAAAACCACCATGATGACCAACGATTTCCACGGCGTCCAGCTCTCCCGGCTGGGCCTTGGCACCATGCGCCTGCCCCTGCTCCCCGGTCAGACCGATTCCGCCGCCATTGACGAAAAGCGGGTGGACGAGATGATCGACTACGCCCTGTCCCACGGCGTCAACTATTTTGACACCGCCCACCCCTACCACGGGGGGCAGTCGGAGCGGGTGGTGGGGCGCTCCCTGGCCCGCTATCCCCGGGAGCGCTGGTGTCTGGCGGACAAATACCCCGGCCACCAGATCGCCAGCAGCTATGACCCCGCCGCCATGTTTGAAGAGCAGCTGGGCAAGTGCGGGGTGGACTATTTCGATTTTTACTTACTGCACAACGTGTATGAGAACTCTATCCAGGTGTACACCGACCCCCGGTGGGGCATTGTGGACTACTTTGTGGAGCAGAAGCGGCTGGGCCGCATCAAGCACCTGGGCTTCTCCTGCCACGGCAGCCTGGACACCCTGTCCGCTTTCCTGGACTACTGCGGGGACAAGATGGAGTTCTGCCAGCTTCAGCTGAACTATCTGGACTGGACCCTCCAGCAGGGGAAGGAAAAGTACGACCTGCTCACCAGCCGGGGGATCGCCGTGTGGGTGATGGAGCCCATCCGGGGCGGGAAGCTGGCCGCCCTGTCCCAGGAGCAGATGGAGCCCCTGCGCCGCCTCCGGCCCGGCGACAGCGCCGCCGCCTGGGCCCTGCGGTTCCTTCAGGGCCTTCCCAATGTGAAGATGATCCTCAGCGGCATGTCCAATCTGGAGCAGATGGTGGAAAACGTGGACACCTTTACCCAGGACCGTCCTCTGACCGCCTCCGAGACCACCGCCCTGCTGGCCCTGGCGGAGGACATGAAGGACGCCATCCCCTGCACCGCCTGCCGGTACTGCTGCGACGGCTGCCCCATGGGGCTGGACATACCTGCCATGATCGCCGCCTGCAACGAGGCCCGGTTCGCCCTCAGCTCCGGCATCCGCATGCGCTTTGACGCCCTGCCGGAGAACAAGCGGCCCGCCGCATGCCTCGCCTGCGGTAAGTGCGCCCAGATCTGCCCCCAGGGCATTGATGTCCCCGCCGTCGTCAAGGAGCTGGCCCAGGCCATGGAGAAAATCCCCGACTGGGCCCAGGTGTGCCGCCAGCGGGAGGAAGAGGCCCTGCGGGACAAGGGCTGAGGACGGGTCTGGAACAGCCCGGCCCCTGTCGAAAAAAGTCCCGTCTTTTGAAGCCATTTCAAAAGACGGGACCCGTTTCATTTGGCCGTTGTCAGAGCCCTATGAATGCCTTGAATGCCTCCACATCCGTGTTGAGGATCAGCTTTTCCTCAAAGCCCGCCTGGCTGAGCAGGGCGCAGGCCTCGTCAAACCGGCCCACCGCGCTGGGGTCGTGGGCGTCGGAGCTGACCAGGATGGGGACTTCGTACCGCCGGCACAGGGACAGCATCTCCTTGTAGTTTTTCACGCATCCCGGACGGCTCTCCGGGTGGCGCAGGGAGCTGTTGTTCACCTCCAGCGCCACGTGGTGCTCCTTCGCCGCCCGGACCAGCCGCTCGTACTCCAGCGGGGTCTGGTCGCTGTCCGGGTGGGAAACAAAGCACACCTTCTCATGCCTCATGCAGGAGATGAGGTTATCCGTGTTCTTCTCCGCCCCCGCGTCCTTGTAGCACAGCAGGTGGATGCCCACAATGGCGTAGTCCAGCCGCTCCAAATACCGCTGGGGCAGGGACAGGCTCCCCCCGTCCAGCACGTTCACCTCGCAGCCGTGGACGATCTCCACCCCGGACAGGCGGCGGGGCACCGCCGTCAGGTTGCAGAAATAGATGGGATCGCAGGTCCCGGGAATCCCCGGCCCGTGCTCGCTGATCCCCAGAAGGTCCAGCCCCCTCTCCCCCGCCGCCGCGGCCATCTCCCGGATGGTGCCGTAGGCGTGGCCGCTGACCAGGGTATGGGTGTGTGCGTCCAGTCGAAGCGCGCTTGTCTCTATCATCTGTCATGACTCCTTAGAAAAAATTTGCCGGAATACCTTCCAGCTGAAAAAATATTGAAAAAACACTTGCAATTCCTGCGGCGTTCTGGTATAGTCAAATAAGAATGATTCTCACTAAGAGAGTCGATCAAACCGCCCCACCAAATTTATCAATCAGGAGGAATATCATCATGGAACTGAAGGGCAGCAAGACTGAAGCCAATCTGTGGAAAGCGTTCGCCGGGGAGTCCCAGGCCCGCAACAAGTACACCTACTTCGCCAGCCAGGCCCGCAAGGAGGGCTATGAGCAGATCGCCGCCATCTTCGAGGAGACCGCCGGCAACGAGAAGGAGCACGCCAAGCTGTGGTTCAAGGCTCTGGGCGGCATCTGCACCACCGCCGAGAACCTGGTGGCCGCCGCCGAGGGCGAGCACGAGGAGTGGACCGAGATGTACAAGGAGATGGCGGCCACCGCCCGTGAGGAGGGCTTCATCGCCCTGGCTGACGCCTTCGACGCCGTGGCCAAGATCGAGAAGAGCCACGAGGACCGTTACGTAAAGCTGGCTGAGAACCTGGCCAACAGCGAGGTCTTTAAGCGCTCCGAGGTCAAGGTGTGGTACTGCCGCAACTGCGGACACCTGGAGTACGGCCTGGAGGCCCCCGCCGAGTGCCCCGTCTGCGCCCACGCCCAGTCCTACTTCGAGCTCAAGGCCGAGAATTACTAAATCCTGTCCCGTCAAAAGGGCCGTGCCTCTCCGGAGGCGCGGCCCTTTTCCTGTTTGGCCCTCTCTGCCGGAAATTTTCCCATCCCGGGGCAATCCATCGGCAAACCGGCCCATTCCCGCATATACTGGGGCAAAGGGGGGCTGAGCATGAGGCGGTGCGGCGGAAATTCTTCTCAGGCGCAGGGCGGCAATCTGGTGGCCGTCGCTGCGGCCCTGTCCATTTTTATCGCCCAGGGCAAGACGCCGGACGAGCTGGCCATATTGGCCTCTCTCTTCGACCTGATGCGCAGCAATATCGCGCTGATGGCGGTGAACACGGCCAGCGACGACATACAGCCCAACCTGAGCAACACCGGCTCCGCCGCCGACCGGGCCGAGTTCTTCGACTCCCTTATCGGCCCCTCGTCCGATCTCTTTGAATGAGCAGCTTTACCGCCTCGATCCCCACCCGGATGGCGGACTCGGTGTCCTCGTCCCGGGTTTGGTCCAGTCCGGCGGCGTTGCGCTCCTGGTTCCAGATCACGTGGAACGCCGACCCGCACCGCACCCCCAGGGCGGCGGCCACGGCGAACAGCGCCGCGCTCTCCATCTCGGAAGCCAGCACGCCCAGCCGCTTCCAGGCCTCCCACTTGCTCTCCAGCTCGTAGGACACCGGCATGCGCCCCGGCGAGTGCTGCCCATAGAAGGAGTCCTTACACTGAACCACCCCGGCGTGCCACCGGCGGCCCGACGCCTTGGCCGCGTCCACCAGGGCTGTGAGCACCTCGTAGTCCGCCACCGCCGGGAACTCTATGGGGGCGTACTCCCGGCTGGTCCCCTCCATCCGCACCGCCCCGGTGGCCACCACAATATCGCCGCTGGACACATCCAGCTTGATGCCGCCGCAGGTGCCCACGCGCACAAAGGTGTCCGCCCCCAGGTTGGCCAGCTCCTCCATGGCGATGGCGGCGGAGGGCCCGCCGATGCCGGTGGAGGTGACGGTCACCTTCTCCCCCAGCAGGGTCCCGGTGTAGGTGACGTACTCCCGGTTGGTGGTCACATGGACGGGGTTGTCAAAACAGCGGGCAATCTTCTCGCTCCGGCCCGGGTCTCCGGGGAGCAGACAGTACCGCCCCACCTCGCCCTCCATGCAGTTGATGTGAAATTGCCGCTCAGACGCGATCATGGCCGCACCTCTTTCCTCATTTATGATGCTTCCATTATACCCTCTGCCGGAGGAAAAAGCAAGGCGCATTGCCCTGCTCCCAGCCGGACGGAACCAGGGTTTCCCGAAGCGGCGAAAAGCGTCCTCCCGCCCCGGACCCGGCGGCCAGCCGCGCCCATGGGCCGGAGGGAAAGGGGCTCCGGCCCATGGGCGCGGCTGGAAAATTTTCCGTGGAAACGCCGATTATGATTGACAGGGCCACTCCGGCATATTACAATGAAGTCCCGCATAATAATTTGATTTACATAACGCGGGAGCGATCAATAAGGAGTGGCAAATATGAAAGCAGCGAAGCGATTGATTTCCGGGATGCTCAGCCTGATAATGGTATGCTCCCTCTGCCTGACGGGCCTGCCCGTCTCTGCCAGAGCGGCGGACGTCCAGGCCCTCACCGGCTCCATCGGGCTCATCCTCCGATTCGACCTGCCCCAGACACCGGAAAACGCCGCCAGCCGGGGTATTCAGCTCCAGGTAACAGGCGATGGAACGAATATCACCATTCCCCTCCCCAATGGAACGTCAGAGTTTCCCGTGGAGGTGGACAACACCAGCGGCGTCCCGCTGACAACTGAGTCCGTACTAGGTTATTATAAGGTAGAGCTCACCGGCCTGCCCGCTGAAGGGGCGGAGTACGAGCTGACTCTTACCGGCAACGGCTATAAGACCTTCAAGACCTCCGTCACACTGGACAGCTTCTCCAAGGTTCTCATCCTGGGCACCGGGGACGGCACCTTCTCCCTGGGCGATGTAAACAACGACGGCAAGATCGACAAGGATGACCTGACTGCCATGGACAGCAAGCTGGGCACGAGCGACCCTGACTATAATCTCAATGGCGACGGCAAGGTGGACACTATCGACCTGGCTTACATCAGCCATAACATCGGCTTCACCGGCGAGGTTCAGGAGTTGGACACCACCGCCATTGTCGCTCCCAAGCTGGACAACAGCGCTGTCACCGTCACCAGCGGCAACGCGGCCGACTTGTTCCGGGACGAGGGCGATGTGACGCTGACCCCGCAAAACGGAGCGGCTCTGACCATCCCTATGACCTTCGACTCAGCTGTTGAAACCAGCCAGATTCAGATCACCTGCCCTGACGACGCTGGCGCTGTCCAAAAGGGGACGGCCCTGGTGGAGCTGGAGGGCCAACCCTCTTTTAGCGTGCCCTTTGACGCCACCCCTCCCGAGGGAGTCCACGCCATCGGCAGGACCGTGGGAGAGCGGGTAATCACCATCGACCTGGGCAAACGGGTGCCGGTGAAAAAGGTCACTATCACCGTCACCGCCACCCAGGGCAACCTCGGCTTCGCCGTGGTGCGCCAAATCGAATTTCTGAAGGACATCGTGCCGGAAAACCCCAAGAACGAGCAGCTCCGAATCGAGTCCGCCGTGCCGGGGGACAAGCAGGTGACCCTGAAGTGGACCGCCGTGCGCAACATCACTGGCTATGTCATCCACTACGGCTCCGGCAAAGATCTGAACCAGCAGATGTCCGTCACCTCCACCCAGGCCACGGTCACGGGGCTGGAGAACCTGAAGGCCTACCAGTTCCAGGTCACCCCTGTCAACAACGTAGGCGGCGAATGGAGCGGCGCGCCTTCGGCTGTGGTGTCCGCCACGCCGCAGCCCGCCAATGTGCCCGGCGCCCCCTCCAACATCTCCGTGACCCCCGCCGACCAGTCCCTGCGGCTGAGCTGGGGCGGCACCAAGGACGCCTCCTATTATCAGGTGTTCTACCGCGAAAAGGGCCAGAACAGCTTTGCCCAGTACGGGGGCAATCTGTCCGGCACCTCCGTTTCTCTCACCGGGCTCACCAACGGCGTCACCTATGAGGTAGCTGTGAAGGCGGGCAACGGCAAGGGAACCGGCCCCTACTCCGCCGTCGCCTCCGGCACCCCCGACAGGGAGTCCATGGATATGCCCAACCTGCCCACGGATGACCGCATCGACAACAAATATGTAACCTCCGTCACCATGACCAACCCCAACAACGTGGACCGGAATCTCTGCCCCAGTTTTGAGCCCCGGCAGGTGGTGGACGGCGACGCGGCCACCTACTGGGTGGCCAAGGACTGGCCGCTGGACAGCCACTTCACCTACACCTTCGCCGAGCCCCAGGACATGAACTACGTGATCCTGGTGCCCTATCTGGCGGGGAACCATAAATACGCCCTGAATTCCTACAAGGTGACCGCCACAGGCGCCCAGGGAGAGGTCCTGCTCAGCGAGACGCTGTACCGCGCCCCCGCCATGGACGCGCAGAAGGGCTATCTGGTGCTGCCCTTCGCCCCGGTGGAGGGGGTCAAGTCCCTGACCATCGCCCTCAACGAGCGGGAGGGTAACGGCTGCCGGGTGAGCATCTCCGAGATGGCCTTCTACAAGAGCGACAGCCTGGCGGAGGACATCGCCGCCCTCTTTGACGGCGGCTCCTTCACCGCCCTGAAGAACGACGTGACCAAGGAGAAGATCAGCGGTCTGTCCGCCCGGCTGGAGGCCAGGTCCGACTTCTACCTGGACCTGGAGCGCCTGCGCGACGAACTGAACCTGGCCCAGGCGTTGCTGGACGGCGACAACTCCGCCCTGGGCCTGGTCAAGAACGACTTCCAGAGCCGGAGCGGCAGTCTGGACAGCCAGTACGGCCAAAGCGCCAGCGACCTCCAGCCCTTGGGGGTGTCCGCCAAGGCGGAGGCCACAGTGGCCGTCTACGCCCAGCTGCCCGGCGACAAGCCGGTATACCTGGTCCCCACCCAGTATTACGGCGAGTCCGGAATCTGGCGGGGCGCGGCTGTTGAGCTGGTGAACGGCCGCAACTACATCACCGTACCCAAGATCGGCTCCCTGACCGACGAGCGGGGCGGCCCGCTGTACCTCACCTATGCCGGAGAAAATCCCCAGAACATCAAGCTCCAGGTCCGGGTGGACTCCAACGCCTCCATCGTCCCCGTGCTGGAGCTGTCCAACTGGTACAACATGGACGAAGCCGCCCGCAAAACCGCCATCCAGACCTACGTGACCCAGCTGGAGTCCTATGTGAACGCCCTGAATTCCGCCAATTTGCAGCTTAACATCCGCAACGTCACCGAAATCTCCACCCCCAGCGTGCTGCTGTCCATCCCCGCCTCCCAGGCCCTGTCCGGGTTGAGGGGGATCGGCGCGACGGCGGAGCAGATGGCCGAGGCCATGTACCAGAACGTGCTGGCCTGGGAGGACGAGCTCTTTGTGGCCAACAAGGTCCAGGGCATCATCAGCTCTGATACGGAAATGACCAATTACCGCTATCCCATGACCACCCGCCAGAATATCCGCTATATGCGCATGTTCGCCGGGGCCTTCATGTACGCCGCCGGAAATCATGTGGGCGTGGGCTTTGGCTCCACCACCGGGCTGGTGTGCGGCAAGCCCGTGTCCGCCACCGGCCAGGACAAGGCCAACGGCCTGTTCGGCTGGGGCATCGCCCATGAGATCGGCCACAACATGGACAAGCTGGGCAAGGCGGAAACCACCAACAACATCTACTCCCTGGCCATCCAGGCCTACGACGGCGGCACCATGGCCCTGCCC
The DNA here is from genome assembly GCA_947364395.1 of uncultured bacterium. Taxonomy (GTDB): domain Bacteria; phylum Bacillota; class Clostridia; order Oscillospirales; family Oscillospiraceae; genus Enterenecus. The sequence goes on from CANASS010000021.1 coordinate 19,579, forward strand.
ACCCGGCTGACCAACAGCAATATCTGGGATAAAGTCTATGAAAAGACCTCCGCAGGCCGTCCCGGCTCCGCCGGAAACGTGTTCGTCCAGCTGGGCATGTACTGGCAGCTTCACCTGGCCTACGACAACGGCGACCAACCGCTGAAGTTCTTCAATCAGTTCTTCAAGGCCTGGAAGGCCGGGGAATATAAGGACGGCTTCACCTATGACGAACGGGTGGCACTCATTGCCTCCAAGACGGCCAACAGGAACCTGACCGAGTTCTTCACCCGCTGGGGCATGACCCTGGGCGGAGAGGCAAAGACGATCATGGAGGCTCTGCCCGCCGAGAACCGGGCCCTCTGGTATCTCAACGACGGCTCCTACGCCGCGCGTCTGGCGGGGAACACAGGGGCTGATATGCCCTCTGTTACCCTGTCCGCCGAGGCAAAGGATAACAAGGTTGTTTTGACCATTCAGGGCGGGAATGAGTCCATTCTGGGCTATGAAATCCATCGGAACGGAAAGTCCATCGCCTTTACCACCGGGACGACCTACACCGACGATCTGGGTCCCGCTAACAACCTGACCTACACCTACAGCGTGGTTCCCGTGGACAAGCTGGGCAACATGGGCGGGGAGGCCAAGGCGGACGAGGTGCGCATCGCCTGGGATACCCCCATCGACTCCAGCCGGTACGACATGACCCCGGAGGACGGCGCGGCCACCTTTACCATGAAGAGCGGCACGGTCTCCGTCACCGGCGTGAAAATCACCGGGACAGCGCTGACCGGAACCTACACCGTGGAGATCAAGGCCGACGCCTCCGATGACAATTGGACAACCGCCAAGACCGGCGAGCTGTCCGGCGATGAGACAATAGGCTACTTCACCAAGCCTGGGGCGGACTCCTCCGACACCCGCATCTGGACCTACGACGCTGCGGTGGTGCGGGTCACGGGGCTTCCTGAGAACGCCCAGGTCACCCTGCTGGACTACCCCGGCGACCGGGTGGACTTCTACGGCGAAGGGGCTGTGGCCGGCAGACTGGCCGCCGACTTCTCCTACACGGACGCTGATAACAAAACGCAGATCATCAAAGAGGGTACCCTGGTCATTATCGGCACCTATCGCGGCGACCCGGTGTATAATACCGTGGATGTCGAGGGCCGCTACGACACCACCAAAGAGGCCCAGGACGATGAGAATGGCAGCGGCGTCACCGATCTGACCCGGCTCATGAACGGCTATTCCCTGCTCTTCGCCGAGATCCCCAAGGACGGCGAGGTGAGCGACATCAGCGACGGCTTCTGGCTCTTCGTGCCCGACCTGGAGGCGGAGAAAAAATTGATGGAAAACAGCGCTTCCCAGTCCGGCGAGGACGGCTCCCTTCCCCAGGGCCCGATGGAGATCCGGGCGGTGCTCCGCCGCACCGACGACCCCAACAGCGCGGATAGTGACCGAATCACCAGCCAGACGCTGTGGGTCAGCTTCCCCGACTATGACAGCCTGCCCCAGATCGAACTGCGTGGCGGCTCCGCCCAATGAGGAGGTTTACATTCATGAAACGCACCCTTTCCCTGCTTCTGGCCGCGGCTTTGGCCGCCGCCCTGCTGGTGTGCCCGGCGGCGGCCGCCGCCCCTGCCCCCTGGGCCCAGGTTGACGGCCAGTCGTTCAGCCTCCAAGGCCTGTCCGGGCAGTATCACGCCATCCAGGTCACACTGAAGCTGAATCAGCCCGCGGCTGACACCTCTTTCCACTTTGACGCCTCCCTGTCCAACGAACAGACCTATACCACCTGCACCACAGACGGGAACAACCTGACCCTTTATGTGTCCTCCGGGTGCCTGCTGAACCAGGGCGGCTCCTTCTCCCTGGGTTCTCTGTCCGGCCAGGGCCTCACCTTGGAGAGCGTCTCCAACCTGAAGCTGATTAAAGTGGGCCTCAATCCCTCGGACACGCAGACCCTTGACTATGACACCGTGAGCAAAACCAACGGCTCCTCCTCTGGCTCCGGCGGAAACGGCGGCGGGTACTACCCCGACTCGAGTGGGAACGGCGGCTACTACCCGGGCTCCGGCGGAAACGGCGGCGCCACCCGCTATTCGGTGGGGGCGGCCTCCGCCGTCGGCGGCGCCCTTCGGCTCAGCTCCACCCACGCCGCCCAGGGGGAGACGGTCACCGTCACCGCCACACCCAATTCCGGCTACCGCTTCCAGTCTCTGACCGTCACCGACAGCGCGGGCCGGGGGATCGCCGCCACCAACCTGGGCGGCGGCAAGTGGTCCTTCACCATGCCCGCCTCCGCCGTCACCGTCACCGCCAGCTTCACCCCCGACCAGTCCAGCGCCCTGCCCTTCACCGACTTGGGAGACAGCGACTGGTTCCGGGACTCCGTGGCCTACGTCTACAGCCACCAGCTGATGAACGGCACCGCTCCCGACGCTTTCTCCCCCTATGGAACCACCACCAGGGCCATGATCGTCACCATCCTGTACCGCTACGAGGGCTCTCCGGCGGCGGGAGGCTCCAGCTTCCAGGACGTTCCGGCGGGGCAGTACTATACCAGCGCCGTGGCCTGGGCCGCCCAGCACGGGGTGGTTAACGGCTACAACAGCACCCAATTCGCCCCCAACGACAGCATCACGCGGGAGCAGATGGCGGCTATTCTCTACCGCTACGCCCAGTACAAGGGGCTGGACGTGAGCGGCCGGGCGGACCTGTCCCGCTATACCGACGGGAACCGGGTGAGCTCCTACGCCAGGGACCCCATGTCCTGGGCCAACCATCAGTCCTTCATCAACGGGGTGGACAGCCACACCCTTCAGCCCGGCGGATTCGCCAGCCGGGCCCAGGTGGCCACCATCCTCATGCGGTTCTGCCAATACGTGGAGAACCCGTGACCTGCCCCCAGTTATTCCCTCATAAAAAGTAAACGAGACGCCTCCGCCAAAGCGGAGGCGTCTCGTTTTATCCCGCGTCAATGACCGCGCCGTCCTAGTCCGGGTCCGGCATCTGGGTGCTGGTGAGGAGGTTCAGGCCCGCCGCCCCGTCCCGGGCAGTAACGTACCACCGCTCTCCCTCGGGCGGGGCTTCCCGGATGGTGGTCTGGGCCAGCGCCCCCTCCACCACATCGTTCGCAACCTTGTCGTACACATACACAGTCACCGGGTACTCCCCCGCCTCGAAACCGAAGGTCTCCCCCCGCTTCAGGGGGCTGCTGTCGGCGTTCCGGGTTCCCCCGTTCCGATCTTGAAAGTCCACCACCACCTCCACGATCACCGCGTCCGACCGGTTGACGAACACCAGGCCGTAGTCGATCACATCACCGGCGCTGCCGCAGCCGGGCAGGGCGGCAAGGCACAGCGCCGCCAAAAACAGACAAAGTGCTTTTTTCATCGTGATAATCCCCCTTAAGTGTCGAATTCGTAGTAATACAGCCGCTCATTTTTGCCGTCATACACCGCCAGAGTGAAATTCCAGGAATAGCGCTGGTGCAGCTCGCTGTCGTCAAAGGGGTCCTGGCTCTGGCTGTGGCGGTCATAGAGGTAATAAAATCCCTCCTTCACCCCCTTCGGCCCACCCACCAGCTCCAGCGCCTCGGCCCCGTTTTCCGACAGAGGCAGGGGCTTCCAGCCGGGGAGCTCCCCCAGCTGTCCGGCCAAGCCGCCGATCTCCACTTCCGCCGCGGTCAGGCCGTCGCCGTGAAAGCCGCCGTGGCTGTCCTCATAACGCACCAGCACCCAGGCGGACAGGTCCAGCCCCAGCGCCCTGCCCAGCTGGCGCAGCTCCCGGAGCTCTCCATCTCCGCCGCAGGCCGTAAGCAGCCCAAGAAAAATCAACATCAGGGTAAAAAGTCGTTTCATACTACGTTTTCCTCTCTGAAATAGGCTGAAAAAGACCACCCCCATGGCCGGAGGCGGTCATGCGGTCTTATTTTTCTTTGGTTTTTATCCCTCGGGCGTCCGGAGACGAAGCGCCAGGATGCCGTTGAGTCCCAAGGTCACCGCCAGCAGTGTGCCCGAGCAGAACCGAAAGGCGTTGACGGTGTCCAGGAATGCGGAAATGTCCTCAATATCCGCGTAATGGGCCAGCTCAAACACCACCAGGCACAGGGATGCGGCACAACAGGCCAGACTCCCCATCCCCAGCATGGAGAGCGTTTTCTTCTCCCTTTTCAGGAACAGCCCCGCCAGGGCCAGCCCCCATGCCGCCAGCCCAAGCCCCAGCTCGCCAACGCCGTGGAACACAGTGGAAATCAGCGTATCAATCCCCTCCTCTCTCATTCTCCGCTTCGGGCACAAACTCCAAAATGTCCCCCGGCTGGCAGTCCAGCGCCTTGCAGATGGCCTCCAGCGTGGAAAAACGCACCGCCTTGGCCTTGTTGTTCTTCAAAATGGACAGGTTGGCCATGGTCACGTCCACCTTCTGGGACAGCTCCCCAAGGGACATCTTCCGCTTGGCCATCATCACGTCCAGGTTCACCACAATCGCCATACGCCGCCCCCTAGATGGTCAGGTCATTTTCCGCCTTCATCTGGGCGGCCTGCCGGAACAGGGCGGACATGACCATAAACAGCAGCCCGCCCATCAGGAAGATGGGGACAAACAGAGCGTTGTAGGTCAGCAGCGGGCCGATGTTCCCATAATAGGCCAGCCCCCACACCAACCGCGCCAGCGCCGCCCCGGAAATCGCAAAACAGCACACCGCCGCCCGCTTCAGGCTTTTGGCGTTGTCCATGACAAAGGGGTTGCCCTTCAGGATGGTGTCCAGCACCCGCTTGCCCTGCCAGAGAATGATGGCGGTGCACACGCCGCAGGACAGCAGAAATACCATCAGTACCGCCGCGTAGGGGTCTTCCGCCAACGCCCAATATTCCGGTGACCAGCACAGGGTGAAAACTGACAGAAGCCGCGCCGGGAGCTCCAGCGGGTTTTCATAGGGCGTCAGCTCACCCAACATGCCCAGCTCACTCCTCATCAGCGCCAATCCGGGCACAAAAAATAGTACGATGATATTGCAGGCTAAGACCACAATTGCCATGACCCACAGGACTCTGGCCAGCTTCCGCACAGAAATCCGTTCCATATTCAACCACCTCTTGTCCCACAGCTTACCACTCTATATATCGTTTGTCAAGTATTATTTATTGTTTTTCGATAAACAATTGGCGCAGAGAAGCCCTCCGCCACAGGCGGAGGGCTTTCGGACGCTCAACTCTCCCAGGGGTCGAATTCGTAAATGCCGGGGACCATGGGCATGGCCTGGACGGCTGGCGGCTTGGGCTCCCGCCAGAACAGCTTTTTAATCCCTTTTCGATCCAGGATGGGCAGGACGATGGCCAGGAGCAGCAGCACGCCCATGGCGATGAGGTACTCCGTCCCCGACTCGCTCTCCGGCACCAGATCCAATATCTGGCTGATGCTGTTGAACGCCATGTGGGCCAAAACCGACGGCCAGATGGAGCCCGCGCGCAGGTCCATATAGCCGAAAATACTCCCCAGCACGAAGGCGTAGCCGGACCAGACCGGGTGGCCGTGGCACGCCCCAAAGATGGCGGCGGACAGGAACATGGCCAGCCACCCCGGCATGGCCTGGTTCAGCCGGGTCATGATGAGCCCCCGGAAGATCACCTCCTCCACCAGCGGGGCCGCCGCCACCACGGCAATAAAGCTTAACACACCCCCGGAGGTGATGCCGGCGGAGGCGTCGCTGTAGCTCTCAAGCCATTCCTCCGGCAGAGAGGCCAGCACCAGATTCACCGCCAGAAACAGCGCCGGAACCAGACACACCCCGCTCCACAGCGTGGGCCCGTCCACCCGCCGCAGCCACAGGGCCTCGCTGAACCTCTTCCGGCGGATGAGATAGAACAGCATCACAATGAACAGGGTCAGCATGTTGGCGATCAGGGAAAAGGTCATGGAGTGCTCCACAATGGCCTGGAAGGGCAGGCTCCCGTCCACAGGCTTGCCCTCCAGCGTCATCTGGAGAACCGTGGCCACCATCACCGGCGCCATTACCAGCACCTGGGTCCCCAAAAACAGGGCCAGAAAGCACAGAGACTTCAGCAGGGCCAGCAGCACCTGAGCCGCCCGCTCCCCCGCGCTGGGCTTCACAGTACCATCCCTCCCAGCACCTTGCCGATGGGGTCGTGGATCACCAGATCAGCTTGTCCGTCGTAGGGGGTGGGGTCCCGGTTAATGAGCACCAGCTTATTTCCCCGGTAATAGTTGATGAGCCCCGCCGCCGGATACACCACCAGAGAGGTACCGCCGATGATGAGCACATCCGCCCTGGCGATGGCCTCCACAGCGCCCGCAACGGTATCCTGGTCCAGCCCCTCCTCGTAGAGCACCACGTCCGGCTTCACCAGTCCGCCGCACACCGGGCAATGGGGCACGCCCTTCCCCTCCGCGATGAAATCCACGCCGTAAAAGGTCCTGCACTTGGTGCAGTAATTGCGGTGGACCGAGCCGTGGAGCTCATACACCGCCTGACTGCCCGCCAGCTGGTGGAGGCCGTCGATGTTCTGGGTAACCACCGCCTTCAGCCTGCCCGCCCGCTCCAGCTCCGCCAGCTTCAAATGGGCGGCGTTGGGCTTGGCATCCAGGCAGAGCATCTTATCCCGGTAAAAGCGGTAAAAGTCCTCGGTATTTTGAACGAAATAGGTGTGGCTCAGGATGGTCTCCGGCGGCTGGTCGTATTTCTGATTGTACAGGCCGTCCACGCTGCGGAAGTCCGGGATGCCGCTCTCGGTGGACACCCCCGCCCCGCCAAAGAAAACAATATTATCGCTGTCCTGAATCCATTTCTGCAATTGCTCCTGCGGCGTCATGGCTGTTCCCTCCTTTATCTGGATTATAGCACACCGAGTCCAAAAAGAAAAGCCCTCTCCAAAGGGAAGAGGGCTTTCAGTTCCGCCTAATCTTTCATCAACAGATACAAAACCGCCTTCTGGGCGTGGAGCCGGTTCTCCGCCTCCTCGAAGATCTCATCGGCGTGGTCCTCAAACACCTGGGCGCTGATCTCCTCCCCCTTGTGGGCGGGGAGACAGTGCTGAACCATACAGCCGGGGTGGGTGAGCTTCATCAAGTTCTCGTCAATGCAGTAGCCCGTGAACGCCTTCGCCCGGACGGCCCGCTCCTCCTCCTGGCCCATGGAGGCCCACACATCGGTAATCACCACATCGGCGTCCACCACGGCGTCCGCGGGAACCCGGACCAGCTCAAATCTGCGGTCCGTCACGGTTTTGGCGAAGTCCAGCACCACCGGGTCCGGGTCGTACCCCTCCGGGCAGGCCACGGATACGTCCATGCCGCATTTCAGGCCGCCCACAATGAGGGAGTTGGCCATGTTGTTGCCGTCCCCCACAAAGGCCAGCTTCAGCCCCTCCAGCCGGGTCATCTTCTCCCGGACGGTCATCAGGTCGGCCAGCACCTGGCAGGGGTGGGCAAAGTCGGTGAGGCCGTTGACCACGGGGATGGGCGCCATCCGGGCCAAGGCCTCCACCTCCGCCTGGGCAAAGGTGCGGATCATGATGCCGTCGCAGTACCGGGCCAGCACACGGGCGGTGTCCTCCACCGGCTCCCCCCGTCCGATCTGGCTCTCCTTGCCGGACAGGAACAGGGCGTGGCCCCCCAGCTGGTACATGCCCACCTCAAAGGACACCCGGGTCCTTGTGGAGTTCTTCTCAAAGATCATGGCCAGGGTCTTGCCCCTCAGATGGTCGTGGGCGATGTTGTGCTTCTGGCTGAACTTCATCTGGTCCGCCGTGTCCAGAATCTCGTGGATGTCCTCCCGGGACAGGTCCAGCAGCTTGAGCAAGTCTTTTTTCATATTGACGCCTCCTGTTTTTGAGCCAGCACACAATACCAGCCGGCCTCCTCCGGGTTCACAGACTCCCGAAACGCAGGCAGGCACATGAGTTCGATCTTCTCATAACCCAGCCGCCGCAGTTCGTCCAGCAGCAAACGCCGTCTCAAAGGAAAATAGTGCTCCTCAAAAATCTCCTTTTGAAAAATTTGATTGTCCCGCTCAAAGGTGTAGAGCAGGTTAAACGTCATGGAGCCGTCCCCATGGTGGTCCCAGACCTGAACCAGATTCATCCTCACATCGTCCAGAAACGTAGGATTGTACAAATAAAAGCGCTGCTTTGTCTCCAGTATTCTGTCCCAGTTCCGAATATCCACATACAGATATCCCCCCGGCCTGACCAGCCGGTCCATCTGGGCAAGCACCCCCGGCACCTCATCGTTGGACACATAGGGGAGGGAGTTCCCCGTGCTGGCCACGCAGTCGAAGGTCCTGTCAAAGCGCCCGTCCAGCCGCCGGAAATCACTGATGCGCAGATCAATTGGAAATCCCCGCTTTCCAGCCTTTTCCCTGCACCGCTCCAGCATTGCGCCGCTCAAGTCGGAGCCGTACAGCTCCACCCCCAGCTCTCCCAGGGGCAGGGTCAGATTGCCGGAGCCTATGCTCACATCCAGCAGGGTCTTTACCTGCTTCCCCGCCAGCACCGATTCCCAGTGGCGTTTGGTGATCTGATATCGTTCTTCCGTCTCCAGCAAATCGTAGATGTCCGCCCTATCGTAAAGGCTTGCCATGGTCCCGCCTCCTTTTAGAGCAATGCCCCTTTCAGAATGGCCAGCCCTTTGTCCATCTCCTCTTTGGTGATAGTCAGCGGCGGCAGGAACCGCAGGCCCGGCCCGGCGGTGAGGGACAGCAGGCCCGCCCGGTTCAGCTTGGCGCACAGCTCCTTGTTGGAGAAGCCGTCCTTCACCTCCACGCCGATCATCAGCCCCATGCCCCGGGTCTTGCCCAGGCAGGGCAGGCCCATGTCCTCAATGGATTCCCGCAGATAGGCGCCTTTTTCCTTCACCTGGGCGATGGCCCCATCGTCCAGAATATCCAGCACCGCGCAGGCCGCGGCGGCGGACACCGGGTTTCCCCCAAAGGTGGAGGCATGATCGCCGGGGCCGAACACCTTGCGGCACCGCTCGCTCACCAGGAAGCCGCCCATGGGCAGGCCCCCGGCCACCCCCTTGGCGAAGGAAACCGCGTCGGGCTGGACGCCGTACTGCTGGAAGCAGAACAGGGAGCCGGTGCGGCCAATGCCGGTCTGCACCTCGTCCACCAGGAACAGCCAGTCCCGGTCGGCGCACAGCTGGACCAGCTCATGGACGAAATCCGGGTCCAGAGGCAGCACACCCCCCTCTCCCTGGACCAGCTCCACCAGCACGGCGCACACATCGTGGCCCGCCGCCTGCTTCACGCTGTCCAAATCGGGGTCCGCCCGGCGGAAGCCCTCGGTGAAGGGGAAGAAGTATTTGTGAAACACGTCCTGTCCCGTGGCGGCCAGGGTGGTGATGGTGCGGCCGTGGAAAGAGCGGTTCAGCGTGATGGTGGTGCCCCGCCCTTCACCGTATTTCTCCCAGGACCATTTCCGGGCCAGCTTGATGATTCCTTCGTTGGCCTCCGCCCCGGAGTTGCCGAAGAAAGCCGCCGCCATTCCGGACCGGGTGCACAGCTTTTCCGCCAGCTGCACATAGGGCGCGGAGTAGTATAGATTGGATACATGGGCCAGCTTCCCGGCCTGTTCCGCCACCGCCGCCTGCCATTGGGGGTTGGCGGCGCCCACCGACAGCACCCCGATGCCGGAGGCGAAGTCGATGTACTCTTTGCCGTCCAGGCCGTACAGGGTGGCTCCCTGGCCCCGGTCCAAAGCGATGGGGTTCCGGCCATAGCTCTGAATGACATACCGGCTGTCCAGCCCTCTCAATTCCTCAAAGGTCATATAGATGTTCTCCCCTTTACACGATATCACGCCTCGCCCGCGCACGGCGGCCTGGAGGCTAAACCGTTATCATCGTACCGACTCCGGCGTCGCTTAGGAGCTCAATGAGGATGGAGTGGGGAATACGCCCGTCCAGAATGACGGCGGAGCGCACGCCGGAGCGCACCGCCTCCACGGCGCAGTCGATCTTGGGAATCATCCCCCCCTGGATGACGCCGTCCTTCACCAGCCCCGGAATCTCCGAGGCCCGGGCGTGGGGGATCAGGGTATCCTCGTCCTCCGGGTCGGTGAGCAGCCCCCGCACGTCGGTGAGCAGCAGCAGCTTTTCCGCGTTCATGGCGACTGCCAGCTTGGCGGCGGCGGTGTCGGCGTTCACATTGTAGGCGGTAGAGCCGTCTATCCCCCGGGCCACAGTGGAGATCACCGGGATGTAGCCGTTACGCAAAGCGTCCTCCACCAGGCCGGGGGCCACCTTCTGGATGGAGCCCACCAGGCCGTACTTTTCGTCCAGCCGGGCGGCCTGGAACAGGTCGGCATCCATGCCGCACAGGCCCACCGCCCGGCCCCCCTGGCCGTTGATGAGGGCGGCCAGATCCTTGTTCACCTTGCCGCACAGCACCTGCTGGACCACCTCCATGGTCTCCTCGTCGGTGTAGCGCAGGCCGTCCACAAACCTGGACGCGTGGCCCAGCCGCTTGAGCATATCGCTGATCTCCGGCCCGCCGCCGTGGACCACCACCACCCGGACGCCCACCAGGGAGAGCAGGATCAGGTCGGAGATCACCGCCCGCCGCAGCTCCTCCGAGATCATGGCGTTACCGCCGTACTTTACCACCACGGTCTTGCCGTTGTACTTCTGAATATAGGGCATGGCCTCGGCCAGCACCTGGGCCCGGTCAATCAGGGAAGACATGGTTCTAACCACCTCGTAATCAAGTTCTATAGTCGCCGTTGATCTTCACATAGTCGTAGGTCAGGTCGCACCCCCAGCAGGTGGCCTCGTGGCCTCCCTCGTTGAGAGAGACCTCGATCACCACCTCGTCCTGGGTGAGAATCTTCTTGGCCAGCTCCTCATCAAAGTCCAGGCCGGTGCCCTTCTCACACACCAGAATACTCCCCTGGATAGAGGAGAAGCCGATGTCCACGTACTCCGGGCGGAAGGGGGCTTTGGAGTAGCCCATGGCGCACAGCACCCGGCCCCAGTTGGCGTCCGCGCCGAACAGCGCCGCCTTCACCAGGGAGGAGCCCACCACCGCTTTTGCCAGCCGCTCGGCGCTCTCCTCGCTGCGGGCGGCTTTGACGGTGCAGGTCACCAGCCGGGAGGCCCCCTCCCCGTCGGCGGCGATGGCGCGTGCCATGGTCTCGCACACCTGATGGAGGGCCTTGTGGAACAGGGTGTAGTCGTCGTCCTTCCACTCGATCTGCTCGTTGCCCGCCATGCCGTTGGCCAGCGCCACGCACATGTCGTTGGTGGAGGTGTCCCCGTCCACCGTCACCCGGTTGAAGGTGCGGGGCACGATGTCGTGGAGGGCGTCCTGGAGCACGTCCGGGGTGATGGCGCAGTCGGTGGTGATGAAGCACAGCATGGTGCCCATATTGGGGTGGATCATGCCGGAGCCCTTGGCGATGGCCCCGATGGTGACGGTCTTTCCGCCGATGGCGACGGCCACGGCAGTCTCTTTTTTCACCGTGTCGGTGGTCATCACCGCCCGGGCGGCGGCGTCGGAGCCATCGCCGCTCAGGGCGGACGCCAGGGCGGGCATCCCCTTCTCAATGGCGGAGATGTTCAGCTCCTGGCCGATGACGCCGGTGGAGGCCACCACAAAGTCCCCCGGCTTCAGTCCCGTGGCCTGGGCGGCCAGGGCGCACATGGCCTCGGCGTTCTCATGGCTCTGGGGGGCGCAGGCGTTGGCGTTGCCGCTGTTGGCAATGACGCCCCGGCACACCCCGTCCTCCAGGTTGCCCATGGTGACGTAGATGGGGGCCGCCTTCACCCGGTTCAGGGTGTAGACGGCGGCGGCAGAGCACTCCCGCTCCGACAGGATCATGGCCAGGTCGTTTTTGTCCGGGCTGCTCCCCACCTTTACGCCGCAGTGCACCCCGGCGGCCTGGAAGCCCTTGGCGGCGCACACGCCGCCCGCGATCTCTTTCAGCATTTCAATTGACCCCTTTTTGTTGTTCATCCTTTTTCTTGAAAGAAAAAGGATCAAAAAGAACTTTTAACGCGAAACTGCGTTTCGCTTTCTTTGTCATAAGCTCAGGCCCTTGGTCTCTTCAAAGCCCAGCATCAGATTCATGTTCTGCACCGCCGCGCCGGAGGCCCCCTTGCCCAGGTTGTCCAGCCGGGCTGTAAGCATCAGCTGCTCCTCATTGCCATTGACGAAGATTTGCAGGACATCCTTTCCCGCCAGGTTATTGGAGCCGATGAACCCGCAGGTTGGCGCGTCGGCGGGTCGCAGCTGCACAATGGGGCTTCCGGCATAGTAGCCCTCATACAGCTCCCGAAGGGCGGCGATGGACCCCGAGCCCCTCAGCCAGCCGGTAAACAAGGGGACAGTCACCGTCATGCCCTGGGGAAAATCACAGATCATGGGCATGAAGATGGGCTTTCGCGCCAGGCCGCTCACCGCCATCATCTCCGGGATGTGCTTATGGCCCAGGGTTACGGCGTAATGCCGGGGGGAGTCCAGCTCCCCCTCCCGGTCCGGGTCCCCATACTGGGCGATGGCCTTCTTTCCCGCCCCAGTGTAGCCGGACAGGGCGTGGCAGGTCACAAACGCATCCTGGTCCAGCACTCCCATCTCCACCAGCGGCCGGGTCAGGGCCAGAAAGCCGGTGGCGTAACAGCCCGGATTGGCCACCCGTCCGGCCGTCCTGATTGTTTCCCGCTGTCCGTGAAGCTCCGGGAAGCCGTAGGCCCAGCCCTGGGCCGTGCGGTGGGCGGTGGAGCAGTCGATAACCCTGGTCTGCTCATTGCCGATCAGAGAAACCGCCTCTCGGGCGGCCTCGTCCGGCAGGCACAGAAACACCAGGTCGGCGGCGTTCAGCAGCTTGCGCCGCTCCTCCACGTCCTTGCGCTTGTCCTCGTCGATGAGCAGCAGCTCGATGTCCTCCCGCACTCCCAACCGCTCGTAGATCTGAAGGCCGGTGGTGCCCTCCTTGCCGTCGATGTAAATTTTCGGTTTGCTCATATCCTCACGTCCTACGCCGCGGTCACGGCTCAAATTCGTACAGCCCCATGGTCTCCCGGTCCCGGTACTCGTGCTTCTCATAGTAGCCGATGAGAGCGCCGCCCCTGTCCCGGAGGGCAACCATGTACACGTCCTTGTTTTCGCTGTCGTTGCGGAAGGTGTAGATCAGGTTGTGGGTTCGGTCCGCCCGGAACCACTCCACCACCCGCTCGATCATCTCGTTGGCCTTGGGCGGATGGCAGTTCAGCAGACTGGTCCCCACCAGGGCCATGCCGCCCTGTTTCGCGTACCGCTCCCCCGCCGCCGGGTTCATATAGATCACAGTGTGGTTCAGGTCACACAGCACCACCGGCGCCCGGTCCTGGTCCAGCACGCTTTTGAAATAAGGGGTCAGGTCCATGTCAGCCCTCCGCCTTCCGCGCGGCCACAAACTCCTCGATGAGGGCAATCTGACGCTTCACGCTCTCCTCCGACGGGCCGCCGTACACCTTGCGCTCGTTGACGCAGGTTCTAAGCTGGAGGGCGTCGTACACGCTCTCGTCAAACAGCCCGGAGATGGCCCGGAAATCCTTCAGCGGCAGGGTGTCCAGGCTCTCCCCCGTGCGGATGCACATGTGGACCAGCCGGCCCACGATCATATAGGCCTCCCGGAAGGGCATCCCCTTCTTCACCAGATAGTCGGCGCAGTCGGTGGCGTTGATGAAGCCCACCGACGCTGCCCGGGCCATGTTCCGCTCCTTCACCGCCAAGGTGTCCAGCATGGCGGCGAACACGGGGACGCACAGCTCCACGGTGTCAATGGCGTCGAACACCGGCTCCTTGTCCTCCTGCATGTCCTTGTTGTAGGCCAGAGGCAGGCCCTTCATCACGGTGAGCAGGGTAATGAGGGAGCCGTACACCCGCCCGGTCTTGCCCCGGACCAGCTCGGCCACGTCGGGGTTCTTCTTCTGGGGCATGATGGAGGAGCCGGTGGAATAGGCGTCGTCCAGCTCCACGAACTTGAACTCCCAGGAGCACCACAGGATGATCTCCTCGGAGAACCTGGACAGGTGCATCATCAAAATAGACAGGGCGGACAGCAGCTCGATGGCGTAGTCCCGGTCGGACACCGAGTCCATGGAGTTGTCGGTGGGCTTGGCGAAGCCCAGGGCGGCGGCGGTCTGGAAGCGGTCCACCGGGTAGGTGGAGGTGGCCAGCGCCCCGGAGCCCAGGGGGCACTCGTCCATCCGCTCCATACAGTCCTCCAAGCGGGTCACATCCCGCTTGAGCATGTTGGCGTAGGACATCATGTAGTGGCCGAAGGTGGTGGGCTGGGCCCTCTGGAGGTGGGTATACCCCGGCATGACGGTGGACAGGTTGGTCTTGGCCTTTTTCACCAGCACCTTTTCCAGATCCAGCAGCAGGCCGATGATGTGGGGAATCTCCTCTTTCACATACAGCCGGAAGTCGGTGGCCACCTGGTCGTTCCGGGACCGGGCGGTGTGCAGCCGCTTGCCCGTCTGCCCGATGCGCTGGGTCAGCAGGGCCTCGATATTCATGTGGATATCCTCATTGTCCAGGGAGAACTCCACCCGGTCCGCCTCGATGTCCGCCAAAATGGCCTGGAGGCCCTCCACGATTTTCTCCGCCTCGTGCTCCTCAATGACCCCGGTTTTGCCCAGCATGGCGGCGTGGGCCATGGAGCCCCGGATGTCCTGCTCGTACAGCCGGGCGTCAAAGCCGATGGACGAGTTGAAGTCGTTGACCAGGGTGTCGGTCTCCTTCTGGAAACGGCCCGCCCACAATTTCATACTGATCGCTCCTTAACGGATAAAATTTGTTCTCTGCGCCTGCTCCCGCTCAGGGAGGCCGTATGCGTCCCTGCCCAGCTGGATGCTCTTCATCAGGAAGGTCATGTTCCGGGCCAGGGTCCGCATGGTCTGGAGGCCCTCGGCGTCCCCCGCCGCCTCGCCGGGCAGGCGGCCGTGGACGCTGTTCCAATACTGGCTGGAGGCCACCGGCATGCCGGAGATGGTGAAAAATTTGTTCAGCTCATCGAAGGTGGCGGACAGCCCGCCCCGGCGGGCGGCCACCACCGCCGCGCCCACCTTCATCCGCTTATCAAAATGGGTGCTGTAAAACAGCCGGGTGAGAAAGGCCACCAGGGTGGCGTTGGCGGAGGCGTAGTACACCGGGCTGCCCACCACCAGGCCGTCGCAGGCCTCGAACTTGGGCGCCGCCTGGTTCACCGCGTCGTCAAAGACGCAGCGGCCCTTCTCCGCGCACTGGAGACAGCCGACGCAGCCCCGGACGGCTTGACTGCCGATGTGGAGCACTTCCGTCTCAACGCCCTCCTGGGCGAAAATCTTCTCCATCTCCCCCAGGGCGGCGGCGGTGTTCCCGTTGGCCCTGGGACTGCCGTTTATCATCAATACCTTCATGACTTCCTCCTTATGGTTATCACGCCTCGCCTGTTCGCGGCGGCTCGGACGCTTACAGTTTCCCCTGCTCCCGCAGCGCCTGAACCTTGTCGGGCAGGCCCCACAGGTTGATAAACCCGGTGGCGTCGTCCTGATTGTAATCGCTCTCCTCAAAGGTCACCAGGTTTTCGGAGTACAGCGTCTCTGGGGAGGTGACGGAGGCGGTAATCATGTTGCCCTTATACAGCTTCAGCTTCACCTGGCCGGTGACGTGCTTCTGGGTGTCCACGGCAAAGGCCTGAAGGGCCTCCCGCAGGGGGGTGAACCACTTGCCGTTGTACACCAGGTCGGCGAAATCCACTGCAAGCTTGGACTTCATGTGCTTGGTGTCCTTGTCCACCGTAATCATCTCCAGCACCTCGTGGGCCCGATAGAGGATGGCTCCGCCCGGGGTCTCGTACACCCCCCGGTCCTTCATGCCCACCAGCCGGTTCTCCACGATGTCCAGCAGGCCGATGC